>JANSXG010000123.1 GCA_024743075.1 bacterium | reverse complement strand
TGAGGCTAGCGATAGAGGTGCACTCACAGAGCCATCAATTGAGATCAAGGGCCTAGATGGCAGGGACAACATTTTCTACTCGCTCCATATCATCACGTATCCAAAGCCTAATTGGACCGGACGCTATATCTGCACTTCCGCACCAACACCCACTCAAACATTTGATTCGATCTTTAGATGCACTTGGAGCAGAAGAACAACCTGAACAAAGCAAAAAAGACTTTATTCGTAGATGTCTTAGGTGGATTGCCACAATCGATTCACTCGCGATGAGCCATCTATGGTCAACCAATTTCGCGAATTTTGACTTCCAACAACCCGAAAAGTACGGCGGGCCACGCTTGTTTGCATCCCTCCGCAAGAGCCTTTCATCACAAATATCAGCCCAGTACTTTGGCGCAATGCTTGAGATCAGCGTGGCAGCAAATCTCAAGAATCAGAATTGGATGATATCGCCCATATCGACGAATACGCGAGGCATCAAAAGCCCAGAATTTGCAGCATTGAAAAATGGCAATCGAATTCTGATTGAATGCAAAAACTTGTATGGTGCAGGATGGAAATCTGCCTACAATAAGATTTCAAGTAAAATCGAGGACGCCGCAACTCAGTTGTCATCGTACAAGGGCCATATCCAAAGCGACGCGCATTGTGTTATCGTGATTGGCCTGCTTGGCAACTCATGGGCTCATTCGATGACATCGAAAATGAGCAGGTACTGTTGGCTTGAGCGAGTCTCATCGTCAATTCGCACTACCCTCCAGCGTGCGGATTACAAGCACATCTCGCGCGTCTATATCTGCTGGGACGAGTATCTTGCCGGCACGGATAATGCGGCGAGCGTTCCGTCAACGACACTCTCGCGCCGTTGGCTAGCGATCAGAAACTGCGCCGCAGACCAGATAGAGGGGCTTCATCTCAAGCCATTTTCGGTACTAGTTAACTCATCAAAACTTCTAGAGCGCACCCAAGCAGTCAAAGCAATAATTTCTTTGCCTCCCTACGCTAATCCAAAACATAGCCGAGAAGCAGAAAGAATTCGGGATCTTCGATGGGTTGACACTGTCCATGTCATCCGATTTTCCTTTGGTCATGCAGCACTAATTTGTTGCGGTAGAAATCGCCAGAAGCCATCGCTCTGGCGAGTCTGCATCTTCGAAATCGGACCATCTAAACCTGATCTAGTACTGCACTGGATTTCAGAACATCAGCCCTTTGACTGTATGTATGGCATATCTGCAAAAAACGCCACTGATTGTCTCACTCGAAATTACGGTATAGCCACCTCGATTGGCGACCGGGACGGTCTAGTAATTGAAGATGCGCAATTCTTCCAAGAACGAAACAGCGACCCTGCTTCGGAAAGCGTAGTCATTGATTGTCCAAAGGGTCATGCAGCATGCTGCTTGATCCTCGCCCCTCGCCAACAGCATCCAAATTATAATTCATTAGGTATTTTGCTCAATGTGGGCTTATGCCTCGCGACGCGCAAACCCATCGGATTTCGATTTGCGAGTATCGATGGCGATGCTGCATAGTGGCCTAGGCTATTGAATTTTACATAACCTATCTTATCGGACCTAGCACCAGGACCGAACCAGACCCCTCAAAACCCGTACAATGACCACCCGATCAAGGCCGGCCCGGGATTTCTCCCTGCCAGCAAGGAATTCTACGCCCATGTTCGATCGTCTTTCCGACGGCTTCAACTCCGCGATCAAGAAACTCAGCGGACGCGGCACCATTTCCGAATCCAACGTTCGCGAGGCTATGGAGGACGTTCGCACCGCACTCCTCGAGGCCGATGTCCACTACGAGGTCGTCGAAGAGTTCACCGAGAACGTCGTTGAGCAAGCCAAGGGCCAGAAGGTGCTTGAGTCGCTCAAGCCCGGCCAGCAGATGATCGGCATCGTCAACGACGAGCTGATCAGGCTGATGAGCCAGGGCGACGACAGCCAGCCGGGCATCCCGCGCGTGTCGCCGGGGCCGACGGTCATCATGATGTGCGGCCTGCAGGGGTCGGGGAAGACGACCACCTGCGGCAAGCTCGCCGGCTACCTGAAGAAGCGCGGGCGCTCGGTCATGCTCGCCGCGGCGGACCTGCAGCGTCCGGCGGCGATCGACCAGCTCGAGACGGTCGTCCAGACCGTGAACGCGGAGATCACGACCGGTCCGGCTGCGCGCTTCTATGGTGAGAAGGATAAGGCGGCGGAGTACGGCAAGGCGGTCGGCGTGGCGGTGAAGGTCTGCCAGAACGCGGCCAGTGAGGCACGCAAGGCGGGTGTGGACACGCTGATCCTCGACACCGCCGGGCGCCTGCACATCAACGATGAGCTAATGACGGAGCTGCGCTCGGTGAACAAGGCGCTCAGCCCCCACCAGATCCTGCTGGTGGTCGACGCGATGACCGGTCAGGACGCGGTGAACTCGGCCAAGGCGTTCCACGAACAGCTCTCGATCGACGGCGTGATCCTCACGAAGTTCGACTCGGACACGCGCGGCGGCGCGGCGTTGACCGTGCGCAAGATCACGGGCGCGCCGCTGAAGTTCATCGGCACCGGCGAGCACGTCGACAAGCTCGAGGAGTTCCACGCCGACCGGATCGCGTCGCGCATTCTGGGCATGGGCGATGTCGTGTCGCTGGTCGAGAAGGCGCAGCAGGAGGTCAACGAGGAAGAGGCCGAGGAGATGGCCGCGAAGATGGCCAAGGGCGAGCTGACGATGGACGACTTCCTGAAGCAGCTGCGCACGCTGCGCCGGATGGGTCCGATGAAGCAGTTGCTCGGGATGCTGCCGGGCGTCGGTTCGATGCTCAAGGATGTGGACATCGACGACAAGCAGCTCGATCGCGTCGAGGGCATGGTCAACTCGATGACGCCCGAGGAGCGGAAGAGCGTCAAGAAGCTGGATCAGTCGCGGCGCAAGCGCATCTCAACCGGCTCGGGCACGAAAGTCGAGGATGTGTCGCGCCTGACCAAGCAGTTCGACATGATCTCGAAGATGAGCAAGCAGATGTCGGGCGTGGGCGTCAAGGGCAAGGTCGCGGCGATGCGCGAGCTCCAGAAGAGCGGCGGGTCGCTGCCGGGCATGGAGGGCATGCCGATGATGCCCGGCGGGCGCGGCTCGACGAAGAGCCAGAGCCCGAAACGGGGTTTCAAGAAGCGCAAGGGCGGCAAGAAGCGTCGTTAAGCCGGACGGTTCCGATCGGGACGATCAGTGCGAAGTATCCTTGGCCCCCCCGCCGATCGGGAGCGGGTCGGAGGCTTCGCCCTCAGCCCATGCGCGGAACTTCGGCCAGACGATCTCGCGGATGAGAATCTTGATGCACGCCGCGACGGGGATTGCGATGAGCAGGCCGTAGAACCCGGCGAGTATGCCGCCGGCGAGCGAGGCGAAGAGGACGGTTGGCGTGTCGAGGCCGGTGGACTTGCCCTGGATGAGCGGGGTGAGGACGTAGTCGTCGGCGGCCTGCCCGATCATGTACACGCCGATCGGCGCGAAGACGATCCACCACCACGCGCTGCGGAAGGTCTCGGCCTGGGCCGGATCGACGGCGAGGAGCATGAGCACAATGGAGATCGGGATGCCGATGAGCGCGAGGTACGGCACGATCGAGAGCACGCCGACGGCGACGCCGAGAATGATAGCGGCGGGCGTGCCGATGATCAGGTAGCCGACCGAGAAGATCACGCACTGGATGAGCATGATGGTGAGGCGCCCACGCACGAAGCCGGCGATGACGGCGTCCATCTGCTTGAAGAGTTCGACGCTGCGCCCCTGCCGTCGTTCTGGGATGAGGTTGAACCAGAATCTCCTTACCGCTCCCCAGCCGGTGCAGATGAAGAAGAAGAAGAACGCGGTGAGGAAGGCCATGAATCCGAGGCTGAACAGAGAGATCAGCGCGCCGGCGAGCCAGCGCAAGATGTCGAACCCGCTGCTGGAGATGCGCTGGGCGATCAGGCCCCGGTTGCTCTGGACCCAGTCGCTGACCTGCTCGAACACACCATAGATGAGCGTGGCTTCGGCGGCGGGGATAACGGGCTCGGGGAGGGCTTCGTCGGTGGTTTCTGCTTCGGGGTCGGGCTCGCTACTCGAAGGCGGCGCTGCGGGCGGCGGGAGTTCGCCCGCGGAGTTGCTCCGCTCGCGCTCGGCTTTGGTGCGCTCGGCAGCCTCGCGGATCTCGACGAGCTGCACCGCGAGGCCTTGCCAGAAGCCGTCGGGCAGGCGATCGAGTTCTTCCTCCGTCGCGTCGTTCGAAACGACATCGTCGAGGACGATGATGTTCTCGGTGAGGCGCGAGACCGCGGTGATGCCCTGACGGGCCGCGAACGCCCCGCCGATGGTGGCCGGGAGGACGACAGCGAGAGCTACGAGGATGATTATCCCGGCGGCTGCCCCCTGCCGGCTGACCCACGAGAGTTTGGTCGCGCGCTGGACAAGCGGCTCGACGAGGTAGGCGATCAGCATCGCCAGAAGCAGCGGCACGGTGACGACGGAGAGCTTGGCCCCGAGCCAGAGCAGAAGCAGCACCGCGACGATGACGAGCAGGTCGCGGATCGGCTGGATCTGCCAGATGTGACGGTTCGCCAGATCGCGGAGGGTGTCCTGGCGGGATTCCGAGCCGTGGTCGGGTTCGCTCATGGGCCAGAGAATAGCACGGGCCGCCGATGGCGGGTGTCCGGGTTCGAATTCACGGGGACACGCGAGCGGCTATCAGCAGAGTTCGTGCGTGGAGCCAAAGACTTCCGGAAAGTCGTAGACATTCTGGAAGTCGGCGATGGAATCCTGTTCGGTCTTGCGGAGCAGGCCGGCCTCGATCATGGCGAAGACGATCTTGCCGAAGTCCTCGGTCCGCCGGATGTTCCACGAATTGAGGACCGTCATCGCGAGCAGACCGAATTGCTGCTGGGCATAGTCACGCAGGCCGAGGCAGAGCTCCTGACCGGTGACATGGCGCGAGCCGTCGGTCGGACCGTCTTCATCGATCGTGTAGAGGCGATCACAGGTATGACGCAGGCCTTCCTGAACGAAGATGAACGCCTGAGGCGGGTAAGGGCCCGCGTGCTCCCGCAATCTGCTCCAGAGGATGTCGATTTCGCTGCTCATGCTTGGGTACCGCAGAATCGGCCACCATCGGCCACAAGATGATATCGGCTGAACGGCGTCAGACCACTGCAATTCGCGAACTGGGCCGTGAACGCGGCTTCCGGACGGTTCGACTGCCAATCAGGCATAGGAATGAAGCGAGGGCAACAACAGGTTTACCCCGAAGTACGTCCAGAGCATCGCGAGCAGGCCGAGCAGGTGCAGCGTCGCGACGATGACGGGGCGGCGACGGGCGGATAACCGAGAGGCGGGGATGTGGACCATTGCGAGGTAGACGAGCCATGTGATCAGGGCCCAGGTCTCCTTCGGGTCGAACGCCCACCACCGCCCCCACGCACGATCCGCCCAGACTGCACCGAGAAAGATGCCAAGTCCGAGCACCCAGAACGCCCAGTAGCCGAGGCGGGTCTGCGTGCGATGCAGGTCGGCGATCTGTTCCGGAGAGCGACCGCGCGCGAGTTGGACCAGCAGAATCCCTCCGACCCCCGCGCCGAACAGGATGATCGCGTACCCGGTGAGGATGGCGAGCACGTGGTACTTGAGGATGGCGGTTGAGGACAGGATTCCGGCTTCGAGCTCAAGCAGGCGACCGGGAACATTCAGCCACTCCGCGATCGCAACCAAGCCGGCGCTGACAGCGCTGCCGATCGCCAATGTGGAGTCCTTTCGGGACCGATACGAGAAAAGCAGTCCCCCACCGGCGACTATCAGCGCAACTGCCGCCATTGACTCGTAGTGGTTCTGGACCGGAAGCCGATGAAGCACGATCGCTCGACCGATGACGACGATGATGTGCAGGAAGAAGGCGACCGATGCGATGGCGAGCGCTGCCCGGTGGCGCTTCAGGGCAGCGATTGCGGTCGCGAGCACGTAAAGCACCACGGCGAGCGAGAGCAGCGGCAGACTTTCGAGAACGCGTTCGATGCGCAGTACTTGGGGATTCACACCGTTCGCGGCTTGGTTGCGTTGAAGGGCTGCGCCGAGATCCGCGATCGCGCTGTGAATCGTTGGCGTATCGCCAAGGCGCCACGCGACCGACAGACGATCGAGAAGCGGTCCCAGCGCAGACTGCCGCGCTTCATCGACGGTCAACCAGTTCTCTCCCGCTTCGCCCGGCACGGGACGCAGTACCTCGCTCGCAAAAACGATGAGCGAAAGTCGGGCTTCGAGCAGGGCGAGGTCGCTGGTCTGGTCAGCATCGGAATCTCCGCCCGGAAGCCCGGAAGCAAGCTCCTCAAGGGCTTGCCCAGCCAAACTCGGCATCGCTCGCCCCGGCGTTGCGACGGTGCACCACTCCATCGCGCGTTCGGGGTAGAAAACGCTTTCCAGCAGCACGATGACCGAATCCACCTCGCTGCCGTCGGCCGCAACCATCGGCGTCCGACCGTGCACATCGGTGACGAATGCGTCGGCGAACGAACGCAGCGGGACCACTCGTCCGCCCTGCTTGGCACCGATCCCATCGAGGGCTGACAGATCGACATCACGGACAAAGGCTGGCACGGAAGCTTCGGCGAGCGGCACGAAGACCAGCAGCAGGATGAGACCCGCGACGGCTTTCATCGCCCACTCTCCCCAGCCGGGCGCGATGGACGCGTGAGCGGCAAGACCAGCCGGGTCACAAGCGAGTACCCCGCTCCGAGCAGGATCAAGACGACGCCGAACAGCGCCATCCCGACGCCCTCGCGCTGATTCATGGACAGGATGACATATCGAACTCCCTCGAACTGACCCGCATCCTGCCCGCGCGACGCCTCCCATCCCGCTGCATCCCAGCCGATCAGAGATAATTGCACCTGTCGGTCCCGATCTCGGATGCGAATGGTCGTTCGAATCGGCTCGTTCAGACTGAGTGTGTGGACCGTACTTTCACCCAATTGGTTCAGTTCGATCCCGATCTGAAAGTCCATGGGCACGCTTCCGCGCCGAAAGAGCTCGGCCTTGAAAGACCGGAACGCCAGCGAAGTGTCTGCGATCTCGAATCGCTGGGGTCCGTAATGAAGACCGCTCGGTTCGGTCTCGGGTGTCCGGCTGTCATCAAAGCCCAGCCACGCCGCGTTCGTGCCGTTCTCGAATTCCCACTCGACACGCACCGCCGACCCAAGGCGCGGATCAGCGAGCAGTTGCGGATCTTCAACGAGAGGAAGGCCTTCGACTTGCTGGGCAAGCCGGGCGTTCGATTCGATTCGCGTGGTCTGAAGTTCTGCCAGCGGGCCGATTGAAATGATGTCGCCGACAACCAGCGTTTCACCTACCTGCAGGCCGTTGTCGCGAAAGCGGAGCGAGCCCTCCGGATGGAGCACAATCGCTGGCTGCGCGGCGTCCAGAAACAGACTGCGGAAGGCGTCCGGAAGGTCCGGTCGTTGCCCGTCCGGATCAGCTGATCCGTCTGCGAAACGACCCTGAACGCGTGGATCCCATGAAGCTGCATAGAGGATCTGGTCTCGGAAGCCCGGCCCGCTTAACCGATAGTTTCCGAAGGTTGTCCCGGGAATGAACTCGGCGCGATCCAGGAATTCGGCCTGCCAGACCCCCTCCTCGGTTTCTGCAAACACGGATGCGCCGCGTGAAGCCGGAAGCACGAGAGTCACACCCGGTTGCGGCTCGATCCAAACAAGCCCGATGCTGCGGGTGTGCGGCTGCTCGATCGCTGTCGACAGGACATCGGGGCTCGGCCATGGTGCGCCCAGGGCGAGCAGAACTGTCCCGTCTGTAAGCATCTTCCGGCTGCCGGCATCGCCGGCGGCGATCAGGCAGAGAGTCCGTCGCTCGCCTGTGGCCAGAACCTCATCGAACTGCCAGCCGGGCGGATCGCTCGGGCTGCCCCGTTCCAATCGCGAGACAACTCGGGCGGAGTGGGCGAAACCGGTTACTCGCACCCCGTCATCGAGGGCGATTGCGCGGTCGCGATCCGACCACGGGACACCGAAATCCGCGTAGCGAGGAAGCCGTTGGTCGAGACGCCATGATCCTGCGTGAACCCCATCGACCTCAAGGACCGAGCGAGAGCGATCGATCGACTTGCTGCTCGGCTCCCCGGCGAAGAGAGCGATTGTTGCATACACCCGGCTTCGGGTCGCGACGAACGCCCCTATCGCCAGCACGGCCACCGCCGCGTGCGTCAGGATCACGCCCGCTCGATCCGGTCGCCACGGGATGCGCAGAACGGTCGCGAGCGACATATTGACGACGAGGGCAAGAAGCAGAGCGCCAAAGAGATCCGTCGAGTAATACTCCTGTTCGCGCAGATCGATCCACGGCAGGTGTCGGATCGTCCGGCCCGGTGCCCACGGCTCACCACCGAGCATCTCGAAGGCTCCTGCGAGAGACACGGTTCCCAGAGCCGCGTAGACCGCGATTGCCAAAATCAAAAGCAAGCCGAGACGCACGCTGCTGCAGCATCGCAGCAGCGCGTTGCGCGGAACGCGGGCCTTTGCAGTTCGCCGAGCGGGCTGGCTCATGATGCGGAATTCTTTGCGGGCATGTGGGTTGGACGCACGAGCTGTGAAGGCCGTTCACTCGCCATCACCCGTGCGTCGGCCGGTTGATCGGGCGCCAGCCCAAAAACGTCGACCAACCCGAGCCCGGCAAGTCGGCGAGGAAGCCGGCTGGGAGCGAGGGAATAGCAGTCCGGATCCAGACCAAGAGCGTCCGCACCTCGCCAGGTCGCTATGGAGAGTGCCACCTCGGGCGGAAGCCCGTCGCGGCGCACGAGCAGGCGAGCATCGTCAAGTGTCGAAAGACGGTCAGAGTCCTCCTCGGGCAGGTTGACGATCGAGTCTGTCCCCAAGGCGACGCTGACTCCGGCTTCAAGCAGTTCGCGATACCGATGGGGGCCGAACGCCTGCTCCTGGCGAAAGTACTGGCTTGCGCGCGGGCAGTACGCAACGGATGCCCCGGCATCGATGAGCCGTCCGATGTCCTCGTCGCTGGCGTAGTTCACATGAGCAACGATTGAATGCGATTCGGCGAGAATCGGTGACAGATACTCGACAGGAGTCTCTCCCCTGCCAACCGATTCGATGCACGTTTCATCCCAAGCGTCTAAACGCCTCAGAAGCTCGACCTGCGCCCCGGTGCCGTGGGCGACGAACTCGGCTTCCTGCGGTGTTTCGGCGAGGTGAGTCATCATGGGCACGCCACGATCACTGCACTCGCGCGCGCATCGCCGGTAAATCGAGGTGCCGACCGAATAGGGTGCGTGGGGCTGCCAGGTCCAGTCCACGCGGCTGGAGTTACGCGTTAGTTCGGATGCCGCGGCGGCAAGGTCGGCCATGCGCTCCAGGATCGACTTCTGTCGCTTGCCGATTCCGAAGAGTTCGATGCCGACCTTGCCCGCCATCGGGCTCGACACCAACTCTCGCAGAGGCTCAAGCCCAAAGACGCCGGCAACATCCCCCACTGCCACGACGCCCCCGCGGATGGACTTGTCGATGCCCGCTCGGACCGATGCGCGAATGGCGTCGGGCGTTGTTTCTCGACGCTCGCGGATCATGTCGACCCAGTCGATGAACGTGTGCTCCGGGCGATAGGCCTGCGCACCGATGTGGGTGAGGTCGAGATGTGTATGGGCATTTACAAGCCCCGGGATCGCGACGCAACCCGACGCGTCGATTTCGACCGAACTCGGACCGGAGACCGCCGGGTGACTCCGCACGATGTCATCGTTTCCAATCGCGAGAAGTTCGACGCCGGGGAAAGCGTCCGGAGAAACTTCCAGGATCGCGGTGCAGGGGCCAAGGCGGGTTCCGCGGCCGTCGGCGGCTCCGGCGAGGCGGAGAATCTGGATTTCACGGTCAGAGCGCATCGGAGTGGACGGAATCCTATCGGGTCACAGCCCCGGAGCCGGGGAGGGATTTCACGGTCCGAGCAGGCGAATGCCGATGACATTCGGGTCCGACGGCGTGCGTCACGATGTACGCCGGGCCTGACAACAACATGGTATTCTCTACCACCGTCCAGCGTATTCTCGGACTCTCGCTGGGAGTTACTCGATAGATTCACACAGAGGCGAACCCATGCGTCACCCTCGGACTTTCCGTTCTGTTACCACCGCCGGTGCGACCCTCGCGCTGGCGAGCATCGCGGGCCTCGGACTCGGCGGCTGCGTCGGCCAGGACCAGTACGACACGACGACCACCATGGTCGACTCACTCGAAGCCCAGAACGCCCGGCTGCTCCAGGAAAAGCAGACCGCGGAGAGCATCGCGTCGCGTCGGGCCGAGCGCATCGGCGAACTTGAGGCGGCGGTCGCCGCGAAGGATCGCCAGATCGGCC
>JANSXG010000180.1 GCA_024743075.1 bacterium | reverse complement strand
GGGGGGGCCGGGGGGGCCGGTGGCACCGGCGGACGGGAGGGCGGATGCTGAAGCGCCTGCTCGCCCCGCTCTCGCGCCGGGCCGACCCGGTCCGGGCCGCCACGGCGATCGTGCCTCAGCGGACACGGATGGTCCGGGCGCGGTTCGACTCGGCACAGACCACCGCCGACAACCGCCGCCACTGGGCCGCGGCCGACGGGCTCTCGCCCAACGCGGCCGTTAGCCCCGAGGTGCGGCGCATCCTGCGCAACCGCGCCCGCTACGAGGTGGCCAACAACTCCTACGCCAAGGGCATCGTCCTCACGCTGGCCAACGACACCATCGGCACCGGGCCTCGGCTGCAGATGCTCACGCCCGACACGTCGGTCAACGCCCGCGTCGAGGAAGCCTTCGAGGCCTGGTCGGCGGCGATCGACCTGCCCGGCAAGCTCCGCAGCATGCGGATGGCCCGGGCCGAGAGCGGCGAGGCGTTCGGCCTTCTGATCTCCAGCCCCGGGCTCGACACACCCGTCAAGCTCGACCTGCGCCTGCTCGAACCTGATCAGGTCTGCACGCCGTGGTTCGGGCGCACGCCCACCGGTCAGGCAGTGACCGATGTCGACGGCATCGTCTTCGACCCCAGCGGGCTGCCGGTGGCGTACCACGTGCTGCGGCACCACCCCGGCGACGGGGCGTGGCACACCGTTCGAGACCACGACACCTACCCCGCGGCGTCCGTGCTGCACTACTTCCGGCCCGACCGGCCGGGCCAGTGGCGCGGCATCCCGGACATCACACCCGCCCTGCCGCTCTTCGCGCAGCTCCGCCGCTACACGCTGGCGGTGATCGCCGCCGCCGAGACGGCCGCGGACTTCGCGGCGGTGCTCTACACCGATGCGCCCGCCAACGGCGAGGCCGACCCGCTCGAACCGATGGACGAGGTCGAGCTCGAGAAGCGGATGGCCACCGTGCTGCCCGGCGGCTGGAAGCTCGGGCAGGTCCACGCCGAGCACCCATCAACGACCTACGGCGAGTTCAAGCGCGAGATCCTCAACGAGATCGCCCGCTGCCTGAACATGCCCTTCAACGTCGCGGCCGGGAACAGCTCCGGCTACAACTACGCCTCGGGCCGCCTGGACCATCAGACCTACTTCAAGAGCATCCGTGTCGAGCAGCACCGCCTCCAGCAGACGGTGCTGGACCGCTTGCTCCGCGCCTGGCTCGATGAGGCCGCGCTGGTCGAGGGGCTGCTGCCCCAGGCGATGCGTGTGCGCGGCGCAGCCACACCGCACGTCTGGTTCTGGGACGGCGTCGAGCATGTCGACCCGGCCAAGGAAGCCAACGCACAGGCAACCCGCCTGGCCAACCACACCACAACGCTCGCGCACGAGTTCGCACGCCAGGGACGCGACTGGGAGGACGAGCTCCGCCAGCGGGCCAAGGAACTGGCCCTCATGCGCGAGCTCGGGCTGCCGGTCACCACCAAGGCCGGCGGCCCAAGCGACACAACGGGCGAGCCTGATCCCGAAGACTCCAATCCCGACACCGACGAGACCGTCACCGACGAAACCACCAAGGAGGCCGCGTAGCGATGTCACACCCCCGCATGATCCAGGCGTCCGCTGCTCCCGCGCAGCCCACTGCCCTTGCCCACTCAAACCCCGGCTCGCACCCCAGGACGCTGGCGCTCACCGCGCAGGCGGAGTTCGAGATCGAGGGCGCTGACACGGTCAGCGGCGACGGCGGCGCTGCCGCTCCTCTGCCGCGGTTCCGGATGATGGCCTACAGCGGCGGGCCGATGCGCGTCGCCGGCTGGCGGCACCCGGTCGTGATCGACCTGGCCGGGCTGGCGATCCCCTCCCCGTCGCGGCCGATCCGGTTCGGGCACGACGCGACGGCGGGCGTCGGGCACACCGACCAGGTGATGGTCGAAGAGGGGCGGCTGGTGGCCACCGGGATGATCTCCCGCGACACGCCCGCGGCCCGCGAGGTCGTGGTCTCAGCGCGCAACGGATTCCCCTGGCAGGCATCGGTGGGCGCGAGCGTCGAGGCGTTCGAGTTCCTCCGCGAGAACCAAACCGCGACCGTCAACGGACGCGAGGTCGCCGGCCCCTTGAACATCGTGCGCAAGTCCACGCTCGGCGAGATCAGCTTCGTCGACCTCGGGGCTGACGGCTCGACCTCGGCGACCATCGCCGCCGGCGCTGCCGCGGGGGACGATGCATCCGATCCCGTCCAGGGCGCGGGCACCCCTGCGCCCGAAGCGAACCAGCCCGCGATCACCGACCCGGTGCAGACCATGCGGCAGCAGATCGCCGCCGAGAGCGAGCGGATCGCCGCCGTGCGACGGCTGTGCGCGGGCCAGCACCCCGAGATCGAGGCCCGCTCGATCCGCGAGGGCTGGGACGCGACCAAGACCGAACTGGAGGTCCTGCGGGCCAGCCGACCCAAGGCCCCTGCCATTCACGCCCCCGCCGCGCCGGCGGTCAACCAGCGGGTTCTCGAAGCCGCGTGCGTGCTCTCGGGCCGGTTGACCACTCCCGAGCGACACTGTGCGGAGCAGGATCTGGAAGCCGCGACGCGGGCTTTCGGGCAGTCGATCGGGCTCCAGGAACTGCTGCTCCACGCCGCTTGGGCCAACGGCTACACCGGCCGGACGTTCCGCGACTGGCACGGCGTGATGGATGCCGCGTTCGGAAGGGGCATCGAAGCGTCCAACAGCACGATCAGCATCGGCGGCATCCTCTCGAACGTCGCCAACAAGTTCCTGCTCGAAGGCTTCTTCAGCGTCGAACGCACCTGGCGGAACATCACCGCGGTGCGCAGCGTGACCGACTTCAAGGCCGTCACCAGCTACCGCCTGACGGGCAACGACCAGTACGAGCGCATCGCGCCCGGAGGCGAGATCAAGCACGGCACGCTGGGCGAGGAGACCTACACCAACCGGGCCGAGACGTATGGCCTCATGCTGTCGATCGATCGCACCGACATCATCAACGACGATCTGGGCGCGATCACCAGCGTGCCCCGCAAGCTCGGCGCGGGCTCGGGCAAGACCATCAACGACATCTTCTGGAAGACCTTCCTGGCGAACTCGGGCTTCTACACGGCGGGCAACAACAACTACCTCGCCGGCGCGGACACCGCCCTGTCAATCGACGGGCTGACCAAGGCCGAGGTCGCCTTCATGGACCAGGTGGACTCCGACGGCAAGCCGCTGGGGGTGATGCCGCAGGTGCTGCTGGTGCCCACAGCGCTGTCGGCGCTGGGCAGCCAGCTCTTCAAGAGCATGGAACTGCGCGACAACACCTCGAGCGCCAAGTACCCGGTGACCAACCCACACCAGGGCAAATTCCGCGTCGAGGTCAGCCGCTACCTGGGCAACGCGGCCTACCCGGGCCAATCGAGCAAAGCCTGGTACATGCTCGCCTCACCGGCGGACCTGCCGGTCATCGAGGTGGCGTTCCTCAACGGACAAGAAGCCCCGACCATCGAGACCGCCGAGCAGAGCTTCAACCGGCTGGGGATCCAGATGCGCGGCTACCACGACTTCGGCGTGGCGCTGCAGGACCCGCGTGGCGGCGTGAAGAGCAAGGGTGAGGCATGACTCAGTTCGGCGGCGGCGGGTTCGACCCTGTCGACCCCGGTGACACAGGCAACGGCAACGGAGGCATAGCGATGGCAACCACATTCGTACAGCAGGGCGCGGCGATCGACTACACGCCGGGGGCCGACACGCCCGCGGGCACGGTCGTCGTGCAGGGCGATTTGGTCGGGGTCACCCGGGTGGATCTCAAGGCGGGCCAGCTCGGTGCGCTCGCGGTCGAGGGGGTCTTCGACTTCCCCAAGGCGACCACCGCGGGCACGGGCTTCACCGCCGGTCAGCTCGCGTACTGGGACAACACTAACGACATGGCGACCAAGACCGCGACGGGCAACAAGCTCATCGGCAAGGTCGTGCGGGCCGCGGCGGACGCCGACGCGACCATTCGTATCCGGCTGTCGCAGTAAGCGAACGTATCGATCGGAGGCTTCACCGTGGCGGACCTGCTCGAACAAGGCGCATCGTTCCTCGATACCCAGCGGCACGCGCACATGACGCGACCGGTGGTGTACCAGCGGGGCGCTGCTCAGGTCGAGCTCAACGCCACCATCGGCCGCACGGAGTTCGAGCAGGCCAACGAAGCCGGGCTCATCCACCGGATCGAGTCGCGTGACTTCCTGGTCCGCACGGCTGATCTGGATCTGGGCGATGGCCCCGCCTTGCCCAAGGCCGGCGACCGCGTCCGCGAAACCGTCGGTTCATCCGTGTTCGTCTACGAGGTCAATGCGCCCGGCGGCCAGCCGCCGTGGCGGTACAGCGACCCGTACCGCAAGGCGCTTCGCATCCACACCAAGCACATCGCCACCGAGGACCTTCCGTGACCAGTGTTCCCACGAACGGACATCCCCCCAGGCCTACGCCCCCACCGAACGGCGGGCACCGGTGGGCCGCGATCGCACTGACCATCGGCATGGCGGCGCTGGCCGTCACGGTCCAGTGGGGTGTGGTGACCACCAAGCTCGACCACGTCGAGCGGCGGCTGGACGAGCTCATCGTTGAGGCTCGGTCGCTGCGGGCCGAGTACCAGGCGATCGAGCGCCGGGTGTCCTACCTCGAAGGCCGCTTCATCGGAGGCGCGAAGGGACCATGAGCACAATCAGCACCCTCGCCGACGCGGTGGCCGAGCACATCAACGCGGGCACCTACGCCCAGCCGGTCTCGGCCGTCCGCACCTACCAGCCCGCGTTCACACTCGAGGAGCTCGGCGAGCTGCGGGTATCAGTCGTGCCAAGGACGACCACCGTCGCGGCCGCGAGCCGCGAGAGCAGCACTTACGAGCATGTGCTCGATGTGGGCGTGCAGAAGAAGCTGCCGGCGGAAGACGATCAGCCCGCGATCGATGAGCTGCTCGAACTCACCGAAGCCATCGGCGACCGCCTGCGGCACACGCGGCTGGCGGGGTTCCCCGAGGCGGCGTGGGCTGGCCTTGCGCACGAGCCGGTCGTCTCCAGCGAGAGCCTCGAGCAGCACCGCGTATTCACCAGTGTTCTGAGCGTCACCTACCGGGTGAGGAGGTAACCGATGGCAATCAAGCTCGGCATGGAAGCCAAGCTGCTCTACCTGGTCGGCGGCCAGGGCGGGGCCGGCTCGTGGACAGCGATGGACAACGTCAGGGACGTGACCCTCAGCCTCGAAGCGGGCGAGGCCGACGTGACCACCCGCGCCAACGCGGGCTGGCGCGCGACGGTCGCCACGCTCAAGGAGGCGAGCGTCGAGTGGGAGATGGTCTGGGATACCGCCGACGCGGGGTTCACCGCCATCAAGAACGCGTTCTTCAACAACGACCTGATCGGGCTGCAGATCCTCGACGAGGCCGACGGCCAGGGGCTGCAGGCGGACTTCTCGATCACGAACTTCAGCCGCAACGAGGCGCTCGAGGAGGCCATCACCGTCTCGGTGACGGCCAAGGTGACCTACTCGGACACGGCCCCGAGCTGGATCGGCGGATAACGGATCGGAGGCATCGATGCGCACGTTCAAGGACAACCAGGGCCGCGAGTGGACCGTCGAGATCACCGTCGCGGCGATCAAACGCGTGCGTGGGCTCGCGGGCGTCGACCTCATGGAGGTGCTCGAAGGGTCAAACGGGCTCATCGAGAAGCTCGTGCGCGATCCCGTCCTCTTGTGCGACGTGATCTACGCCGCGTGCAAGCCACAGGCGGATGAGCGTCAGGTCACTGACGAGACGTTCGGCGCATCGATGGCC
>JANSXG010000083.1 GCA_024743075.1 bacterium | reverse complement strand
GCCCGCGATGGCAAAGGTGAGACCGGAAGACGTCGATGCAGCGATTGAGACCGTGATGAGCAGTGTCTTCCCGACGATCAAGGACCGTGTGATCAATGGAATGGGCGTGTCGAAGCCCCATCCGGAAGTGGTCTGGCAGATCGCGTCCAAGTTGACCGTGGCTGTCGAGCTCGAATTGGTCAGGACAACGAATCATCGCTGGGGAGCACAGATCGCGGACGCCATCGACCGATCGGGATGACAGGTCGATTCGATCGCTTCCTTTCGAACCATCGACAAACGAGACCTTGGCAAGATGCGGACCGATGTCGCCGTGTGGTCGATCTGTGATCTGGAAAGTCCCGTTAACGCCGGTGCTTTCGTGACGTCCGACCGGGTGGGACTGAGCGTTTGTCTTGGTGTGCATGGTGAGCTTCCGGGTAGGCGCGTGCGTCGGGCTTAGACCGTTTGGGTGAGCGGATGGAAGCCGACGATCTCGTCGGGGGCGACGATGCGCTCGCCAAAGAGAGAGTCCAGTGCTTGGAACTTTGCGACGGCGTCGTCTTGAAGCACCGAGTTGAGCGCGGAGCAGGTGACGCGGGCGCGGTTCTCATCGCGGCATCGGCAGAGCTCGATGGCGTCCTCGCCCTGGTGCAGGCGAACGACGTAGGGCGTGTCGGGGCAGTCGGATTCGTCGGGGTCGCGATACCAGGTGGTTTTCATGGGTGGGCCTTTCGGTGGGTGCGTTCAGCGCCGCTTTCCGTGGTTGCGCTGGCGCATGGGTTTGGTCTTGGTGGAGTTGCCGTGCCGGCCTCGGCCGTAGGTCTTACGGCGGTTCGCCGGCTCGGGCGGGAGCCCGGAGGTGTCGATCCCCGAGGCGATGACGGCCTCGGCGGCGGCTGCGAAGAGCAGCGATGAGTGGTGCTTGTGCATCAGGCACTCTCCTTCGTGTTGCGCTCGTTGTGGGGTCGGTTCGTGCGCTTCGGAAAGGGCACGTGGGCTTCGGACTTGCCGAGGTCGCGGAGGGCATCGGCCATCGCCTTCTCGTAGCCGCCGCCGATCGGGTTGTAGAGCGACGTGGCCGTCGCTCTCGACAGCGCGGCGTAGCAGCGTTTGCAGAGCGACCATTTCGTGCGCTTGCTGGACGCGCACGCCGGGCAGCAGGTCGAGCGGAGCGAGCTGACCAGGTGCGGGATGTTCAAGTCGTCGATCGCGATCTGGGCGAGCTTCATGGTCTTGTCTCCTTCGCCATCGCGTCGGTCGCGATCTGCTGGAAGTGGTGGAAGTTCTTCGCGCCGAAGGTGTCGAACAACGCCCGGTGCGTGGTCATCAGTCGATGGCCCTTCGACGCGACGTCGGCGAGGAATCGCATCGGGTCATCGTCGAAGGAGTTGGCACGCGGACGCTTCGGCGTGCGCTTGAAGTGACCGCTGAACCAGCGGGTGATCTCGCCGCCGATCCGCGACCAGTCCTCGCCGGGATCGACGACGGCCGTCGTCCAGTTCGGCTCCTGGCAGATCACGTGCTGCCCGAGCGTCCAGCTGCCAGCCGGCTCGACCGACGGCACCGGGACGCCCTCGATGTACAGCCGGCGACCCTGCGCCCGCTTGATCGACTCGATCATCCGCAGCACGCCGTAGCCGGGGTGGTCATATCTCTCGAGGCCGGAGCTCATGTCGATCGCGATGTTGACGCGATCGTTGTGCAGGAAGCGATCGAGCACCTCGTGGATCCGATCGGTCCACGCGACGGTGCTCTTGGCGAGCAGCTTCTGCATCGAACCGCAGAGCAGCGTCCCGAGGTACACGGTGACCACGGCCTCGTCGAGCGCACCCAGGATGGCCTCGACGTAGTTGTCGAACGACTCCGCGAGCCGCTGGGCGTCCCGCCCGCGATCGCCGGCGTGGATCAGCGCGTCGAAGTCCATCGCGTCGGTGTCGCGGCCGTGTGGAAGATGGAAACAGAACTCGCGGACACCCCAGTGGTAGGCGTCGAGGATCCCCGGCGTGAGGACGCGCCAGCGGTCTGGGAGCAGCACGGTCTGGTATCGAGCCGGCTTCGACTTGGGGCCGGATGCGCACTCGTAGGCCCACGCGGGGCGGAGGATGGTCATATCGCGTGTCCCGTCGTGACAAAGTTGCCGACGGGACGCCCGCCCTGAAACGCCCCGTAGCGCCCGTCGAACGAGCCTCCGGCGATCCCGATGAGGTTCTCGATCGCCGCGTAGGCCGCGGACATGGGCGTCGTTGCGAGGTTGCCTCCGGGCGACGGCCGGAGGTCGCCGCTCGCGATGTCGACGAACTCGGGGTCCGTGCCGTGCGTGAACAGCCCGAGAGCGTTGAGCGGCGATCCACCGGCGTTGTCGGCGCACTCGGCGTAGGTCAAACCCTTGAAGCCGCCGGTCGCGCCGCCGCGGTTGAAGTTGTTGCCGGCATCGACACCGAACCACCAGTTGGCCTCGAACTCCCAGTTGCCGAAGATCTCGATGTCGTAGTCCGCGCTGGCGGTAAACGCTCCGTTGCGCTTGAGGAACATCCGGTTGCTGTTGGCCGGCCCGTGGTGGACGAAGACGTTGCCACGCAGTCTGAGCGTCGTTCCGGGGTTCCCCGAAGATCCGGCCGTGTGGTAGATGAACGGATCCTGATCGAACGCCACGGTCGGCACGTCGAACACGACCGTGCAGAGGTCCATGTAGAAGCGGTTGCTGGCCGCCGAAGCGAACCAGATGCCTCGCGCCGTGGCCTTCTTGCGGAAGAAGAGCTCGCACGCCTCGTAGTACAGAGCGGCGAGGGATTCGGGGAACGCCACCCACTCCTGGTTCGTCACCGGACCGCCCGCGTCGTATTCGTAGTCAGACAGCCCGCCCATAGCCTCGGGGATCACCGCGCGAACGCCTCGCAACGCGACGTTGCCGTGGTTCCCGATGCTCCCGTACACAACGCCGCCACGGATCTGGACCGGGTACTCGTCGGGGTCCGTGCGATCGAACGATGGCGTTTCGACGTTCAGGATCGATGCGACCCGCTCATCGGGCCAGAACATGCCGAGCGCAGCGGTCGCGTTGTGCTTGGCGTTCAGCGGCTGGCACATCGAGAGCATCGAGAAGCGTTCGAGGACGATCCCGTCCATCGACGTGGCTCCCGCACCGGCCGAGTGGCTGTAGAAGCCCGTTGGCCTGTACGCCTGGTTCATCGCGGTCTGGCCGGAGGTTGATCCGAGGATCGGTCGGCCGTCGGGATCCAGCCACGGGTACGCGATGATCGCCGAATCGCGGATCACTCCGCCGTCGGTGGTGCCTGACTGGTTGTAGATGACGAACGGGTTGTTCTGCGTCGCTCCGACGATGCAGTCGCCCGCAGCGACGCATCGGGAGGCCACCAAGCCCATCGGATCCGTTGAGCCGTTGTCGCCCTCGAAGTTGAAGGATCGGTACCCGGCGTCGTAGCTCACGCAGTCCGACACGCGCAGCCCGGTCCAGTTGATGAAGTAGAACGCACCCTGCTGGGTGTTGGGATTGCCGAAGCCGACGGCCTCGATGTCCGCGACCCGGAGGTTCTCGAAGTTCGAGCAGTAGAGCCCTCGATCGAGCGTACCCAGACCGAGCTTGCTGGCAACCTCTGCCAGCGACGGCGAACCCGGAGGATTGACGTACACGCGCCCGCCGGTATAACCCCAAAACCCCTCCGCCGGCGTTGTCGTCGCGAACGTCGAGTTGCGCGGGAGGTGTCCGTACCAGGCGGCGACGGTGGGAAGCGCCATGGGAAGACCAACGTAGAGACGAAGGATGTCTATCCGAAGCGTTGACACACCGGTGACCGTGCCGAGCGCATCGTCTTGGCGGTAGTCCCACGTCACCGTCGGAGGCGTGCTCGCGGCGGCGATCGAGAAGACCCCTCCCCCTTCGTCGGTGATGTCTCCAATCACCTGGGGAAGCACGCCCATCAGACGGGTGAATCTGCTCGGGCCAGCCTTGCCCAGGATCGTGATGTTGTCGAGGTTATTGATCTGAGGCAGTCCGCCGTAGATCACACCGTCGGTGAGGAGCGTGTCGCCGGCTGCAAGGGCAGCGATCGCGTCCGCCTGATCGACGAACGCGTCCGCCCAGCTCGTTCCGTTGTTCGCGCCGACGGCATCGGCTTTCAGGTGCACGGTCTTGGGCATGCCTTAGATCCTCGATCGAACGGCGAGGCGTTCGGTGTTGATGATGGTTCCTGCCGTCTCGAACTCCAGCGTGTCGCCGGCAGCCACCGCCTGATTCAGACCGGTCAGCGAGCCCTTGAGGGCGGACGCGATGGACAGCGTGCCCAGCGCGGTCGGCGAGGCGAACGCCGTGTCGGCGGCGGCGTAGTGACGGACGATGATGCCGATCGAACCGATCTGGTCGGCGTCGGCGTAGCAGGCCGTAAGCGTTCCAGTTTCGGTGACCGGAGAGCGGACCACGACGCCCGAGGTGATCGTTGCGCCGCCGCCGTCGAACGCTGCGCCCGGCCCCTGCTTGCCGCTGATCTTGCTCGCGTCCAGACTCGGAATCCGCGCCTCGGAGAACGTGCCGCTCTTGATGTCGCCCGCGACGAGGTCTCGCGCAACCCATTCGTCGACGGAGAACATGAAGCCCTGGCCGTTGGATGGGTTCAATGGGTTGGCGACGTCGCCGTGCAGCTGAAGAGCGTGCGAGGCAGAGGCAAAGTCGCTGCTGTTGCTGGTCGCGGCCGAGCCCAGGCCGAGCGTCGCTCTGGCTGTGAGCGCATCCGTATCGTCGATGAGCGTCGCCCCGAACGCGCTGATGCCGTGTACGCCATCGGCTTGGCCGGCGTGCGCGACGATGGCACCGGCGGGCTCGAAGTCCCCGGTATCCGATCCGGCCGCGGTGCCGGCGTCGGTGATGTCGCTCAGGGCGTGCGAGTGGGCCGACGGAGCGAACGTTGCCGGCACGCCGGTCAGATCGACCCACGCACCCGAGAACAGCGTCGGAAGATTTAGGAGATCGTTGTAGTCCCCGCTCGCGGCGACCGGCGCAAGGCCGAGCAGAGTGATCGCGGCTGCGGCGTCGGCGAGCTCGATCGCCGTGCCTGCCGGATTGGTGACGAGGAAGACATTGGCGGTGTACGAGGACGGGGTATCGGTCAGTTCGGTGAAAGCGGCTGCGCCGCCGCCTCCGCCGCCGGCACCTGCCGGGCCCTGAACACCGACAAACGGAATGATGATGGTCTCGCTCATCGATCGATCTCCCTGCTGATGTGGAGCGGACCGACAGCGCCGGACCCAGCGATGCCCGCCGAGTCGGTGATTCGGAACTCCGTCTGGTATCGCCCGGTCGCCAACGCGGCGCTATCGCTGGCGGAGATCACCGGCTGGGCGTAGTAGAGTTGCTTGCTCGCGTCGAACGCGACAACAATCCCGCCGTCGGCGCTCGTCCGCTCCAGCGTGACCGCATCGGATCCGAGGGTCTTGATGACGTTAAACTCGAAGACCATCCCGGTCGGATCAACGGCCTCGGCGTTCGGACCTTGGAGGTAGAAGCGAGGGTTGAACGTGTCGCCCTGGCGAAGGAAGAACTCCACTGCCTGCGTCTTGACCATCATGGCATCACCCCCGCCGGAGCCGGATCGCGGTAGTCCGTGCCCATCAGCGGCAGCAGGATGTTCAGGTCGGCCAGGTCGACGACGCCGTCGAAGTTCAGGTCGGCCATGCCGGTCCCGAAGATGTCGTGGACGACGCTCGGGTGCGCGTCGAAGTGCTCGACGATGGCCTCTCCGCTCGCGTCGTAGGATGTGACCGTGATCACCTCGGGCGTGCGATCGTGGATCTGCACGGCGACGGGCTCGCGGAAGGCGTAGACGCAGGTGATGCAGATCGTGCAGCACGCGCCGTAGAACACGCCGAACGCCCAGCCCGATGCCTTCGTGTACTTGCTCATAAAGCCTCCTCCGTGCTTTCGCTCCGGATGGAGGCGCTGACGGATCTGGTAATCCTTTGAGTGTTTGAGACGCCCTCCAATCCGCTTCGGTCTTCCGGGAGAGTGGTCCCGGTGCGCGGCCCGGCACTTGCGTCCGGCGCGGCGCTGGGTGAAACAGCCCGCTGCAACAGCGCGGCGGGCAGTGATTCGGAAAGGTCGATCTTGAGCGCGTCGGCGCAGCGGACCAGGCGGTCGAGCAGATCCTGATCGCCCTCCTCGACGATCCGGCGCTCGAGGTTCTGGATCGACGTGTACACGCTGGAGTGCGACTTCAGATGCAGAGCCTGAGCCATCTGCGGGTACGAGAAGTCGGTCAGGTGCAGCTTGAACAGGTAGAACACGATCGATCGAGCGATCGACGCGTCGCTGGAGCGCTTGCCCGGCTGACGGATCTCGCCGTGATCGACGCCGAGCACGCTGGCGACGGTCTCGCTGATCTCGCGGGCCGACCAGACGCCGGCGGGCTTGCAGAGGTAGGCCGACAGATCGACCTTCTTGATCTCATACGGATGCTCGGCGATGGAGGGGTTGCCCTGGAGCTCGATGCGCCCTCGCATGAACCCGATGAGCGACCAGTAGGCGCTGAAGAACGGTTCGAGCTTGCGGAACAGGCCGGCCCGTGCCCGCTTGATGCGGAACTGCATCGACGAGTGGTCCTCGCGGTTGAGCACCATGCCGATGTCGTCCAGGCTGAGCGCCGTCTGCTCGCGGAGGACCACGGTGAGCGCCGAGCGGATCGCGTCGATGTGCGGAGCCCGCCAGGTCTCGATGAGACAGTCCACCGAGCACCGCCACGCCTCGGCTGCGAGCCGAACGATGGCGCAGGCCCGCCCGTAGACGGACGGGTCGCACAGGACCAGGCGATCGAGATGGGCGGTGGCGAAGCTCATGCGAGGCCGAGCACCTCACGCTGGCTGGTTGTGCGCAGGATCTGGTAGACGGGGCGGCGGGCCGAGTTGTGCCCCGTGTGCTTGCACCCGCCGTCTGGGCGGTAGCCGACTTCCTTGATGACGCCGAGCGTCATCAGCCGCTTGTACATCGAGCCCGTGCATCGGCGGTCGAGGACGGACTTGTCGGGCCAGAGCTTGAGCTCGTACATCCGGCTGGTGAAGTCCACCCCCTGGAACTCTGCGCCGACGCCGAGCTGGTAGATGAACTCGGCGAGCCCGCCGGCCACGATCGCGGTCGCCTCGTGACGCTCTTTGTTCTCGGCCCGGACGCTACGCCCGCGCTCGCCGGCCTGCTGTTCGTGGACCGCCGCACGTGCTCGTCGACTCGGCGTCGACGGCCGATCGAGCGAGGCTCGTTGCGACTCTACGGTCTGCTGCTCGCCGGACGCGCCGAGCAGGCCGATGGCTTCGCCTGGTCTCGGCGCGAAGGTGCTCGTGGCCATCATCGGGTCGGGCGGTGGTTGTGCTTTGCGGTGGGCCATGATGATCTTCCTTGAGTGGGCCGACCGAGCGATCCGTGCTCGGCCTGGTGTTGCGGCTCAGATGGTCAGTTGAAGCGTGCCTGAATCTGCTTCAGTCGCTTCTCCTGCACTTGGGTGAGTTGGAACGTGGTGGGCGCGATGCCGTGCTCGACGAACTCGCGGGCGACCCACGCCTTGAGCCCTTCGAGGATTCGGTAGAGCTGAGCGCTGTCGCAGTGGCCGAGTGTGTTGGTCGCGAGCGATATGCCGCAGGGCGTCGAGTCCTTGCTGGTCATCCGTTCGACGAACCCTTCGAGCCCACCCTTCACGAACTTCCGATTGAGCTTCGTGCAGCCCTCGGCCCAGATCGACTCGATGAGGCGAAGCGTCCGTGAACTCTCACCCTTGACGACGGCGGACCAGGAAGTCTTGCCCTGGGGCGGGAAGATCTCCTGACCGTTGAGCGCTGCGGCGGACTCGGCGATCGCCATGTACTGCTCGAACGCCTTGTGCGGGTTCTTCGGGTTCTTCAGCGACACCTGCCCGGACTGCGTCTTCGCGCAGCCAGCGTGACGCATCGCGATGTAGCGCTGCATGTCGTTCCAGCCGGCCTTCGAAGCAGCCGCGATCGCACAGCGCTGTTGGCGGTCGGTCCATGCCATCAGACGGCCTCCTTGGTCTGCGCCGTAATCCCCTGGGCTTCGCGGAGCCGGGCGAGCTCATCGTTGGCGTTGCGAGACGACCTGCGCTTCCCGTCGCCTGAGTAGGTCAGATCGCCGATCGCTTGCGCAGAGAAGGAAGTGCGTTGCACGTTCTTGCGGCGATCGTGCATCAACCGCGCGTGCCGGATGGCCAGCAGACCCGCTGTCCACGCGCACGGCGAAGCGAAGAAGTGAGTCAGCGGCAGATTGTTGACGCACCCGGCGACGACGAATGTGCCGTCGATCTCCTGCCTGGGCACACGCCGGATCTCCCAGTCGTCTTGATAGGCCCTGCGCATCACGCCACCTCGCGCTTCAGCTGGTCGGCCTCAGCGAGCATGTGCTCGGCATGCGCCATGTCGTAGAGCAGGTGCAGCGCGGTCTCGATGTCGTCGATCGTGATCGGCCCGAGCTTGTCGTGACCCTCGGTCCGTCGCCGGTGACGCATGCAGTCGTGCGCGGTCGAGAGGATGTTCTCGACTCGGCGGAGCCCACCGTTGCCGGGGATCGAGCAGAGCGATGCGAGCAGGTCTGCCGCGCCGCCCGTCAACCGGAACGTCGGGCCGATCGACTTCGCGAAGGCGATCACGTCGTCCTTGGTGAACAGCGGCCGACCCGACTGCTGCGCGGACTGTGTGATCGAGTACCGGCTCTTGACTCGGCTGGAGAGCTGGCCGGCCCAGCCCTGCTCGTCGCCGATCGCCTGGTCGATCTCGATGGTGCCGAAGAGCACGATCGGGACGCCGGCCGCGTCGTGGACGTCGAAGATGAACTCCAGCGACTTGCAGTAGCTCGTGCTCACGCGGATGTCGCGCGACCGCGACGGGAGCAGTTTGTGGGCGTCGTCTATCAGCTGGCAGCGGTCCGAGTCCTTGAGCACTTCGACGATGCGGTCGAAGCGGTCGCCGTTCGAGCCGCCCGTCGATGTCCCGAGGCACTTGCACCAGAGCTTCGAGAACGAGGTCAGCGACGTGCAGGTGGCGTTGCACGGGATGTGGACACTGCCCACGATCTCGGTCCGCGCGGCTTCGAGGCAGACCGTCGTCTTGCTCACGCCGGCCGGGCCGAAGATCACGGCCGTCTTGCGCGTGCGGATGGTGTTGCGGATGATCTTGAAGATCTGCTCGACCACCTTGGTCGAGACGAAGAGCTGGGGGCGATCGGAGTCCTGGCCCCGAGCGTGCTGTTCGACCCAGGCGTTGATCTTGCGGATGATCGCGTCGGGCTTGCCCTTGTAGGTGCCGTTGAGCACCTCGGTGACCGTCGACGGCGACTTGAGGCCGATGCCTCGCGAGACCTGCTTGTGCGTGAGTTCGTGACGCTCGATGTAGTCGAGGGCGTTGGTCCGCGCCTCGTTGATCTGCTGCTGCGAAAGTGGTCCGTTCACGGGGAGCTTCCTTGCTGCTTTAATGACACGAGCGTCCTGCTCGATGGCTTCGAGAGCCTTGTCTTGTGTGCGGGTGACCTCGCGGTCGATCGCGTCGGCCGAGTTGCGTGCTGGCCGCGGCGCGTACGTCCTCTTGCGCGGCGCGTGGTTCTCCTTGCGTTCCGGAGTGCCGCCGGACGGCGGGGTACGATGATCGCCGGTGCCTTCCCAACTCATGAGTCGTCCCCCCACTCGTCGTCGCCGGCATCGAGCGCGTCGATCGGGTTGAAGCGGAGCGAGGATTCCTGCTGACCGTCGTCGCCGTCGAACACGGCGTCGAACTCTGCGGAATCCGACAGCGAGTCATCGATGGTCTCGTCGAACCCGCCGTCGTCGCCGTCGCCGAAGATGTCGTCGATGCTCGGCCGTCGGCCCGTCGAAGCCGCCGGCATCGCATCGCTTTCGGATCCCGCGACCCGGCGTGCCATCGAGCGGCGACGAGCGGCCTCGGCCTGCTCTGCCTGATCGTCGAGCGACGTCGCGACCAGGCGGACGGGGGGCATGTCTTCGGCTTCACGGTTGCCCCGGCGCTCGGCCTCGCGGGCCTTCTCGGCTTCGATGTCGCGCTTGCGCTGCTCGTCGGCCGCGAGCTGCCGGGTGTCGCCGGTGATGGCCAGCTGATCGATCGGCTGGGCGATGCGCTTCCGCTCGTCACGCTGGCGACGCAGCGCGGACTTGAGCGCGTCGCGGGAGACGTCGCCCGACGCGAAGCCGCCGTGGCGCGAGTTCATCAGCGCCTCGGCGACGAAGCGGCCGTCGGTGGTCCAGACGTTGATCGCCTGCATCCTCGCCGGGTCGTAGCTCACGCGGACGGTCTTCCCGACGATCGACTTGATGGCCGGGTCGGCCCCGCCATAGTGGACCACCTTGCCGCCGATCTTCAGCGACACGCCGTGTCGCGTGACTTTGAGCTCGCGGGACCAGGTCAGTTCGAGCAGGCCGAGCACCTTGTCATCAGCGAGACGCGAGCGTCGGAAGATGTTGGCCTCGTAGAATGCGGCGGGCGAGATCTTCGTCAGGCCGTCCTGATCGGTCAGGTCCTCGATGTTGTGCTCGTCGCGGTGGTTGTACCACTCGACCCACTCGGCGAACTTCGCGGTGGCCCGCTCCAGCGTCGGGAGCTCCATCACGCGGGAGAGGATCTTCTTGATGTGCTCATCGGGAACCTTGATCGACTCGGATCCCCGGTAGGAGTCGAAGGTGTTGTCGAAGGTCTGATGGACCGTCCGCATGAGCCGCTCGACGCGGCCCTTGCCGTCTTTGTTGTACGGCACGTTGAAGTGGGCCTCGATGCCGAGTTGCCCGAGCAGCCCGCCCCAGGCACGCTCGGACTGCTCGCGGTCGGCCTTACTCATGTTGCGACGCTGCGCCTTGGTCAGTCCGCCGATGGCCTCGGACGCGAAGTCCTTGCCGTTGTCCATGACCGCGTAGGCCGGAATCGAGACCGCCTCATCGCGGAAGGCTTTGAGCAGCGCGGCGCGGATCGCTTCGGAGTCTGGGTTCAGTCCGATGTGCCAGCCGACGATCCGGCGCGAGCGCCGGTCCATCCAGCAGGTGAGCCACGGGCGGTCGAAGGTCCACTTGCCGCCGCGCTGGACGCGGACGAAGAAGTCGAGGCGGGTGTGGTCGGCCTCCCAACACTCGCCCGCCTGGAACGCCTCGGGGTTCTGATGGATCGGTGTGGCGAACTTGCGCCGCCAGACGTCATTGCCCTCGCGGGCCATCGTCGCCATCTGCTTGTCGACCCAGCGGTCGAGGTTGACCTGAACGGTGCGGAGCTTCGGCCACGACCAGCCCTGCTTCGCCGCTTCGGCATCGACCATCCGGTGGCACTGCGCGACCGACATCTTCGCTGGCGTGAGGTAGAGGCCACGGAACATCTCGACGGCCTCCTCGCTGGCGACCTCCCCGGCGGTGTGTGTGCGGGCATCGATGAGCGCCGCGGCGACGGCCATCGGCGACGATGAGGGCGGGCACTGCTCGTTCCAGCGGTAGAGCGTGGTGCGCCCTGGGCAGCGGCCGTGCTCGGTTTGCATGCGGGCGCGGAACGACGGGAACGCCGTCTTCAGAACCAGCTTCGGGTTCGCGATGAGCGAACGGAACTCGATGAGGATCCGGGCCTTGGTGAGCGCGAGCTCGCGCTGCGCATCCGAGGCGGATACCCAGACCTCGGCCAGCGACTCGTCGATCGAGGCGATGTGTTCGCGGCCGAGACGGAAGTCGTAGGAGCAGTGGACGTGCCAGACCGGCTTGCTGCCGAGCGAGATCTGCTTCGCCGCACCCTTCGAGGCGAGCTCCTCGCTGCACACGCGCCGCAGGTGGCGTTCGGTGACGCCGAGCAGCTGCGCAGCCCGCTGGACCGGGATCCAGTCGACGGCCTCGCGAGCCGGCGTCGACGGGGCCTCGATCGTCGGGTTGGTCTTGCGGAGGGCGCTCATGCTGCGGCGGTGCCTTCCCCGGATCCGCCGTCGATGAGCTCAGCCATGAACTGAGCGATCAGGTGGTCATCGTGCTTCGCGGCGACGATCACGACGAGCCTCTCGCCGACGCCGGTGAACTCGGCACCGATGAGACCGACGCGACGCATGCGCTTGATCGCGTGCATCACCTGCGTTCGGGTGGTCCCGATGGTCTCGGCAATGCTGGCGATGTTGGCGACGACGAACGATCCGCAGTGCGAGGCGTCCTGAAGCGCGATCGCCGTCTTCAGTTCGACCCCGGTGAGCTTGGCGACCTTGCGGTGCAGACGCTTCGCGAGATCGTGCGCCGGTGATTCTGATTTCGGGATGTTCGCAACCATGCGGTCCTCCTGTGACGCCTGACGCGTCGGCCGACGCGGGGGTGCAGTCCGCGACGGGTTCTGGTTGGAAACACCTCGCGGCCGTTGGCGAGCCACGAGGCGTGCACAGCGTGCTTGCCCTAGGAGGACCGAAGAGGCGCACGCGAACTCGCACCGGCGGAGTTTCCTTCGCCGGTGCAAGGAGTTGATTCGCCGGCGTCCTGATCAACGCCAGCGGAGGAGAGAGAGAGAGCGGGGGAAGGAATGCCGACAGGGGAAGTGGCCGGGGATAGCCTGTCGGAATCGGCGATGGATTCGATCGCCTGGGCGATCGCGACCGCGCGACGGTGCAGGTGGTGAAGCGTCTCGGCGTCCATCTCGATCGCCCGATCACCGACCGTCGTGCGAGCCGCCTTCGAGTCGAGGGCGGCGACGTTCGCGTCGTTGACCAGCATGAGGATCGACTGGCAGAGCGAGGCGTATCGGTTGGTGGTGACGCGGATGGTGGTCATCGGAAGCTGCTCCCAAACGTTTCCGCCTGAGAGAAGTGCTAGAGGTTTTCGTCACGCGCTCTGTAGCGCGGGTTCGTGTTCGGGGATGAGTTCGAGGCGACTGATTCCGCACGCCTTCGCGATCTCGTCGAGGGTTTCGAGCGTGGGGCTGTATGCGTCGCGTTCGAGGTTCCTGATGGTGTTGACGTGCTTGTGAATCGCGATCGCGAGCTGGCCCTGGGTCAGGCCGGCCGCGTAGCGAGCGGCTCTGATTCGGCGACCGACTGTCGAAACGAGTGGGCTCATGGGGCCACAACCTAATTGGTAGTACCACCATTTGCAATGGTGTGTATCTATTAATTCCCAAGATTTCGGCGGTAACCCCCGAAAACCATTCAAAAACGCCAGATAATTCTGCCAGCGATAGGGCGGTTTCATGGCCAAAGAGACTCGACATGGCAAGTACGCACCTGGCTGGACGAAGCAAGGGCTCACCATCCCGGTCGCTTTGCGCAAAACTCTGGCCGCTGAGGCGAACCGGATGGACTCCACTCCGGTCAAGCTGATCGGGACCGCCGCAATCTCCGTGTACTTGGGGATGCCGGAGCCGGCTCGCGCGAATTTCATTGTCGCGATCCACCGGAAAACGTTCGAGAAGCGCCTCGAAGACATCACGCCCGAGGAGTTTTTCGAAATGTTCATGGGTGCGGTCTCGCAAATGGAAGGCGAATCCGAGGGTGGCGAGTGGCAGGTGACGCGCATCCTGGACCCCGAGCTCACGCCGCCGCCCGGACAGAAGCAGTCGGATCGTGAGCGCAAGCCGAAGAAGCGCGGAACCGGCTGATCGATCGCGACATTCAAGAATCTCGCGAGAAGACGCCGATGCGATTGGTCTCGGGTGTTGACCGGTCCGCGTCGGATCGGTCTAATGCCGGTGCTAGAGGTTTCAATCTATTGCCGGTTTTGAACCGGCAGCTGCGCCCGAACGTGACCGCTCCAATTTGGAGCAACGGTCATGGACGATCGCACGCGCAGCACTGAAGCCCGGCTTCACATTGAACAATTGAACTCGGACCCCGGCATTGGCGGCCTCGTGCTCGGCGCGGTACTCGCCGTAATGCTCGGCTCGCTCATGGTCGCCGGGCTGGCAACCGCGATCGGCGCATGGCCCGCGGCTGGGCTTGCGACGCTCGCGTTCGCGGGGCTTGTGTGGCTTCTGGTGCCGACGGCGGAGATGAGCCCGGCACCAAGCGCCGGCTCGCGGTCTGGCGCTCCGAGATCTTCCTTCCGCCTTGTCCGTCGTGGACTGACGATCGCGTGCCTCGGCGGCGTTTGCGGCTTTGTGATGATCATCGTGCCGGGATGTTCCGACTCGCCAGCGAAGATCAACGCGTACCAGGCGCTCGACACAAACGACGACATCCTGACGCCATTCACCCTCCGCGGCATTGACCACGCGGAGTCGCAGTGGCCGGCCGAGGGCAGCATCTCGCCGGCGCTCGCCGAACAGTACCGCGGGCTCGCTGGCGACAACAGTGAATTGATCGACGCGCTGAACGGACGGCCGGCTGAGGGGGCCGGTGTCGTCGTTGGGCCGCAGCCCCAGAACCGAAATAACACCCCCTAATGCGATGAGGGTCGAGGGTGCCGCGCGGGCCTGGACCACCGCGCCGCATGGACCGGCCCGCCGAGTGAGATCGCGGAACCCGGTGACCAGGCACCGGGACTCGGAACACAACACGCCGAATCCCAAGGACGGGAACCATGAACGACGAGCACGACGACAGCCCCGCCATGCTGAACTCCGAGCGACTCGACCTGATCGACTCGATCGTCAGCAACCTGCGATTCCGACTCGAACTCACCGAGGCGGATGCGCGAAAGACCGCCGTCGAGATCATCGACATCGGCACGCAGCTATTCACCCAATTCACCGGGACCGACGAGTTCGACCGAGCGAAGGCGATTGTCGACGCCCGCGTGCGCACGAAGCTCGCCTCGATTCAGGTGCGTGCATCGAATCAGGCGAAGGACCTTGCCCGTGAGTTCGCGATGGGCGCGATCCTGGGCGCTCGGGCGTTCCTGATCGGGAAGGTCGCACCATGAGCAACCTCTCCAAGATCACGACCGGCATCGCGCTGGTCGCCCAGAAGGCGCTCGGCACGTCGAAGAAGACGACGGTCGCCGGTGCGGTCCGCGCCGTCGGTGGCGTTCTCATCGGCCTGCCGCTCATCGAACTCGCGGCCGGGACCGGTGAGCAGATCATGGGGCCGACGCTCTCGCTGATCCTGATCGCGATCGGCCTGCTGCTTCAGGCGACGGCGGAACTGAT
>JANSXG010000131.1 GCA_024743075.1 bacterium | reverse complement strand
GCGTTCCTTGGCCTTGGGGCAGGAGTAGCAGATGCCGGGCTGGGCGTTCTTGCAGCCCTCGCCGGGGCTCTCAAGGAGGAAGACGCTGACCGGTTTGATTGAATCAGCACGATCAGCGTGGGGGTTGAAGAGGGCGTGGATCGAGTTCCCGCCGCCGGGTACGGCGCACGCGCCGACGCCGACGAAGGAGTAGCCGATCTCGTCCATGCGGGCGATCGCCTCGGCGAGGCGTTTCCCGCCACAGCCGAGCTGGGTTTCGGCGAACGCGCGAGCCTCGTCGATGTTGGTCGCGACAATCTTCGACGTGAAATTGCCGCTGGCGATGTCCGAGCAGCGGTTGTGTTCGCGCTGCACGAACTGGAGCTGGGAGGAGACGGTCTGGATGTTCAGGGTCTGGCCATCGGCCGGTGGTGAGTCCGAGAACTGCTGGACTCCGATCCAGAGCACCGTGGCGCTGAGCAGCACGACCGCCGCTACCGCGGCCAAACGGGGCAGGAACGAGAAGAGGGTCGACGACCTGCGATCGGCCTGATGCTTGTGCTCGCTGAAACTGATCGGGCGATCATCGGCGGCGTGCTCGGCCTCGAACCGGGCCAGAATCTGCTCGCGAAGGCCCGCGGGGGCCTTCGTCGGCTCGGCCATCGCCCGCGAAACGGCGTTCCGGAGATTGCGCTCGAACTCGACCGCCTGATCGGCACCGTCGAACTCGCTGGATCGGGGATCGTCACGAGCGATCTCCCCGTCCGCGAGGGCGCGGATGCGGGCGGCACGGCTCAGACCGTCGGGCAGACGGGTGGGCTGCTCAGCGGGCCGGTTCGGGTTGTGCGGGGTGTGGTCAGCCATGGTGCGGATACTGCGGACGGAGGAGAGGTCCCGGAAGGGACCCGGAATGCGGGAGGTGGCCGGTTCTCAGGCCTCCTCGACTTCGGAGGGGTCCCGGGCAGGAGTAAAACCCACCTCGGCGGCGAAATCTTCCAAGGAATCAGCGAGAATTTTGCGTGCCCGGTGCAACCTGCTCATGACCGTCCCGATCGGTACAGCCATCACCGTGGCGATCTCCCGGTACTTCATGCCCTCGACGCCCCAGAGCAGCAAAACCTCGCGATGTTCGTCGCTGAGATCGTCGATCGCCTTTTTCAATCGGTCGTCCACATGCTCCCAATCCAGACTGGCGAGATTCCAGACCGGAGGAGCCTCGTCGGGGATGCGATCGTCGGACGTGGCGTCGTAGAACTCGTCAACGGGCGTTGCGGAGCGCTTCCGGCGTCGGACGTCCGAATAAAAGGTGTTGTGCAGGATCGTGAAGAGCCAGGCCCGGATGCCCTTCCCCTTCTCTTCAAAGGTCTTCGCGTGACGCAGCGCCTTGAGATAGGTCTCCTGCACCAGTTCCGAGGCCTCGTCGGGGTGGCGCGTGAGTTTGAGCGCCATGCGGTACAGGGCGTCCATGTGCTCCAGAGCGAGTTGTTCGAATTCCTGTCGTTCCACGGAGCGGGCTCGCTGGGGGTCGCTGCGCCGTACGCGCAATGGGCGTCGAGGATACCAGACAGGTCGGTCTGCGATGCGTCCTCGGGACGAGGGGCGGGATCGCTCAAGAGCCGCCGGTGCGACGCTGGGCCCGGCGCTTGGCGGCGAGCAGGCCTTCGGTGGTCGAGCCGGCCGAATCGTCCGAACCGGGCTTCTCGGCATCGGGCTTCCTCGTCGGCGATGAATCACCTGGCTTGGACGGTCGGTCGTCTTGCGGCGTTCGGTGGGGCGTCGCCGTCGAGGATTCTGCCCGGCGCATCGCTTCGGTTGCTGAACCAGACGGTGCGTCGGCGACCCTCGGCCCCGGCTCGCGGCGCGGAGCGCCGGTTGGCCTCGGCTTCGCCGGTTCGCCGGGCTGACGCCGGGTCCGGGACTTCGCGGCCCGGCCCTTGAGGCCCGACAGTGTTGAGGCGGCCTGATCCGATCGCTGCGCGATCGACTGCGCCGTGTACCGACGCAGTTCGAGCGCGAGCTCGCGCGAGAGGAGTCGGTCCCAGGCGATCCGGCGCGTTCCGACATCGAACAGGAACACCACGACGCACCAGACCAGAAGCACGCGCCACAGCGGGGTCGATGCGGTGATGACCTGAACGCCGCTCCGGTCGAACAATTCAACTTCGTTCGGGCGCAGCAGGTCGATCTCGCGCCCGCCGGTGATCGATGCGATCTGTCGGAGCAGCGTGGAGTCCGAGCGCAGCGATTGGAACTCCGGGCTGAGCGTGCGCACGGCGCTGACCGTGGCGGCGCCGACGCGATCGCTGCTGCCTCGGCGCGGGAAGAGGCTGGCGACGTAGCTACCCTGCGCCGGCGCGGGGGAGGTGGCGCGGTACTGGCCTGGCCCGATCTGTTCGAGCGAGATGGGGGCGCGGGTGCCGTCGGGGCGGTCGACGGTGCCCTCGATGAAAAGGCCGTCGCGTGGGCGCCCGTCCTCGTCAAAGGCGTCGACCTTGACGATCAGTTGATCGCCCACTACTTCGGCGGTGACTTCGAGGTTTTCGTCGGTCGCGGGGCGCGCGATGAGGCGGGCGATCTGTATCCAGAGGCCGTCGTAGCCGGGCCAGTCACGCCACGCGCGAGCCCAATTGGTCGCGTCGGAGGTAAACGCCGCGACCTGGCCTCGCCCGATGAACCAGTGCGCGAGCAGCGGGTAGCCGTCTTCCGAGGCGAGGGCGTTGGTGATCTTCGGGTCGTTCTTCGCTTGCGTCAGCACGAGCCCGTTGAGCGGCGGGATGGGCCGCTCGCCGGCGAGCACCTGCTGCCACCCGACGACGCCGTTGATCAGCGGCGATCCCCCGGCGGTGACGATCGGCGTGAACCGGCCTTCGCGCACGAGCGGTCTGCGGACCACCTGCACTTCCTTGAGGAAGATCCCTTGCACGAGGTTCGGGTCGGTCACCTCGTGGAAGGTGCCGTCGCCGGCGAGCGCGATCTGCCCGAGCGTGCCGATATCCGCGCCGTCTCCGACGGCGATGGTGGAGACGGTCACGCCGGCTTCGCGCCGGTTCGCGGCGATCGCGACCATCTCTTCCGGACTGCCGCTGGATTTGCCGTCGGACAGGATGATCATGTGCTTGACGGCGGCTTCCGCGTTGAGGAGCGATGTCGCACCCTTGCGCATCGCCGGGGGCAGGTTCGTCCCGCCACCCGACGAGATCGCGCGGACCCGTGCCGCGCTCCGCTGCGGGTCGGTGTTGCGCTGGAGCGGGACGACGACGCGTTCGCTTGAGTTGAACTCGATGACCTCGACCAGATCGGTTTCATCGAGCGTCTGGATCGCGTACGCAGCGCCCTCGTTGGCGATCTCCTGCTGCGTGCGAGAGCCCCGGTTGACCGGCGCAGCCATGGAGCCGGACGAGTCGATGATGAAACAGACCGCGGCCTGCGCGGTGACGACCTCGTCCGGCAGGTCCAGGCGGACCGGGAGGATCGCTTCGATGTCGGTGCCGTTCCAACCGCCGGCGCCGAACCCGCCGTAGCCGCCGACCATCACCAGCCCGCCGCCCATGAGGTTCACGTAGTCCGCGAGCAGCCCGTGGGTTCGGCGCGGGACATCGCCCGCGGCGACGTCCTGCAGGATGATCAGGTCGTAGGCGTTGAGTTCGTCGAGCGTGCGTCCGAGGTCTCTGGGTGAGACGCTGCGGACGGGGATGTTCGCGCCCTCGAGCGTCGCGACGAGCGGGTTCGCGGCGGCCGCTCGGTCGGCCCGCCCGTCCACGATGAGCACGGTGCCGCGGCTCTCGGTGGTGACGACCGTCTCGGCGCGGTTGTTCTGAAGGACGCGGTCCTGCGCCGGGTCATCGGGCGTGAAGGCGACCTCGAGCCGGTGGAGCACGTCGCTCTCTTGCAGGGGCACCTGGAGGATGACGATGTTGCGTCCTTCTCTGAGACTGACTCGTCTTCCGTTGCCGATGTCGCTGGGCGAGATGTCGAGCAGTTCACCGTTGTAACGCAGGTTGACCGTGCCGCTCGTCGCCTCGGTCGCGCTGAGGACGACGCGGACGGGGATGGTCGCGCCGCCGGTCGAGCGGGGTGGGGCGTCGATCGCTTCGACCATCACTTCCGAGCGCACCCGGTATGTCACCGGAACGACATCGACGCGCACGGGCGTCGGCGACGAGGCGAGTTCCGAGGCGGCGCGGAGCGCATCGCCGCCGGTCTCGACACCGTCGCTGACGAGCACGATGCGTCTGGCGGCGTCGGGCTGGAACATCCGCTGCGCGAACCGAAGGGCGGTATCGATGTTCGAACCGTCGACGAGCTGGTACTCGATCTCGATGTCGGGGCCGGTCGAGGCCGACGGGATCGAGACCGCCATGCTGCTCCCGGCAAAGACCACCACGCCGAGCAGGTCCTCGGGTGTGCGGTCCTGGCCGGATCGCGCGAGATAGTCGAGCACGGCCTCGCGATACGAGCGCGGGTTGCCTTCGGCATCGTTGCCGAACTCGGAGTATTGGTCGGCGAGCAAGCGCATCGAATCGGAGATGTCGATCACCGCGACGACCGCGAGGCGCTTCGTTTCGCGCACCGATGATGCGCCCGCCAGAATCGTGGCGATCAGCGCGATCAGCAGCGCCCGCGCGATCGCGGCCGACCACGCCCGGTAGGTGCTCATCGCGGCTCGGAAGTCGCGGATCGCCATGACCGCCATCGGGATCGCGAGCAGCCCGAGCCAGAGCCACGCCGGGTTGTCGAAGGTGATATCCACGTCGAGACCAGTCTAGGGACGCCGAGCGCTCGGCACACTCGCGAGCATCAGGAGCCGCTCTGCGATTCGGAACCCGGCGAGCCGTTGTCGCTCGAACCGGCGGCGCCGTCGGTCGACTCCGAGTCCTTGAGTCGGCGCTGACGCTCAATGCTCTTGTCGAAGTAGCGGCTGACGGTTTCCCAGTAGCGGGGTGAGATGCGGTTCTCCTCGAGGTCGCGCTGGAGCTGATCGCGACGGCGGATGAGGTCCCGTTCGAGTTGGCCGGGCGACTGCCTCGGCGAATCAAGTGTGATGGGGTTCTGCCCGTCGGATTCGCGGTCGCCGACGACGGTCTCTTCGCCGTTCATCTCGCCGGAGCGGCGGGCGTCGATGGTCTCAACCTCCCGGTTTGCCCGGTCCGGGCTGATGCCCTCGCGTCGGTCACGCTCGGCCTGGCGGCGCAGCCTGTCGAGCTGGCGCGCGGTATCCTCGTCTTCGAGCAGGCGGCGCTGCTGCTCACGCAACCGCTCGGCGGCCGCTTCATCGACTTCTGTTTGACGCTTGCGCTGCTCCAACTCGCGGAGCGCGTCGGCGCCGGATTTCGGTTGGGGCTGCCCGCTGCCGTCCCCAATGCCCGTGCCGCCCGGGCTGGACGAACTCGAGCTGCCCTGCTGGTCCTGACCTGATGTCTGCTCGCCGTCGCCGCCCGAGCCTTCTCCGGTCGGTGAACCGTCCGGGCCCTGGCTCGATTCACCGCCGGGCTGGTCAGTGCCCGCGCTGCCTTGATCGCTGGACGAAGGGGAGCCCGTCTGCGAATCGCTGGAGGATTCGCCCTCACCGCCGGACTGCTGCGAACCGGGTTGCTCGCCGGAACGGCTCGATTCGCCGCCCGTGCCTTCGGGGTTGTTGGCGTCGGCCTGAGATTCGTCGTTGCTCCCCGATGCGCCCTGCTGGGGCTGGCCGTCCGGGCGTCCACCCTCGCCCGGCTTGGACTGCTGACCCTCGGAGCCCTGCTCGGTTGATGACGGTTTCTGCTGGCCGCCGGACTCGGAGCCCTCGCCCTGCTGGCCGGATTCGGAGCCTTGGGCGGGCGCGGCATCAGAGTTCGATCCGGCACCTTGCTGCTGCTGCGAGTCGCCCGACTGCTGGTCGCCGGAATCACCGGACTGCTGCTGATCAGCGGAACTCTGGTCGCCCGACTGCTGATCCGCCTCACGCTCGCCCTGTTCCGAGGCCTGTTCCGAGGCCTGATCCGAGGCCTGTTCCGAGGACTGTTCGGAGCCGGGTTCACTCTGGTTCCCGCTCGGCTGCGAGCCCTCCGAGCCGGACTGCTCCTGTTCCGAGCCCGGTCCGGTCTGCTCGGAAGCCGCGGGGTCGGAGTCACCGGGGGACCGCTCGCCGGAAGCATCTTGCTGATCGGGAGCGCCGGGTTCGCGGGCTTCCTGTGCCGATCGGTCGAGGGCCTCGGACAGCTGCTCGGCGGTGTCCTGTGCGTCTTCTGACGCGCGGTTCTCGCGCTGCTGCTGTTCGATGGTTCGAGCGAGGTCGTCGGCCTGCTGCGGGTCCATGCCGCGCTCTTCGAGTTCGCGCCGGATTTCTTCGCGCGTGCGCCGCTCGGTCTGGTCCGTGAGGCGCTCGGCCTGCTCGCCGCTCAGGCCGCGCCGGCCCAGATCTTCGCGTTGGCGAGCCTTCTCCTGCTGGCGCTGTTCCGCTTCCTGTTGCGCGAGATCGTCGAGTTCCTGCGAAATCTCTTCGATCTCGCGGGCGATCTCTTCACGGCGCTCCGCGTCCGCCTGTTCGGCTTCACTCTGCAGGTCTTCGAGCGCATCGGCGGCACGGTCGAGTTCGCCGGACCGCAGCGCGTCGCGCAGGCGCTCACCGGCGTTCGGGCTGGGGCCGGACGAATCGGAAGACGACGAGGAATCGCTCGGCAGGTCCTTCAACAGTTCGCGCAGCGCCTCTTCGTTGGCACGCTCGTCGGCAGCGCGCTGCTCGCGCTCGCTGGCCGCTTCGTCGAGGATCCGGGCGACCTCGGCCTCGGCCTCCTCCGGCGTCATCTCGCCGGACTCGACCTGTTCCTGTATTTCGTCGATCTGCTCACGATCCTCCGGCGCGAGAAGGTCGGCGCCGGGCGCATCGGCGTCTTCGTCCTGCCGGTTCTCGAGGTCGGCGCCGTCGAGCTCCTCCTGAAGCTGCTTGATGCGGTTCTGGGCCTGTTCGATGCGAGCGTCGCGCTCCGCCTTGGCGACCTGCTGCTCCTTGTTCTTGAGCAGGTGCAGCGGTTGCATGGTGATGCCGAGGGCGATTGACGCCGCCGCGATGACCGGCCAGGCCATCCACGAACGACCGAGGCGAACCTGCACCGCCTGCCGGGCCCGGACCCGCGCGGCGAGGTGTTCGGCGTCGGCGATGGCCATCTGGACGAACGGGTTGTCTGGATCGCGCTCCGCGAGCGAGAGCGCGGAACTGAGCCGGTCCTCGAGGAGCATCGCCTTATCGACCTCGGAGGCGCCTTCGAGATCTCCGGTGCGACGGCGCAGGGCGATCGTGACCGACGCAACGAGCGCGAGTCCGGCGGCGGGGGCGGCGATCAGCCACCAGTCGATCCCGGGCCCGATCAGGCGATCGGCGAGGATCCCGACCAGCGACCCCGCGAGAGCGATGGTCATGGCCGGACCGATCAGGCCCAGCAGATCCCGGGCAAAACGGCGTCGAGAGGCGCTGCGCGCGAGCCTGCGCGTCCGGGCGATGCGATCGACGATCTGACTGCGGGTTGTGGGTTCGGTCGGGGTCATGGTCTGCCAATGAAGGGCGCAGGGCCCCTAAAAGGTTCAGGAAGCGGACACAATCAATGATACGAACGGGAATGGCCCGGGTTTGCACAAAGTTGGTCGTATCGAGCGGACGGTCCTCCCCTACGCTTGATGCCGCTGTCGACGCCGGGCGTGGGCCGAGCCGCAGTGGTGACCGAAACCTATGTATAGCGAGGAATTGAGTATGCCGACGACCGCGAACCTGTACGCCTCCACGATCGTCCCGATGGCGACCACCGCGATGAACTACGCCAAGGCGGTCTGTGCGGGGATCGAAGACAGCAAGTTCGGACGCAAGCCGGAGGGTGTGGATTGCAACACCCCGGCGTGGGTGATCGGTCATCTGGCCATCTATCCGGATCGCGTGCTCGAAATGATCGGCCGGAGTGATATCGCCCAGACCGACGAGAGGTATCAGGAACTGTTCAAGGCCGGCACCAACGCCGTTGACGATGCCGACGGCTCGTACTACCCGCCGATGCAGGAACTGCTCGACCGTTTCGTGACACGGACCGAGGTGGTGCTCGAGGCGATCGCCAACGCGGACCTCGCTGCACTTGAAGCCGAGAACCCGGTCGAAGGCCGGTTCCGGGAGATGTTCCCGACCGTCGGTGCGGCGTGCGGCTTCCTGCTGTGCGGGCACACGATGATGCACCTGGGCCAGATCAGCACATGGCGTCGGTGCTTCGGGCTCGGCAGCGCGATGTGAGCGGATCGCTCAGGCGGCTGGCGACGTGGGGCCGGAAGGGTCGGGCGTCTGGAACCGCTCGATCGGGATGGCGCTCAGTGCGTCGCGTGCCTCGTCCTCGTCGAGTTCGATCGTCAGGCGGTCCAGTCCGGCCTGCAGGGCGTCCAGGTCTGCGCTGATCGAATCGGCGAGATTCATGGATGAGCTCGCCCCCGAGGCTGATCGTGGGATGTTGCTGGTGGCGTCGCGTTTGGGTCCATGGACGCCGCCGGCGGGAAAGGGCAGCACATCGCGGTCGCTGTCGAAACGGGAGCCCGAAGTTGTCGATTCCCTGTTGAGATACAGCATGACACACCTGCCTTGACCTCATCCGTAACCGGAGGAGTCTGCCAATGAAATCGGCAACGGCGCAGCGGGAATAAACCCAGATCACGCGGTTTTGATGGGGTCTCGACGCCTGTCCGAGAACTTGACCGCTTCCGGATGCTCCGCCGGGGTCAGGGGTTCGGATTGCGCGGGCGCGATAACCGGTACTTCGCGCAAACCGCTCGTACGAGCGAAACCGCCTAGCGATCAGGCTCCGTGTGTCCGGAGCCAGCGTCGTTATCGGCGTTGCGCTCGGCGCCGACCTTCGGCTCGGTGCCTTCTCGAAGCCGTCGCAGGTTCGAGCGGTGCTTCACGATCACCAGCGCGGCGATGAGTGACCCCACCAGCACGAACGGCCAGGCGCCGACCAGAGTCGTCTGGGCGGGCCACGCCGCGACGGCGAAGCCGGTGATCGCGATTGGGAGCGCGCACGCTGCGACGATCGACGACACGCTCACGTACTTCGTGACCTTCAGGCAAACCAGCCACACCAGCAGCGCGGTCAGCGCCG
>JANSXG010000145.1 GCA_024743075.1 bacterium | reverse complement strand
GGCAATTTCTCCTTCGGCGACTACTTCAAGGCCGAGGCCATCGAGTGGGCGTGGGAACTCTTGACCAAGGTGTGGGAACTGGACGCGAGCCGGCTGTACGCCACGTACTTCGAGGGCGATGCTGAGCAGGGCCTCGCGCCCGATGAGGAGGCCAAGCAACTCTGGCTGAAGTATCTGCCCCCCGAGCGGGTGCTCCCCGGCGACACCAAAGACAATTTCTGGGAAATGGGCGACACCGGCCCCTGCGGCCCGTGCAGCGAACTTCACTACGACGGGCGCGACGATGAGGACCGCGCCGCGGTCGGCGGTGCTTCGCTGGTCAATCAGGACAACCCGGACGTCATCGAGATCTGGAATCTCGTGTTCATCCAGTTTGATCGCCAGCCGAACGGGCTCAAGCCGCTCCCGGACAAGCACGTCGATACCGGCATGGGCCTTGAGCGGATCGTGCGCGTTCTGCAGGGGAAGAACTCCAACTACGACACCGACCTGTTCACGCACCTGTTCAACGCGATCGAGCGCGTCACGGGCGCGCCGGGATACACGGGTCGCCTGAAGGACCAGCACGACATTGCGTACCGCGTGATCGCCGACCACATCCGCACGCTGTCGTTCTCCATTGCCGACGGCGCAGAGCCCAGCAACGAGGGACGCGGCTATGTGCTGCGCCGTGTGCTGCGCCGCGCCGTGCGCTACGGTCGCCAGACACTTGGCGTGCAGGGCGAGTTCTTCTGGAAACTCGTCGGCCCGCTCGCCGAAGCAATGGGGGAGTTCTATCCCGAACTCGTGAAGCATCAGGGCAAGATCGAACAGATCATCCGCGAGGAGGAACTGAGCTTCGGTCGGACGCTCGAGCAGGGCATCAAGCTGTTCGACGACGCGGCCGAAGGCAGCGTCCGGATCGACGCCGAAGACGCGTTCAAACTGCACGACACCTACGGCTTCCCCATCGACCTGACGCAGCTCATGGCCGAGGAGAAGGGGCTCGCCGTCGATGTCGACGGTTTCCACCGGCTCATGGAGGAGGCCCGGGAGCGCTCGCGTCAGGCCTCCGGACCGGCCGGCGGCACGAACCTGCTGCTGCCCACGGACGCCGTGGCGCGACTGAAGCACCTGCACATCAAGCCGACGCGCGACGGCGACAAGTTCCACGCTCGACAGGAGTCGGGCACCATCAAGGCGATCTGGAACGGCACCGACTTCGACGAGCACGTGTCGATCCGCAACAATCTGGCGAACGCCCGCTTCGCCGTCGTGCTCGACAAGACCTGCTTCTACGCTGAGATGGGCGGTCAGGTCGGCGACACCGGGCGCATCCGCGTCTCTCGTCCGATGGGCGGCAAGTCGCGAAACGGTGAGTTCGAGGTCGAGGCCACGCACAACTGCGGCGGGTACATCGTGCACATCGGGCGCGTCCGCAAGGGCGAAATTCGCGTCGGCGACGGCGTGATCGGCGAACTCGACCAGCGACGTCGCTCGACCGTCGAGGCCAACCACACCGCGACGCACCTGCTCAACCACGCGCTTCGCGAGGTACTCGGCGAGGGCGTCGAGCAAAAGGGCTCATTGGTAGCGCCCGATCGTCTGCGATTCGATTTCTCGCACGCCAAGCCGCTGACCGAAGAGCAGGCGGCCCGCGTTCAGGCCCTCGTGCAGGAGAAGATCGACGCCGATCTGGCGGTCCACGCGGACACGGTGCCGCTCGAAGCGGGCAAACGGATCAACGGCTTGCGCGCCGTCTTCGGAGAGACATACCCCGATCCGGTTCGCGTCGTGAGCATCGGCGCGCCGATCGAAGACCTCCTCCGAGAACCGGCGAGCGACACTTGGCGGGCGATGGCCACCGAGTTCTGCGGCGGTACGCACCTCAAGTCCACCGGGCAGGCCGAGGCGTTCGTCCTGACCGGTGAAGAGAGCGTCTCGAAGGGCGTCCGGCGCCTCGGCGCGATCACCGGTACGCCGGCGGTTGAGGCCCGCGAGCGCGCGACGAAACTTTTCTCACGCCTTCGCGGCGCGGCCGAACTGCCCGTCGCTCACCTGAACACGGAACTGCAGGAGATCACCGACGACATCGACGGCACGGAACTACCGCTGGTCGCCCGCACCGAAATGCGTGCGTTGATCGAGGTGTTGCAGGAGAAGATCAAGGAAGCCAACAAGGCCAAAGCCGCGGCGGGTCGCGATCAGGCGGTCGCCAAGGCCCGCGAGATTGCCGAGCAGACCACGGCCCAACTGATCGTTGCCGAACTACCCGAGGCGGGCACCGACCGTCAGGCCCTTCTGGCGGCGATGGATGCGCTCCGTTCGCGTCATCCCGAAAGCGGCGTCCTGCTGATCGGTGTCGACGCCGACGAAGACAAGCTCGCCATTGTCGCCAAGGTGCCCGACACGCTCATCAAGCGCGGGCTCAAGGCCGGCGATTGGGTCCGGGCGGCGTCCGAGGCGTGCGGCGGCAAGGGCGGCGGCAAGCCCGACTCGGCGCAGGGTGGCGGCACGGGTGCATCGAAGGCCGGTCTCGTCAACGAGGCGGCCAGCGACTTCGCCCGCTCGGCGATCACGCAATGAGCGCATGCGACTCGATCAGCCCTTGAGCTTCTCGAGAGTCTGGAGCAGCATCGGCTGGGCGGCGGCGAGGCAGGCCTCGGCCTCTTCGAGGTGGCCGTCCGCCGCGGCAGACCAAGCCCGGTTGAGCTGACGCTCCATCGCGGCGAAGTGGTCCATGAGTTCGGCGTAGCCGGCCAGACCCATGCGACTGACCAGTGCGGGCCGATCGGCCACGAACGCCGGCACGTCGTCGCGCTGGATGCTGCCGATGCGCCGGACGATCGCATCGAGTTTCTCATCCGCAGACTTGGCACGGGCCAGGTCGTCGGCGAGTTCGCTGAGACGCCCCGACAGGCGGGCAAAGACGGTCTTCGCGTCGGCGGCGTTTTCCGGCATACCGACCTGTAGGGCGTTGGCGCGTGCGATCTCGGCCCGCTGAGCGCTGCGGACCAGCAGCGCGCCGCCTCCGAGACCGAGGCAAGCGAGCACGAACAGCCACCAGTGGGGCCAGGTCGCGAATGAGAAGGAACTGGTCTTGACGTAACGCACGCCTTCATCGCGGAGCAACTCGACGAGCTCGGGGACCAGTTTGTCGCCGGATCGTCCGATCGGCGCAACGGCTTCTCGTTCGGCGAGCGTGGCTTCACCGGTGGGTGCCGTGGTTACCTGCGGGATGTCCGCTGCCTGCCGCTCGGGCTGCGCGGGCTTGAGCGGATCGCCCTCGACTTCTTCTGTGCTGGCGGCGATGGTCTCGCGGACGTTCTCAAGGCGTTCGAGGAAAGCGTCGCTGGCTTGCTCGGGATCGAACGCGCCGACTGGTGAGTTGAGCGAAAGCTGCGACAGTCGCTCCTGAGATGCGTCCAGCGGGGTGAGGTACGCCGTGGAACTCGCGAGCGATCCGGCGATGACCGAGGCGGTGATGATCAGGTAGGCGATGAGTTTCATGTGTTGATCTCCCCGAAGGGTGTTCGCGAGTGGCTCAGCCGCCGAGCAGCACGATGGCGTTGATGCCGAGGGCGAGAACGGCGTCGCCGACGATGAAGCCCGCCGCGAGCGGCACGCCCCATTCCTCGGCCCAGCGGGCACCCTTGATTTTGGAGACGATGATGTTGATCACGCAGCCCACGCCGTAGGTGGCGATGTAGGCGAACGGGAGGTACATGGACAGGCCGACAAGCACGCCGAGCCCGGAGAAGGCCCCGAGGCCGAGCAGTGCGCCGAGGACGGTGCCGAAGGCGTACAAGGCGTACGGCATGGCGCCGCCCTGGACACCGGTGATGACCGCCTGCAGGGCCTGAGCCTGCGGGGCGGAAGTGTCGGTGCCGGGGCCGATGGGCACGCCGAACTTCGCCTGGTTGCCGACCACGATTACGAGCAGCACGATCATGGTGATGACCGGGCCGATGCCGGTGAAGATGAGCTCGACGGTCTGCTGCCGCTTCGGAACAGCGCCGACGAGATAGCCGGTCTTCAGGTCGGCCATCATGTCTGCGGCGCAGGTGATCGCGACGCACAAGGCCGCGCCGATCAGGACGGCTCCCAGGACACCTCCCGGGCCCGACAGCACCATCACGAGAACGACGGTCAGCAACGCCATGCCGGAGATCGGCGACCAGTCGGTCATGCCGGTGCACTGGGCGATGATGATGCCCGCGAACCAGATCCAGAGTGCGCCGACGATCGCGATAATCGCTGCGCGCAGGTGCGGGTTGAGGGCCGAGAGCACTCCGCTCTTGTTGGCCGAGAGCGGCTCGACTTCCTGGGCCTGCTGCTCTGGTGTGGCGTTCTCGAAGGTGCTGAGCGCTTCGTCGTCGGCGAAGGCGATGATGTACCCGTTGTACTCGGTGGTGTACGACTCGGTCTCGACCTGACGCTCGGTGACCGGGCAGACGGAATTGATCGGCTCGTTGCTCGTGAAGTCCGCCGCGATGAACAGGAACAGCAGCGCACCGGCGACCGCGGCGATCAACACCTTAAGGCCGAGTTCGTCGCTGCCTCCGCCCGCGACTTTGGTTTTGCTGGCGATCGCGATGGACTTGAACGCTTCTTTAATCGCCGGGAGCGACGCGATGACGCCCATCAACGCTCCGCCGAGCAGCAGGCCGATGCCGAGCGGTCGGTTCACGTTGGAGAAGCCGTAGCCCGGAGCTCCGGCGGCATCGACGGTCGCCGGCATCCAGCCCATGGCATAGATCACCGGGTTCAGGACGAGGTAGGCGAGGATGCCGCCGGCGAGGACGAGCAGGCCCGCCCGGCCGGTCAGATAGCCGGCACCGATCGCGAAGGGGGCGATCGCGAACAGGAGCTGCATCTGAAGTGGGAGTCCGAGGATGCGTCCGACATCGATCGTGTCGTCGGTGACGAGCAAGTCGGGTTGGCCGTTTCGATCGGTGTCGACCCCTTTGGTCAGGACTGGCTGGGGATTCCCCAAGCCGTCGAACTCGAAGTCGATCGGTTCGGCGGCGTTCTCGTCGATCTCGCGCGGGAGCCGGATCTGCAGGTCGGCGTAGCCGAACATCGGGTCGGCGGCCCAACCGGACTTCACATCCCGGAGATCCGACCACTCGCCCTCTCCGGTGGCTGCCAGATGGGCGCGGACCGCCAGTTCGAGCGGGTAGTCGGTGAGTCGAGCGCGATCGGAGGGGTCCTCCAGGTTGTTCTGAATGGTCGCGATGGCGATGGCCTTCGCGTCATCCTTCTGGGCCTCGAGCTCACGCACGCGTTCGCGTCGCTCGCGAATCTGGTCTGGGGAAAGTCCTTTGCGAGCTTCGGGGCTGTTCGCGGCCTTGGCTTCCACGAGTTCGGCGTTGAGGCGCCCGTGGTTGACGAGTTCCTGCGGTGCCTCGCCCGACTGGATCCACGAGTCGATCTGCCGGGTGAGCAGCAGGTCGGCGCGGGAGATCCGCTCCTGATCGACCAACTCATCGAGTTGCCCGACATCGGCGGGGGCCCGGAGTTGGGGGAGCTGGGCGGGCAGGCCGATGAGCATCGCGATCACGATGCCGACGGCGAGGACGATGGCCTTCTTCGGACCGGCGCCCGGGGACTTGAGGATCGCGGCGACGGCGGTTGCTGAGGGGAATCGCAGGCGTTCGATATCGAGCATCTGCTTGCGCAGCGGGATGATGAACGCGCCGCCGAGGATCGCACCGCAGACGCAGGCGAGCGTGAGCAGCCAGAAGTCAAGGCCGTCGAATGACAGCTGGAAGCCGAGCAGCAGCAGCACCGGCACGGTGAAGATCACGCCTGAGTTGGGGGTGTTCACCGCGGAGGCGATGGTCTGAACGATGTTGGTTTCGAGGATCGAGCCCTTGCGGAGCAGGCCACGCAGGAGGCCGAAGCCGATGACGGCGGCGATCGCCGAACCGCCGATCGTGAAGCCGATCTTAAGGCCGGCGTAGGTGATGGCGGCGTTCATCACCGCGCCGATCAGCAGGCCGAGGATGATCGCTGCGAGCGTGACCTCTCGGTACTTGACCGGCTGCGGGATGCGTTCCGCTGAGCCCTCGGCTGGTCCCGGCTCGCGGGTGTCGGGCATGCCCGGCGTGGTCGGCTCTTCCATACGGCTTTTACCTCCGGCGTCGATGGGGGGACACTGAGCGGCCACATGGTGACCGTTTGGAGCCGGAGTGACAAGTTCTCATGAAGATCGGCCGCTCGAAGGGCGCTACTCGTCCGGCGTCTCGGCAGGGGTGGCGTCTTCGCTTTCCTCCCCCTCGGTGTCGGCTCTCTTCGGCGCCATGGCGGCGATGCGCTGGCTGATATCACCGACGAATCTGACGCGGATGCCGAAGTTCTCGCCCACCTTCACCGCGTTTCCCGTGCCGATGACCTTGTTGTTGACGAGGATTTCGAGTTCCTCTTCGGCGGTTTTGGGCAATTCGAGGATGGAGCCGGGGGTCAGTTCGAGGACCTCGCCGAGGGACAGCTTGCGCTCGGCGAGTTGGACCAGCAGCGGGACTTCGATGCGGAGGATCTGTTCGACCGAGCGTTTCATGGAAGGTTCATCGGCAGAATCGGCGCGACTCCCGAAGAACCTCGGAACGGCCCGGAATCAGCCCTCGAAGCGGCCGAAAAGCAGCGAGACATTGTGTCCGCCGAAGCCGAAGGTGTTGTTCAGCGCGTAGCGGACATCGACCTCACGCGACTCGTCCGCGACGAAGTCCATGTCGAACTCCTCGTCGGGGTTCTCGCAGTTGATGGTGGGGGTCACGACGCCTTCGCGGAGTGCGCCGATGACCGCGATGGACTCGACGCCGCCGGAGGCACCCAGGCAGTGGCCGATCATTGACTTGGTCGAAGACATGAGCAGCTTGCCGCCTTTGGATTTGCGGGCGTGGTCGCCGAAGAGCGTCGTCGCGGCCTTGACCTCTGCGGCGTCGCCGAGCGGGGTCGAGGTGCCGTGGGCGTTCAGGTAGTCGATATCGCCGGGGTTGAGGCCCGCGGAGCCGATCGCGAGTTCCATGGCGCGTTGAGCCCCGCCTCCGTTTGGGTCCGGGGCGGTGATGTGACCAGCGTCGGAGGATGCGCCGTAGCCGAGAATCTCGCAGAGGATTTCCGCGCCGCGGGCTTTGGCGTGGCTGAGCGTTTCGAGAACCAGCACCGCGGCTCCCTCCGAAAGGACGAATCCGTCCCGATCCTTGTCGAACGGGCGCGAGGCCTTTGTCGGCTCATCGTTCCGGGTCGAGAGGGCTTTCATGTTCGCGAACGCGCCGACGCAAAGCGGGGAAATGGCTGCTTCGGAACCGCCGGCGAGCATGACATCGGCTTCGCCGCGTTGCATGAGCTTGAACGCATCGCCGATGGAGTGGCCGGACGAGGCGCAGGCGGTTGTGTGGGAGTCGGAGGGCCCCTTGAGACCGAATCGGATCGAGATGTCGCCCGAGGCGGCGTTCGCCATCAGGCGAGGCACGGTGAATGGAGAGATGCGTCCCGGGCCTTTGTCCCAGAGGACCTTCACCGCGTCCTCGATGGTCTGGATGCCGCCGATGCCCGAGCCGATGATGATCCCGCAACGCGTGAGGTCGGGGTGCGAGGCGAAGTCGATGCCCGCCTGGGCGACGGCCTCGTTGGCGGCGACGATCGCGAACTGGCAAAAGCGGTCGATCCGGCGCGCCTCGCGCTTGTCCATGTGCAGGCCGGGATCCCAGTCGCGGACCTCACCGGCGATCTTGACATCCCACTGGTCGTCGGACCATTCGTCGAAGTACGAACCGGTGATCGGCGAGATTCCGCTCGTGCCCTCGCGCATGGCGGCCCACGTGTCGCGGGCGTTGTGGGCGAGGTTCGTGACGGCACCGATGCCGGTGACGACGACGCGTTCGCGGGTGTGGGCAGGCGTATTCATCGTGGATCAGACCTCGCAGGGTGCTCCGCTCAGTCGCGGGCGCGGAGATAAACCGGGGTTGCAGAGTCCCCACAATACACAGCACGGACCGCCGGAGCGGCCCGCGGGTGCTTTGGGGATGGAATGCTGAACCAGGCCGGCGAAAGCCATGAGGGATCAGGAGCCGCTCAACCGGCGGTGATTCCCTTTTCCTGGCAGATGAACTCGATGGCCTGACCAACGGTCTTGATCTGCTCAGCCTTGTCGTCGGGGATG
>JANSXG010000200.1 GCA_024743075.1 bacterium | reverse complement strand
TCGACTCCGGACCAGGCTACGGGGTCATAGTCCTCCACGACAGCTGCGCCCACCGGCCGGTAGACGAAGTGTTGGTTCCAGCCGATAGGACTTGTCTTGACGAAGAGGCAGCCGCGCAAAAGAACGGTCGCACCGCCGACCGACCGGATCGTGGAGTCGACTCGAAAGCCGTCGCTCCGAGCGATTTCGAGTACTGTGCAGAGGTCGAGGCAGAGTGTGTTCTCGCTGCTGTGGAGCTGAAAGAGCCCGAAGTTCGGGCTTGCTTCAAGCCCTTCGAGGACGATCTCGCAGGACCGCAGGTAGAGCGACGTGTTCGATTCGGGCGCAGCGAACCAGCTCGAAATCCGTCCGGCGTAGCCGCCCAGCCGGCCTCGCGGCCTCGGTGTCTTGAAGCGGCAGCGGTCGAACACGATGTGCTGCGCCCCGCCGGGCGAGCAGACGAACACGCAGTCCTCGAATCTGGCCGGGTATGTATCCGGGTCCGTGCCGACGACGGGCTCTGGGAGTTCGTTTGAGATGACCCGCCCGATCGTCTCCGACGGCCAAACCATCGTCAGCCCGTGGTGTTCGTTAAGCAGTTGGCAGAACGAGACGACAAAGAACTCCCGGAACCGGAAGCCGCCCATTCCCGCGGCGAACAGCCCGCTGTGCGTATAGAACCCGGCGGGGCGGTATTCAGACGCGATGGGAGTCTCGATGCCGGCAGGGTCGCCGACGAGAGGGCGCCCGTCGGTATCGAGCCAAGGGTAGGACGCGATGCCACCGCCGACGATTTCAACTTGGCAGTCGGCGCACCCGGACCGGTTGTATACGACGATCGGGTTGCTGGTCCCGACGGGAGCGATGCGGGTATCGCCTGCCGCGACGCAGTCGATCATTGTGATTCTGAGCGGCTCTGTGTTTCCTGTGTTTCCGTCGAAGTTGAACGCGCGGTAGCCCGAATCGTAGGCGATGACGTTCTCCACGAGGACATCGGTGCACCCACTGGTGTAGACGGCACCGGTCTGATTTCCCTGATTGGCGAATCCGACGAAGTCGATGTTGCGGATCGAGATGCCCGACGAGGTCTTGAAGTACACCCCTCGGTTCCAACCGAGGACTCGCGCCCGCCTCACGAACGCGTTCGTGTCGACCGGTGCGGGCGGGCGGACGTAGACGTGGCCGTTGACGTATGACCACTCACCCGGACCGAGAAACTCGACCGGTACACCCTCGACCGGGTGGAGGTGACCGAACCACGGCGCAAACCGTTCCGGTACGCGGACCGGTCTGCCTTCGAAGGCGGTCGCGATCTCTTCGTCGCGGAAGGTGATGCCAGTAGCGCTCCCTGCGTCGTCGTCCTGGCGATAGTCCCAGACGATGCTCGGCGGACGCCGTTCCGCGGGGAACCAGAACAGTCCGCCGGGTCCGATCTCGAGTTCCGCGGTGTCGATCCGCAGGTCGTTGCGGAACCGGGTTCTCCCGGTCGGTCCTTGCGCTCCGTCGAAGACGACATTCTCGAGCCCGCTGACCTCGACCGGCATGCCGCCGTAGATGTCTCCGTCGAAGCAATAGACCGTGTCGGGCTGAACCTGCGTGCGAACATCAGCCCACGCCTTCGCGTTCGAGAAGCTCGTGCCGGTGCCATCTCCGGCTCCGTGCTGCGTCACGCAGACAACCTCGGACTCTTCCGACCACGATGAGGCTTCACACGGGGCGGAGCTACCCAGTGAACAGGCGAACGCCAGGAGGAATGTGGCAAACCGACGGATCACAGTCTTGCTCTCTCCGGACTCCCGATCTCCCGTTTCGTCGCGAACACCACGCCGAAACTTCACATCGGCGGAATCGGGGCGGGATTCCGTTGATACGGACAGTTTCCGCGGGTGAGGTGAGTCCACGGTCATATCTGCGCCGTCCGCTATGCCTAATCCGCGCAGGACGAACCGAAGGTCGCGAGGACGATGTTCAGGTCGGCGAGGTCGACCTGTCCGTCGTCGTCGAGGTCGCCCTCGTCGGTTTCGGTGCCGAAGTTCGCCAGCACGATGTTCAGGTCGGCGAGGTTGATGTCACCGTCGGCGTTGGCGTCGCCGAAGACCAGCGGACCGAGGGTGGCCCATGTCATGGTGTTGCTGAGCAGTGTGGCGAAGTTCGGGTCTTCGAGCTGCATCTGGGCGTTGACGGTCGCGAAGTTCGCGACGCGTCCGCAGCCGGCGCCGGCCGCGATGAGTGCGTCGTAGGTATTGCCGCTCTGCTCGAAGGTGTAGTAACCGACCGCGCCCGGTTTCGCGGCGATGAATGTGTGTGTTCCGGACACGCTCGTCAACGGAAAGGTGAACTGCGGGTCGAGGCCGGCGTTCAGCGTGGAGTCAGGCGTTGTCTGGGTGAAGGTCATCTCGGACAAAGTGCTGAACGGTGAGTCGAGCTCCGAAGGGAAGTACGGGCTGATGATCTCGAACGACCCCTGCGCCGCGGCCTTCCAGACGGTCCACTCGTTGGTTACGAGTCCGCCGCCGTTACGGACGAACTCGAAGAGCATCTCCTGGCCGTCCATCGGCATATCGCCGGTGTTCCAGTTCCAGTTCGCCTGCAGGTAGACCACATCGATCCCGTCGAGGTCGATCGTTGAGTCGAACTGGGTGTATTCAACGCCGAGCGTCACGATGTGGCCGCCGCTGACCAGAGCATTGATGGCGGCGATATCGTTGGCCTGCGCGAGGCTCGAAGCCCCGCTGCTCATGACGTAGACATTGGCTGCGTGGGCCGCCCCGCAAAGGGACAGCAGCGCGATAGCAGTGCGTGCAAACATGGTTCTCTCCTTCTTCGGACTGCAACCCAGCGCGAAGCGTTGGTGCCGACCGCAACTACCAGTATGCCCGCTCTCACGCCCTGTGCATAAGATTTCCCCGTACGATCGGTCAGATCGCCGAGAACAGGGCTGAATACCGGCCCGGCGCGGCGACCGGAGCGGGCTCAGGCCTCGCCGACGACGCCGGAGCCGATCTTGAACGCGCTGGCGAACGCGAGGACCACCCAGAGGACGTCGAAGGGGGACAGGTCGGACTTGAGGATCGCGACCGGCGTGAACTCGTCGAGCCGGTCCTCGTTCTCCATGGTGAGCGCGTAGTTCACGGCCTCCAGAGCCACATCCTGTTTCATCTGCTCGCGTTCGGCGCGCGGGAGGGCGTTCCAGCGCGACTCGCCTTCCTGCCAGATGTCCGCGGGGTAGTGCTCCTCTTCGAACGCTGTCTCGTAGGTGTACCCGGCGGGCCACGTGATGCGTTCGCCCGCGGCGTCACGCTCCATGACGACGTCGTCGGCGTGCCAGGCGATCATCCCCTCGTCATCGAAGTCAGACATGACTTCGCTGTAGACCATCGTGGCGAAGGTGTACTTCGCGCCCGCGATGGCGAGGACCGCGACGCAGGCCGCGGCGAACCCCGTCGAGCCGTCGCTCTTGCCGGCGGTGGCCGCGGCGGCGCCGACGCCGGCGAGGACACCGATGCCCCACGCGACCAGACCGAGCTCGTAGCCGGTGAAGTTGCGGATGAGGACCCAGACGACGGCACCCACGGCGGACGCGACCGCGGCGGCGATGATGGCGGGGATGATCTTCATGTTCTTGCTCCGGTGGGACACTGAGATTCGCACCGGGCCGGCGTCCACACGGACACTCGGAGCACTGCGTCGTGGCGGTCCCTTGATGATGAAGGGAACAGGCTCCCAGACCGCGTGAAGCGATTCAAGAACTATTTTTCATTATGGGGCCTGAGCGGCCTCGCGTACCGAATCTGGTCTCACTCCGCGGCGACGGTGGCCTGAAATAGGCTGATGCCCGAGAGCATCATCTCGACGGAGATGGCGATGAGGAGCATGCCCATCAGGCGTTCGAGGGCGATGAGCCCGCGTGCGCCGACGAGTTTGGCGAGCTTCGCGCCGAGGAGCAGGACGGCGGAGGCGCCGGCCCACGCGATGACGACAGCGCCGATCCACTGGGGCCAGCCGCCGGGCTGCTGTCCGGAACCGATGAGCATGACGAGCGCGATCGCGGAGGGACCGGCGAAGAGCGGTATGGCCAGCGGCACGATGAACGGCTCGCCGGAGCCCTCGGACTCCATGCTGAGTTTGATGGAGGGGAAGACCATGGTCAGCGAGATCAGGAAGAGGATGATCGCGCCGGCGATGGTGAGGGCGGGCTCGGAGATGTGGAGCGTGCGCAGCAGGTACTTGCCGGCGACGAGGAACACGAGCAGCGCGACGAGCGCGATGAGGAGCTCGCGCACGAGGACCTTCGTGCGCCGCTCTTCCGGCAGCTTGTTGAGGACGCTCAGGAAGAGCGGGATGAGGCCGAAGGGGTCGATGATGAAGAAGAGGAGCGCGGCGGTGGAGAACATGGGGGCATGGTAGCGGGCGGAATCATGAAGCCACGGTCAAAGGGATGAAGAGCGGTTCAGGATCGGACGTTGGACCTGCGGTCCGCATGGCCTGCGCCCGACTTTGTCGGGCGAGACCACGCCACCCAACCTTTGACTCCCTGACGGTTCCGCATAGCCGCCTCAAGGGGCGGCCATGCCACCCGAGGTCATGCTCAAACGAATTTGAGCATGCCACACGGAGCCCCCTCATCCGTCCGCTTCCCGACCACCTT
>JANSXG010000249.1 GCA_024743075.1 bacterium | reverse complement strand
GCTGCTCGGTGTCCTCGGGCTGATCGGGACCGCGGCGTACCTCGACGTGAAGCCCGATTTCTCGCAGCCCACCGAGGCGGAAGTGGAAACCCAGCGCTCAGTCTGGGACGAGATCTACGCCGAATACGAGCGACTGCGCGAGCAGGCGAACGGGTCGCTACCGGGAGAGAACTCGCTGGTGCCGGTGATCCCGGAGGAAGCGTTCCCAGACGACCCCGAGGCCCGGGAGCGGTACCAGCGCCGCATCGATTCGGCGAAGGAGGGCGCCCGCAAGTTGAGCGAGGTATTTGGCTCGGTCCGCGAGCGTCTTCGCCCGACCTGGGAGAAATTGCCCACGAAGGAAAAGGGGCTGATCATCGTGGTCGCGCTAGCCGGGAACATCCTTGGCTTCGGGCTGGGGATGATCGCGACGAAGAAGTCCGCGGTGCTGATCACCGCGTTCGCCGGGCCTCTGATCTGGGTGCCCGCGCTGATCTGGCTCGGAGCGGCGTTCGGAGCCCCGGGGCTGGATCGGCTGCCGAGCGAGCCACTGGTCTGGGTCTTGGTCTGGTTTGTGTTATCGGTGCTGGGTCTGCTGATTCAGTGGCGACGCCCCAAACAGACAACCGATAAATCCGGCTGAGCCTCTCCTCCAGCGCGGTTGTCGCGCGGACGGGGAGTGTTTCGTCGCACGGCTGCGACGACCGATTTTCCACGGAGGGATGCCCTCATGCTCTTCAAACTGCTCACCGCCTTACCGCTCGCGCAAACGGCACCCGAAGAGGGCGCGCCCGCGCTGCCGGACCCCGGCCCGTCGCCGATGGCGATCTTCTCGGACTCTTCGCTGCGTCGCGCGGACCTTCTGAACCATCCGGAGAAACTGGCGCAGGCGCTGACGGAACTGAACATCGTCTGGGCCGTGATCTTCATGGTGCTGGGCGCGATCTGCGTGTTCAACGGATACCGCTGGCACAAGCTCGTGATCGTCCTGCTCGCCGGTCTCGGCGGGGTGTGGGCGGGTGTCGAGTACGGCGACAGCATCGGCGCGCAGACGATCGTGGCAACGAGTCTGGGCCTGCTGACGGCGATGCTGGCGTGGCCGCTGCTTCGATACGCGGCGAGCTTGTTCGGCGGGCTCGCCGGAGCGTTCGCGGGGGCGAACGTGTGGACGGCGATCGGCCAGCCGCCGGAGCAGCACTATGTCGGCGCGATCGTCGGCCTGATCATCGTGGGCATGCTCGCGTTCCTGGCGTTCCGGGGCGTGGTCGTCATTCTGACGACGGTCGGAGGCTCAACGCTGCTGTGCCTGGGGGCGATCTCAGCGATGATCGAGGTCGAAGCGTGGCGGACCGCGGTGATCGACGGCATGACCAAGCACCCGACCGTGGTGCCGTTCATCGTCGGCTCGGTCGCGATGATTGGCGCGGTGCTACAAATCGGCGGTGGTCTGAAGGGCCTGAACACGCTGTCGAACAACGCCAATGCACCGGCGAAGAAGCCCGCGGCCAAGGCGGCCTGAACCGGGAACGACGGATGGCAAAACGACAACCGGATGCCATGGGCATCCGGTTTTTCATTGGGCTGACCCGGTGTGGTCTGGGGGCGTTCAGCGCTCGCGGATCACACTGACCGGCTCGATGACCGGGTCGTCGCCGGCGTCCTCATCGGGCTGAGCGACGGCGGTGATGGCCGGGTCCTCGAGGGTCGCGGCGAATTCGGCCTGCGTCCAGAGGGTGTGGGTCAGCGGGATGAGGGCGAGCACGCCGCCGGCGGAGATCACCGAGGCGATGGTTCGCGAGAGGTATGGCGAGGTCTGCATGGGCTCGGCGTCTTCGTCGCGGGATTCGAGGAGCGGGAAGAAGGCCAGACGCAGGTAGTAGTACGCGGCGATGGCGGAGTTGATCGCCATGACAACGACCAGCGCGATCTCGCCGGCGGAGATGCCGGAGGCGAACAGGAAGAGCTTGCCCATGAAGCCGAGGAGGATCGGCAGGCCGAGCAGACTCAGCGAGCAGACGACCATGGTGATGCCGAGGGCGGGGCGCGAGCGGACGAGGCCTCGGAGATCGTCGATGTCTTCGACTTCCTCGCGCTTGCCGTCCTTGTCGTACTCGAGGCAGGCGACGACGCCGAAGGCGCCGAGGTTCATAACGCCGTAGCAGAGCAGGTAGAAGAGGATGGCGGCGAGGCCGCTCGTGCCGTCCTGCGGGCCGGCGATGAGGCCGACGATCATGTAGCCGGAGTGGGCGATGGACGAGTAGGCAAGGATGCGCTTGACCGAGCGCTGGAGCAGGGCCATGACGTTGCCGACGATCATGGTGAGGGCGGCGATCACCCACAGCAGCACTCGGATCGACTCGGGCAGTGCGCCAGCATCGGCGCTGTCGCCGGAGGCGAAGTTCCAGCCGATGGCGCTGGCGAGCAAGATGAGGGCGACGAAGCCGGCGGTCTTGGGCACGAAGGCGAGAAAGGCGGAGACGGGGGTGGCGGCGCCCTGGTAGACGTCGGCGGTGTAGAAGTGCATCGGAACCGCGGCGATCTTGAAACAGACACCGACGATCGAGAAGACGGCGCCGAGCGTGGCGATCGCTCCGATGGAGCCGGTCTCCGAGGCGTACGAGCGGAGGACTTCGGCGATCGAACCGTCACCGAAGAGCGTGGTGGTGCCGGTGGCTCCGTAGAGCAGCGCGAAGCCCATGACGAACATGGCGGCGCCGAACGCGCCGAGGAAGAAGTACTTGACGCCGGCTTCCTGGGCCCGTGCTTCGCTGTTTGCGCCCGCTCCGGAGATGCTGACCATGACGTAGGTCGGGAGGGAGGTCAGTTCGAGGGCGAGGAAGAGCCAGATGAGGTCATCGGCGGTTGCGCAGAGCATGAGGCCGGTGAGC
>JANSXG010000022.1 GCA_024743075.1 bacterium | reverse complement strand
TTATCGTTTGAACAGGGAACTTCGGGCTTTCGGCGTGCGAATGACTGGGTAGCCGCGAAGCCGGCTGAGGATCGGGCCGATTCAAAACCCCGGGGTCCGACGCAGAATCGTCGGTTCTCGGTCCTTGCGGGCCGGTGGGAGCGTTGACACCCGGAGGGGGCCGATCTAGTTTGCCACGGGAGTAGCCCGTATTTGGGGGCGCAGGCGAGACGCGTGAACAAGAGCCAGTCATCCAGGCGGGTCGATCACAGCGACGGCACGAAACTGCCCATGCCCGAGGATTCTGCTGCGCCCCGTTCTTCCGGTAACGCCGGCACCGACCCCAACGACGACAGCCGCCTCCCCATGCCCGAGGACACGGTCGAGATCCTGACCGGTCGGAAGTCGAACGGTGACTCGGGAGACGATTCCAAGTCCGGCTCCAGCGCCGCCGGCGGCTCGGCCGTCGGTTCGATGGACACCATCGTCGGCCGACTCGTCATCGAGCAGGGGCTGGCGACGGACGACGAAGTGAAAGCCGCGATCGCCAAGGTCGCCGGCGGTTCCGACCCAAGCGACAAGTCGTTCGCCGAGATCCTCGTCAACAAGGGTGTCATCACCCAGGCCCAGCTCGAGCGCCTTCGCAAGCAGGTCGAGGCCGAGCGGTCCGGACAGCAGATCCCCGGTTACCGCGTCCTCGGCAAGCTCGGCGCCGGGGCGATGGCCGCGGTCTTCAAGGCCCGCCAGATCTCGCTCGACCGGCTCGTCGCCATCAAGGTCCTGCCCCGCAAGTTCAACGGCAACCGCCAGTTCATCGAGCGCTTCTACGCCGAGGGACGCGCCGCGGCCCAGCTCAACCACCCCAACATCGTGCAGGCCTTCGACGTCGGCAAGGCCGGCGAGTTCCACTACTTCGTCATGGAGTACGTGGACGGCGGAACGGTCCACGACACCATCGTCCAGAACAAGCGCTTCGACGAGACCGAGGCGATCAACATCGCCATCAACGTCGCCGAGGCGCTCGAGCACGCCCACGAGCGCGGTCTCATCCATCGCGACGTCAAACCCAAGAACGTGATGATCACCAAGGGCGGCGTCGTGAAACTCGCCGACCTCGGTCTGGCCCGAGCCATCGATGACAAGGACGCCGCCCTCGCCGAGAAGGGCAAAGCCTACGGCACGCCGTACTACATCAGCCCGGAGCAGATCCGCGGCGAGGTCAATGTCGGCCCACAGGCGGATATCTACTCGCTGGGCGCGACCATCTATCACATGGTCACGGGCAATGTACCGTTCAACGGCAAGAACCCCAAAGAGGTGATGGAAAAGCACCTCAAGCAGCCGCTCGTGCCACCGGACCATGTGAACCCCAAGCTCTCGGCGGGCATCTCCGAGGTCATCGAGATGATGATGGCCAAGAGCCGGCGCGAGCGCTACAAGAACGCCAAAGACCTGCTCATCGACCTCCGCGCCGTCAAGCGCGGCGAGGACCCGCCGATCGCGCACAAGGAAACCACTCCAGACGCGCTGCTCGAGGTCGCGAACCTCCAGAAGTCCGTTGACGTCGCCGGTTCGGGCATGATCCCGGTCGACCAGAGCCGCCCGAAAGGCATCTGGGGCGAGCCGATCGTCAAGGGGCTCGTCTCCGTCGTGATCATCCTCGTGGTGATCGTGATCGGCCTCGTGGCGCTGGTCGCCGCGAACCTCTGAAGCCCTGACATTTCCGGGAGTTGAAGCGTCCGGGCGCCGGGCACGCCGCGCTGTCGCTGCGGTACCATTGCGCCTTCTCGAACCCCACCCCAACCGATCCGGAGCGCGCATGGAACTGTATATCGACACAGCCAACATCGACGAGATCAAGCAGGCCCACGACATGGGCGTGCTCGACGGCGTGACCACCAACCCGTCGCTCATCGCCAAAGAGGGCGTCGACTACGGCAAGCGCCTCGAAGAGATCTGCGCGGTCGTCGAAGGGCCGGTCTCCGCCGAGGTGATCGCCCTCGACTTCGACGGCATGATGAAAGAGGGTCGCGAGCGAGCGAAGATCGCTGACAACATCGTCATCAAACTGCCCAGCACGGTCGAGGGCCTCAAGGCCTGCAAGGCGTTCAGCGACGAGGGCGTGCGCACCAACCTGACGCTCTGCTTCCAGCCGCTCCAGGCGCTGATGGTCGCCAAAGCCGGCGCGTTCCTCGTGAGCCCGTTCATCGGGCGCGTCGACGATATCGGAGAGGACGGCATGCTCCTCATCGAGAACATCCGTCAGATCTACGACAACTACGGATTCACGACCAAGATCCTCGCCGCGTCCATCCGGCACACCAAGCACATGCTCGACTGCGCCCTCGCCGGCGCGGATGTCGCGACCGTGCCGTTCGGCGTCATCAAAGGGCTGATGAACCACCCGCTCACCGACAGCGGTCTCGAGAAATTTCTCGCCGACTACAAGAAGGCGTTCGGCGGCTGATCAGGCTTCGCCCGGCGATCGCCAGATGTCGCCGTCGGCGATCTCCACCGAGTTGCCCGCCGGATCGCGGAAATAGATCGACCGCGCCCCGGTCGGCCAGTCGCGCTCCATCTCGATCGCGATGCCGAGGTTCTTCAGTCGGGCTCGCCACGCGCCCAGGCCGTCCGGCTCGCAGGAAAAGCAGATATGCCCCGGCCCGGTTGCGCCGTGGGCCGGCACCTTGCCATCGGTCTCGCTGGCGGCGAGCTCGGGCTGGAAAAGCAGCAGCACGCTCGTGTCGTCCACGCGGAACGATGCGCCGCGGTCCGACAGCGTGATCCGCGGGAACCCGAACACCCCTTCGTAGAACTCGACCGTGTGGTCGAGGTGCGGCGCGTACAGCACCGTCTCGTGGATGCCCGTGATGGCAGGGGGGTGATCCGCCACGCCGGTCCGATCAGTCGACGAGGAAGGTGAACTCGATCTCGACCGGCGCGTTCAGCGGCAGCGACGACACGCCGACCGCCGCCCGGGCGTGTTTGCCGTCGTCGTGCATGAGTTTCGCGAGCAGGTCGGACGCGCCGTTGATGACCTTGGGCTGGTCGCCGAAGCCGGGCGGGCAGGCCACGAAGCCGCCGAGGCGGACGACCCGGCGCACGCGCCGCAGGTCGCCGATCTCCTGCTCGAGCGCGGCCAGCCCGTTGAGGGCGCACTGGGCGGCACAGCGCTGGGCGTCTTCGATCGAGACGTGTTCGCCCACGAGCCCGGCGGCCATCAGTTGCCCATCACGAAATGGGAGTTGTCCGCTTATGAAAACCATGCTCCCGCTGTGGATCGAGACCGCCGGGACGTACGACGCGACCGGGGGCGGGGCCTTGGGGAGCGCGAGGCCCTGATTCTTGAGTTCAGTGAGGAGATCGGCCATCGTCGGGTCCCGTCCGGGGCATATAGTAGGTATATGTTCGGTTTCGCCGAACTTGAATTTTTTTCGGGCGTCTTGGAGACACCCGGAACCGTCGGTCCTTGACGGGCGAATGGTCTGGTGTATGGTATCGACTTGGGAGCATTGCGCAGACCCTGTAAAGATCGTATCTCCTTGACTGCCCTGATTTTCGGTCGTTCGACCGAGGCTTCATTCAAACGATCTCCAGACTGCGACCTCCCACTCGAACCCCATCCGGTTCCCCCCTCGGGTGTTCCGTGTGGCTGAGGGCAATCGATGTGAATCGGTTTCTCTCACCGGGTGGCGTCAGTGAATCTGGCAGGCCGTGTGCCTGCCGTCGTAGTCAGGAGACTGTTTCTATGCAGAACACTCGCAACAAGCGGTCGGGCTTCACGCTCGTCGAGCTTCTGGTGGTCATCGCGATCATCGCGCTGCTCGTCGGCATCCTGCTGCCCGCGCTGTCCAAGGCTCGCAAGAACGCCAACCAGGTCAAGTGCCTGACCAACGCTCGCGCGATCGGCCAGGGCTTCACGCAGTTCGGCAGCGACAACCGCGACAACTACCCGCTGCCCACGCTCATCGACCGCGTCGGTGACACCGAGACCATCAACACCGGCAACGATCGTCGCGACCGTACCGGCGCGATCTACTCGATCCTCATCTTCCAGGACATCCTCGTCCCCGAGTCGATGGTGAGCCCGGCCGAGGCCAACGGCAGCATCCGCGCCAACGAGGAATACGAGTTCACCACGCCCGAGGGTGCTCAGAACCCCCGCCGCGCCTCGTGGGATCCGAAGTTCAAGGGCACGCCCGTCGCTGAGGGCTCCGGCATCCAGGGCATCGACCCGACGGTCGGCCACACCTCGTACGCGCACGCCACTCCCTACGGTGCCCGTCGCGCCCAGTGGAAGAACACCTTCAGCACCTCGGTTCCGATCGTCGCCAACCGCGGCCCGGTCTACCAGGACACCCAGACGCCTGACCCGCAGCAGGGCTGGCAGCAGGAACTCAACAGCCAGCAGGGTGAGGCCTCGACGGCGAACCTCGTCCACGGCAGCTTCGGCGAGTGGCGCGGCAACGTGGTCTACGCCGACAACTCCGGCGGCTTCGAGAACGACCCGGACCCCGCTTCGGTGACCTTCAACGACACGACCGGCAGCGATCCGATCGCGCAGCGCGACAACCTGTTCGTCGATGAAACGAACGAGGGCAACAACCTGCAGGATCAGGCCCGTCGCAACGCCTACCTCCGTCTGTACTCTCAGGGCGCTTCGTCCAGCGATATCCAGAACATCGGTACGGTTCTGGATCCCGGCAGCGGCTTCGCCTGGGCGGACGGCGTCTGAGCCGTTCGAAACCATGACGACGCGGGCACTCCCCGCGTCTCGTGTGTGAAATCAGCCCCCGGCATCGCGTTTCGACGCGATGCCGGGTTTCTCGGAACCAGAGGCCATATTCGGCCGTACAGACATTCGACAGACATACGACCTGCCCCCTCCAGGCGCTTCCCTCGTCTGAACCCCAGCGGACCGGTCGCTAGAACGAAAGTGGAGTAGACGCATGAACAAGAAGCGTGGATTTACCCTCGTCGAGCTGCTGGTGGTGATCTCGATCATCGCCCTGCTCATCGGCCTGCTGCTGCCGGCGCTGAGCAAGGTTCGCAAGAACGCCCAGCAGCTCAAGTGCGGCACCAACGTCCGCGGCATTCACCAGGGCCTGGTGAACTGGGCTCAGGGCGACAACGAGAGCTACCCGATCCCGTCGGTCCTCGACCGCGCGAACTTCACCGAGGCCGCGGCCAACCCCGGTCAGGCCAGCAAGGACCGCACCGGCAACATCTGGTCGCTGCTGATCTTCTCCGAAACGCTCAGCCCCGAGATCTTCATCTCGCCGGCCGAGATCGATCCGGACATCCGTCAGCCCGTGCTCCTCGATTCGCGCGAGGACAGCGAGTTCAACTACGCGTTCCCCGAGACCGCCGAGAACCCCGCGAAGGCGCTCTACGACCCGCAGTACCGCGGCTCGAAGCTCGACGTGCAGGACAACAACTCCGGCGTGACCGGTGACATCTACGGTCACAACAGTTACGCCCACATCCCCGTCGCCGGTGCCTCGCTCGAGAACTGGTCCACCGTGACCGCGCTCGGCAACGTTGCCGTCGTCGGCAACCGCGGTCCGGTCTACGTGCCCGCTCAGGGCGGCAGCCCGATCACCGCCGGTCCCTCGGAAGAGTGGCGTCTGGCGACCGGCAACCAGGCCGGCGGCGTCGGTGAGAACTCGCAGACCCTCCTGATCCACGGCTCGCGCAGCTCGTGGGCCGGAAACATCGGCTACAACGACGGTTCGGTCAGCTTCGAGAACGAGCCGAACCCCAGCTCGCTCCGTGGCCTGCGTGACACCGCCCCGGCCGCTATCGGCGAGCCGCAGCCGATCTTCAACGACAACGTGTTCGTCTTCGAGAACACCTCGGTCGCTCCGGGTCTCCGCAAGAACGCGTACCTGCGTATCTGGGCTCGCGGCATCCCGACCGTCGGTGGCAACGCCAACTTCGCGTACGGCATCGCCCCGTGGAACAACCAGAACGGCACGGCGACCTCGCTGCCGAGCAACGCGTTCGTCTACTTCGACTGAACCGCGCCGAACATCGTGAACCGCATCAGCCGGCCTCCCTTCGCGGGGGGCCGGTTTTCGTTGTGCCGAACGAGTTCGCCTCTCGAAACCGTTGAGCGCGATCACGAAATCCGGAACCGCCGTGAACGACCCGCCGTATCGACGGGCGGGACTTCCGAACCCGCGCCGCTGCGAATGGCTCGCTGCTGGCGCGGCGTTCATCTCGACAACGAAAGAGGAGCGGACGCATGAAGACCACGCGTGGATTTACCCTCGTCGAACTGCTGGTGGTGATCTCGATCATCGCACTGCTCATCGGCCTGCTGCTCCCGGCCCTGAGCAAGGTTCGCGGCAACGCGCTGCAACTGCGGTGCGCAACCAATGTTCGCGGCATCCATCAGGGCCTCACGGACTGGGCCCAGGGCGACAACGGAAGCTATCCCATTCCCTCGATCGTTGACCGGGCGAATTTCACCGAAGCCAAACCGCTCCCGAATCAACCCGGCAAGAACCGCACCGGCAACATCTGGTCGCTGCTGATCTACTCCGGAGCGGTGACGCCCGAGATGTTCATCTCACCGGCCGAGATCGACCCGGACATCCGTCCGCCGCTGCTGCTCGACCGGCGTGAGAACAGCGAGTTCAACTACTCGTTCCCGGAGTCGGCCGTCAATCCGTCGAAGGCGCTGTACGACCCGCAGTTTCGCGGTTCGAAGCTCGACCCGCAGGCGAACAACTCCGGAGTCGTCGGTCAGGTCTACGGGCACAACAGCTACGCGCACCTCCCGATCGCGTGCGCTGCGATGGAGAACTGGTCCACCGTGACCGCTCTCGGCAACACCGCCGTTGTCGGCAACCGCGGTCCGGTCTACGTGCCGGCGCAGGGGGGCAACGCCGTGAACACGCCGCCGTCGGAGGAATGGCGTCTCGCGAGCGGCAGCCAGGTCGGCGGCGTCGGGGAGCACTCGCAGACGCTGCTTATCCACGGCTCGCGCAGTTCGTGGGCCGGCAACCTCGGCTTCAACGACGGCTCGGTCCGGTTCGAGAGCGAGCCGAACCCCGGATCTCTCCGTGGCCTGCGTGACACCGCTCCGCCGTCGATCGGCGTTCCTCAGCCGATCTTCAACGACAACGTGTTTGTCTTCGAGAACACGGGTGTCGCGCCGGCGCACCGCAAGAACGCCTACCTCCGAGTCTGGGCTCGCGGCATCCCGTCCGTCGGGGGGAACCACAACCTCGCGTTCGGTCTCATTCCGTGGAACAACGCCAACGGTACGGCGACCACCCTGCCGAGCAGCGCGTACGTCTACTTCGACTGATTGGCCTCGGAGTTCGGATGGTGTCAATCGGCCTCCCATCGCGGAGGCCGGTTTGCATTCCCGAGCCCTCCGGTACAATGCCCCGTCCCATGCCGCAAGATCCCGCGACAACCTCCCCGACGGTCTATTTGGAGACCTTCGGCTGCCAGATGAATGAGCTCGACTCCGAGCTCATCACGGGGCAATTGCGTTCGCTGGGATACCGCTTCTCCGGCGAGCCGGACGACGCGTCGGTCGTCCTCTACAACACCTGCTCGGTCCGCGACCTCGCCGAACAGAAGGTGCGGTCGCGACTCGGCGAGATGGCGATGCGCAAGCGCCGCCAGCCGGACCTGGTGGTGGGGGTGCTGGGCTGCATGGCCGAGCGTGACGGCGCGGACATGATTCGGCGTTTCCCGGTGGTGGATCTGCTCTGCGGCCCGGCCGAACTCGACAAGCTGCCGTCGCTGCTCGACAACGCCGTGCGGACGCGGCGCTCGATGTTGTCCGAGCTGCCCGAGGACGAGCGTGAGCCGCTGCACGATGAGGCATCGGGCGACTGGAGCCACCCGCTGGCGTCGCGATCGGTGAACGCGATCGCGCTGCAGGGCAGCGCGTCGCGCCGCAGCGGCACGCTCGCCGCGGCGGGCGACTCGCTGGAGATGCTCGACCTGTCGCGCACGGTCTCGCCGACCGACGATCAGCACAACGGCTCGGCGTACGTGCGGATCACGCGCGGCTGCAACAAGTTCTGCACCTACTGCGTCGTGCCGCACACGCGCGGCGCGGAGATCCATCGCCCGCCGGACCACATCGTCGACGAGTGCAAGCGCCTCGCCGATGCCGGCGTGATCGAGATCACCCTGCTGGGCCAGACCGTGAACCACTACCGCTTCGAGCACGGCGCGGCCGTGACGGTTGACGGCGTGCTCCAGCCCCAGAAGGGGCGAACCTACAAGGGCTCGCACAACCGCGACCTGTACGCCGGCGAGCACACGACGACATTCGCGGATCTGCTGAGGCGGATTCACGACGAGGTGCCGGCGATCCAGCGCCTGCGGTTCGTGACGAGCTATCCGAAGGACTTCGGCGACGACGTGCTGGAAGTGATGCGCGACTCGCCCCGGATCTGCCGGTACCTGCACTGCCCGGTGCAGTCCGGCTCCGACGAGGTGCTCAAGCGGATGAACCGCGGCTACACGGTCGCGGAGTACATGGATTTCGTCGAGCGGGCCCGGGCGATCCTCGACGAGCCGGAGAAGGGGCGCCCGCTGACGATCGCCGGCGACATCATCGTCGGCTTCTGCGGCGAGACGGACGAGGACTACACCAAGACCGTCGAATTGCTGGAGCGCGTGCGCTTCAAGAACAACTTCATCTTCAAGTACTCACCCCGCCCCGGTACCGCGGCTTACGGACGCATCCCCGACGATGTGCCCGAGCAGGTCAAGCGGGACCGCTGCAATGACCTGCTGGCGGTTCAGAACCGGATCTCGGCGGAGATCAGCAGGGAGCAGATCGGGCGTGAGTTCGACGTGTTCGTGCAGGGCGTCAGCGTGCGCGAACGCAAGAAGCGCCAGGAGCCCGCGAAGAACGGCGCGATCGGGCTGACGGTGTCGGGCAGGTCCGTGGGCGGCCCCGCGAACGCGTGCGCCGTGGACGGGTCGAGCGTCGTGACGGACAAATCGGCCCCAACCGGTCCGGTCCAGATGAGCGCCCGGACCGACGGCGATCTCATCGTGGTCTTCGATTGCCCTGAAGGGCGATCACCCGACGACCTGATCGGGAAGATCGTTCGTGCGCGCGTCCACGATGCGAGCGCGCTGACGCTATTCGGGACGCTGGTCGACTGAACGCGCTGGGGAGCCCTCGGGTGGGCCAGAACGACGAGCAGTGGTACTACACAGGACCGATCGCAGGCGTCAGCCGCCGAACTGATCGGTGTCGTCGCCTTTAGGCAGCCGCGCAACCTGCTCGGCGAGCCAGTCGTCGGCGAGTTCGACCACCTTTTCGTTGAACTCGTGGACGAAGCGCGACGGCACGTTGTTGGGGCGGTTGTTGATCAGGATGCTGAAGACGACCTGCTTGCCGGATTCGGGGTCGATGACATACCCGGAGAGGGCGTGGACGCCGTTGAGGTATCCGCTCTTGGCGTGGACGCGGTGGTCGAGTTCGGCGTCCTGCATGCGCCGCTCCAGCGTGCCTCGACCGGGACGGGCGAGCGAGGCGATGAAGGCGTCGCCGAGTTCGGCGTCGTTGGCGAAAGAGATGAGCCATTCGGCGAGTGCCTGGGGCGTGACCGCGTTGGAGCGGGACATGCCCGAGCCGTCGGCGACGACGATTGCGCTGGCCGGGCTGCGTTCGAGGCGTTCCTGCACGAGCATGCGGACGACCGTGCCGCCGTTGGCCCACGAGCCGGGCTGGCGTGTGACTTCGTGCCCGATGCGCTTGAGGAGGGCCTCGGCGTAGAGGTTGTGCGAGTCCTCGTTGGTGCGCCGGAGGACGATTTCGATTGGCGTCCGCACCACATGGAGGTCGGTGCGGGCCTCGACATCATCGCCGGTGCCGGCCCGACGGACGGTGCCGACGGAGACGCCGACGTTGGCCAGACGGTCCTTGAGGATCGTGCCGAAGTGAATCGCGTTGTCGTGGATGGTCACTTTGATGGGGCTGCCGACCCAGCGGACATCGCCACGCAGGACGAGGTTGTTCGTGCCGTGGGCACGGGCGGCCCAGACCGTCTGCTGTCCCTTGCCGACCGACCGGGCCTGGTTGCGGACGCGGATGTCCGGCGAGTCTGGCTCGACGGTGAACGTTGGAGGCTCGCGCTCGCGGGTCGGCCGGGTGAAGACCTCGACGACGTTGGTGTAAAAGTTAAGCCCGCTGACCTCGGCGCAGTACCACTTGTTGAGTTGCTCGACCGGCCAGGTCGGGTGCACGTATTCGTCATCGAAGATCCGGGTGTCGAGGACGAGCTCGTCGAATTCGGTGACGCCGGTGGCGACGATCGCGTCGACCCAGATGCCGATGAACTGCTCGATGGACAGGCCCATTTCACTGAGCAGTTCGGGGTCGGCGAAGGCGGGGTCTCCGCTTGCGAGAACGAGCAGGCGCGGGTTGGCGGAGCCCTGCTTGGGGGGCAGCGTCGCGAGGGTGGTCTCGAATGAGAAGTCCGGTCCGAGGATGTGCAGCGCGGCTCCGGTCGTCAGCAGCTTCATGTTCGAGGCCGGGATGAACCGGTTGCTCGCTTTCTCGGAGCCAAGCGTGCGCCCTGTTTCGGGGTCGGCGATGACGACGCCGACGGTGGCGCCGCGAAGGCGGGACTCGTTGATGAGCCGGTCGAGTTCGCTCTGCAGTTCCTGGCCGATCGCGCTCGCGGGGAGCGCGAGGAAGACGGTCAGGGCGAGGAGCAGGATCGATCGGGTTCGCGTCATGGTGGCGTCTCTCCGGGCGTGCGTTCGGGTCGCCCATCGGGTCAGAAACCGGGCGGATTGCGTTGTCATCGACCGGTCCGGCGATGGGGCTTCAACGGGGATGCAACCGGTGAATCGGGCCGTGGTTTCGGCGATCGGGCATCGCAGCGACTACACTGGCGGGTCCGTTTTCACGACCAGTCACGATATGCCCACAACCGCCGGGAGAGACAACATGGCCGAGGCCAAGCCGGAGATCGCGTTCGACGAATTCGCCAAGGTGGACCTGCGCGTGGCCAAGGTCATCAAGGCCGAGGACCATCCCAACGCGGATCGCCTGCTCAAGCTCCAGGTCGACGACGGCTCGGGTGAGCCCCGACAGATCTGCGCCGGCGTAAAGGCCTATTACAAGCCAGAGGATCTGGTCGGCAAGCACATCGTGATCGTCGCGAACCTCGCGGCGCGGAAGATCCGTGGCGAGGAATCGCGCGGCATGCTGCTCGCCGCCAGCGACGCCTCGAAGGGCGAAGAGGAGCGGAACGTCGTGCTGATGATGCCGATGAGCGAGATCGCGCCCGGCTCGATCGTCAGTTGATCGGCTCGGCCTGGTCCGGAGCCGACTCGCCTTCGATCAGGTCGCGGACCTCGAGCTCGCGCGAGGCCATCGCCTTGCTGATGAAAATCCGCTTGCCGTCGATGACGGCCGGGACCATGCCGCGCAGGGTCGGCAGGTCGGTCGGCAGGTCGATCGCGTGCCACGGGATCGACATCGGCGCGTGCAGCGCCCCGATGACCGGCGGCAGGCGCAGGTGCAGATGGTCGTCGTCGATGGCGTAGGTCACAAATTTTTTGTAGCGGAACAGCGGTGAGAAGAACACGCTTCCGACGCCGCGGCGCGCACCGAGAGCAGGTTTCCTGGCGCGATAGCGTTTCGCGAGGTCCCACCAGCCACTGAAAATCACCGCGATCATCATGATCGGCAGCCAGATGAAGGCGAGGCCGACGACGACGACGATCGGGATGAGGACGGAGTTGGGCACGGCGTCTAGAAGATGTCCGTCGGTCGCGGGAGAAGCGGATCTCGGGGCTCACCGTCCGACGGTGGGAGGTCCTCGCCACCGAGTTCTGCTCGCAGGCTCATTTCCTGCTCGACCATGACGCGGTCGGCGTAGGCCCAGTAGGGACCCATGTGGAAGCGAACGCGTCCGGGGTCGGCGGGGTCCGGGCTGATATCCTCGATGCCGACCCACGGGATGCTGATCCACGGGTACTTCGCGAGGACGTCCGAATCCTTGCGGAAGTGCAGGTGGTCCGCGTCGGCGTGGAACTGGACGATCTGCGGGAAGGCCTTGGTCTTCAGGAATCGCAGGCCCCAGTAGCAGATGCCGAAGAAGAACAGCGCGAACACGGCCGTGGCGATCCAGCGGAGGTAGGTCGGCGACTGGATCCAGCCGGCGAGCATTCCGACAAGGACCACGATCACGCCGATCGCGAGCACGCCTGCGATGGCGAAGACGCAGCCGAAGCGGCCTCGCCGGGCCTCCGAGGCGATCGTGAATGGTTCGCTGGTAACCGCGAAGGTGGCGGTCTGCGGCTTGCGATCGGTGGGGACCTCGGTCGCGGGCCACTGCTGGGCGAGTTTGGACCACGGGCCGAAGACCGCGCCGGCCGCGTTCATGATGAACGAGAGCGCAAGGATGCCGCCGACGATGACTCCGAAGATGATGAAGATGACCGGGTTGATCGCGGGCACGGGCGGCTCCCTTGGCTGGCGGTTGGGCAAAGGGTAGCGGGCCGAAAGAAAAAACGCGGCCCCCTGTGCTGGGCCGCGTTTCTGCCGCGTACGGAGAGAACTCGGGAGCACTCGCCGACGCGGAATGCCCTCCTGTGAAGGGCAGAGAGAGCAGATTGTGCAAGCAGAACACGCGGGCGGCGTCTGCTATTGCATGGATCGGCTAAGACCCATGGTTTCCTGTAGGAAGCGTATCCGGAAGATCCGGTGCTCCGGATGCAAGTTTCCGGGATTTCGCGAGCTACATCCGAAACGGGGGGGATCGAGACGCGCAAAAACTACGCCTCGGCGCTTCAGAACAGCAGCGGGCGGAGGTATTCGCCGGTGTGACTGCCTTTGGTTTCGGCCACCTCTTCGGGGGTCCCGGAGGCGATGATCTGGCCGCCGCCGTCGCCTCCTTCGGGGCCGAGGTCGACGATCCAGTCGGCGCATTTGATGACATCGAGGTTGTGCTCGATGACGACGAGGGTGTTGTCCTGGTCGGCGAGGCGGTTGAGGACCTCGATGAGCTTGCGGACATCCTCGAAGTGCAGGCCGGTGGTGGGTTCGTCGAGCACATAGAGCGTGTGCTCGCTGGTGGGCAGGCCGTGGTGGGTGGTGCCCTTGCCGAGTTCGGTGGCGAGTTTCACGCGCTGGGCCTCGCCACCGGAGAGGGTGGTGGAGGGCTGCCCGAGCTTGATGTAGCCGAGGCCGACATCGAGCAGGCACTGGCTGAACCGCAGGATCTTGGGGTGGTTCTCGAAGAACGAGCAGGCCTCCTCGATGGTGAGCTCGAGGACATCGGCGATGTTCTTGCCGCGATAGGTCACATCGAGGGTTTCGCGGTTGTAGCGCGAGCCCTTGCAGACCTCGCACTCGACGAAGATGTCGGGGAGGAAGTGCATCTCGATCTTCTTCACCCCCTGGCCCTGGCAGGCCTCGCAGCGTCCGCCCTTCACGTTGAAGCTGAAGCGTCCGACCTTGTAGCCGCGGATCTTGGCTTCGCGGGTCTGGGCGAAGGTCTTGCGGATCTCATCGAACATGCCGGTGTAGGTGGCGGGGTTGGAGCGGGGGGTGCGCCCGATGGGGGACTGGTCGACCTCGATGATGCGGTCGATGCGGTGCAGGCCGTTGATGCGGGTGTGCTGGCCGGGCTTGTCGCGGGAAGAGGTCAGGTGCTTGCGGGCGGCCTTGAGGAGGATGTCGTTGACGAGGGTGGACTTGCCCGAGCCGGAAACGCCGGTGACGCAGACCATGCCGCCGAGGGGGAAGGCTGCGTCGACGTTCTTGAGGTTGTTCTCCTTCGCGCCCTTGATGGTGACGGCGTCCTTGGTGCTGAGCACGCGGCGCTCGTCGGGTACGGCGACTTCCATGCGTCCGGACAGATACTTGCCGGTGAGTGATTCTTCTGAGGCCTCGATCTCTTCGACGGAACCCTGCGCGATGACGCGCCCGCCGTGGACGCCGGGGCCGGGGCCGATGTCGAGGACGTGGTCGGCGCAGCGGATCATCTCCTCATCGTGCTCGACGACGAGCACCGTGTTGCCGATGTCGGCGAGATGCCGGAGGGTACGGATGAGGCGGGTGTTGTCGCGCGCGTGGAGGCCGATGGTGGGCTCATCGAGGACATAGGCGGCGCCGACGAGGCCGGAGCCGACCTGCGTAGCGAGGCGGATGCGCTGGGCCTCGCCGCCGGAGAGCGTGGCGGTTTTGCGATCGAGCGAGAGGTACTCGAGACCGACGGAGGCGAGGAAGCCGAGCCGGGCTTTGACCTCGCGCACGATCGGGTCGGCGATCTGCGACTGTTCGGCGGTGAGTTCGAGCGCATCGGTGATGCGCAGGGCGGTTGCGATGTTGAGTTTGGTGAAGTCGGCGAGGTTGAGGCGTTTGGGGTCGGTATTGAGGCCGCGGGTTTCGCGGTGGTCGAGGACTTCTTTGGGGAGAGACTCGGTCGCGTTGATGAAGACCGACAGCGATTCGATGCGCAGGCGGTCGCCGAGGCAGTTCGGGCAGGTGCGCTCGGTCATGAACTGGTGGAGGAAGTCCTTGGCCCACTGGCTCTCGGTGCGTTCGAACCAGCCGTGGAGCATGGGGACGACCCCGTCCCACTCGGCGCCAAACTTCTTCGAGTCGGCCTCGGTGGTGCCGTAGAGGAGGATCTGGCGGAGTTCGTCGCCGAGGTCGGCGATGCGTGTGGAGGGTGAGACGTCGAACCAGCGGCAGAAGCGCCGGATGTAGCGCCCGGAAAACATGCCGCCGGGGCCGGTCTTCTTCCACGGGGCGATGCCGCCTCGCAGGATGGTTTTATCTTCGTCGGGGAGAACGAGTTCCTCGTCGAATTCGAGGATGGCGCCGAGGCCGTGGCAGTCGGGGCAGGCGCCGTGGGGGCTGTTGAAGGAGAACAGGCGGGGTTCGAGTTCGGTGAGGGAGCACTCTGGGTGGTCGGCGCAGGCGTACTTTTCGGAGTAGACGGTGTCTGACCATGTGCCGTCGCCCTGATCGACGGTGACGACGACCACACCCTCGCCGACACGCAGGGCCGTCTCGACGGACTCGCTGAGGCGCTGGCGGGCTTCGGGTTTGACGACGACGCGGTCGATGACCGCTTCGATGGTGTGCTTCTCGTAGCGCCCGAGGTTGAGGGGGTTCTCGGATTCGTCCTTGAGGGCTTCGCGCAGGTCGACGATCTGGCCGTTGACGCGGGCGCGGATGAAGCCGTTGGCGACGAGGCCGTCGGCGACTTCCTTGTGAAAGCCCTTTTTGGAGCGGACGACCGGGGCGAGCACCATGAGGCGGGTGCCCCCGGCGAGGGCCTGCACGGCGTCGGTGATCTGGGAGGGGTTGGAGGAGGAGATCGGTTTTCCGCAGCGCTCGACGACGGTGCCGTCCTTCTTCGTCTTCGTCGGGTGCCAGCAGGTGGGCGAGCCGACGCGGGCGAAGAGCAGGCGGAGGTAGTCGTAGATCTCGGTGGACGTGGCGACGGTCGAGCGCGGGTTGCTGGAGGCTGAGCGCTGCTCGATCGCGATCGTCGGCGGGAGGCCTTCGATGTCGTCGACATCTGGCTTCTTGAGCTGGTCGAGGAACTGGCGGGCGTAGGCCGACAGCGACTCCATGTACTTGCGCTGGCCTTCGGCGAAGATGGTGTCGAAGGCGAGCGAGGACTTGCCCGAGCCGGAGAGCCCGGTGATGACGACCAGCCGGTCGCGCGGGATGTCGATGTCGATGTTCTTGAGATTGTGCTCGCGGGCGCCGCGCACGCGGATCGCCCGGATGGGATCGAAGCGGTCGTCGCCCTGCTTGCGGGCAGCGGGCGCGATGTTGTTGTCAGGTCGCGCGGCGTCGAGCGCGCCGTCGACCTCGCCGGCGGAGAGCGTCGGGTCGAGCGCGTTGCGGCGGGGGGACTTCTTGCGGGTGGTCTTTCGACCCGGCGATTTCTTCGATTTCGCGGCTGAGGGCACGGCGGTCCTTGTTCTGGAGGTGGTCGGTGATCATAGGACGCACGGGGCTCGGTCTGGGGGCTCAGCGTGTACGATCTGAACCCATGACCGACGAATTCCCCACGCTCCCCAACGGTTTGATCTACGCCTGGCGCCTCGACGGGAAGGGCGGAGCAAAGCAACTCGATTGGGACGAGGTGAAGGTCTCCGAAGGCCGCCCCGATGCGCCGATCTGGGTCCACCTCGACCTGAACATCGAGGGTGCGATCGACTGGATCCGCGAGGATGCTGGCTTCGACGGCTGGATCGCGGATGCGCTGGTCCGGCCGGGAACGCGTCCACGCGTGGTGCCGTACGCCGGTGGCGTGCTGGTGATCGTCCGGGGTGTGAACCTGAACGAGGGCGCGGAGCCGGAGGACATGATCTCCCTCCGGATGTGGGCGGAGGGGGGATGGTTGATTACGCTGCGATCGCGCAAACTGCGGGCGGTCGTGGCGATGCGCGAGGCGCTGCAGCGAGGCGACGGTCCGACGGGGACCGCGTCGATGCTCAGTTTCCTGCTGCACGACCTCGCGACGCGCGCAGGCGATGTGATCGACGATCTGGAAGAGCAGTCCGAGCGGATCGAGACCGAGATCGACGAGAACGGGCGCGGGCGAGAGATCGCCGACCGGCTGGCGGATCTTCGACGCCGAATGATGGGGCTGAAGCGCTACCTGCGTCCGCAGCGCGACGCGGTCGTTCTGCTTGCGTCGGAGAAGCTGGACTGGATGCCCGACGATGAACGCGTGCGAATCCGGGAGGCCGGAGATCGGTTCACCCGCCGGGTCGAAGATCTGGAGACGCTACGCGAGGAGATGCAGGTGAGCCAGGACGAGTTGACCGCGGGGTTCAACGAGCGATTGAACCAGCGGATGTACGTGTTGGCGATCGTCTCGGCGGTGTTCATGCCGCTGGGATTCGTGGCGGGGGTGTTCGGGATGAACGTGAAGATCCCCGGCGAGGGGAGTCAGGGCGGCTTTGTTGCGGTGAGCGTGCTGATGGTCGCGCTGGCGGTGGGCGTGCTTGCCTGGATGAAGCGTCGCGGCTGGTTTTGAGCGGTCCGAGTGCCCGGTGCCGATAGAAGGGCATGCTCGCCGCCCGAACCGAAGCTCCGTCCGATCCGATGACCGAGGCCCGGCGCGTCGTTGAGAACTGGCGCCGTTTGCACGACGGGCATGGGTACTTTGACAACCACGCCCGCTATCAGGACCCCCTGCATGACCTCGGCGTGGCACGCGTGAGAGACATGCTCAGGCCAACCGAGGCTGACACGGTGCTGGAAATCGGCTGCGGGTACGGGCGTCTGCTGTACCACCTGCTTCCCGAAGTCTCAGGCGTGGTCGGGATCGATCTGGCGCCGGAACCGCTCACGAAGGCCGAAGAGTTGCTGACGACCCGCAAGCGGGACGAGCAGCGTGTCTCGCTCGTGCTGGGCGATGGGATCTCGCTTGATGCGCTGGAGGGCGGCTGCGCCTCGGCGGCGGTGGCGTTCACGGTGTTCCAGCACATGCCGAAGGTTGCGGTGGGGCGGTACCTGGAAGACCTGCGCCGGATCCTGACGCCCGGGGGGCGGGTGTGCTTTCAGGTGGCCGACGACGGAACGCCCGAGCATTACGGGCGTGACATCTGCGCGGACCTTCCGAAAGAGCAGGCGACTCGCTGGAGCGTGGCCGGCATCTGCGCCGTTGTGGAAGCGGCCGGCCTGACGGTGCAGCGTGTGGACCGCGAGTGCCTCGAGCACACGTACCCCGGTCGGGGCATGAGCTGGATCTGGGTGCTCGCAACCGTGTAAGCGGAATCAGACCGGGTCGCCGCGGCGCCCGGACGACTTGCGCTTCCGGCCGGACTTGGTGCCGGCGGCACCGGGTTTCCCACGCGCGCCGGACCGTTTGGAGCCCTTCTTGAAGTCGCTGAGGCGGACTTTCTCTTCGCCGCTCATCAGGGCGGGTGAGTCCTTGATCTTGTTGATGGTGTCGCGCATCTCGGCGGCCTTCTCGAACTCGAGTTCCTGCGCGGCGCGGGTCATCTCCTCTTCGAGCATGGAGAGCAGTTCGTGGACGCCATAGGACTCCTCGGAGGTCTGGACGGCCTCGCGCGCGGTGCGGGTGGCGCGGAGTTCGGACTCGATGCCGCGGCGGATCTGCTTGCGGATGGTCTGCGGCGTGATGCCGTGCTCGGCGTTGTAGGCGAGCTGCTTGGCGCGCCGGCGCTCGGTCTCGTCGATGGCGGCCTGCATGGGCTCGGTGACCTCGTCGGCGTACATGATGACCATGCCTTCGACGTTGCGGGCAGCCCTGCCGATGGTCTGGATGAGCGAGGTTTCGCCTCGGAGGAAGCCGGTCTTGTCGGCGTCGAGGATGCAGACGAGCGAGACCTCGGGCAGGTCGAGCCCTTCGCGGAGCAGGTTGACGCCGACGAGGATGTCGAACTCGCCCATGCGCAGGTCGCGCAGGATCTCGATGCGATCGAGCGTGTCGATTTCGGAGTGCAGGTAGCGGACCTTCAGGCCCGCCTTGTCGAGGTAGTTCGTCAAGTCTTCGCAGAGGCGCTTGGTGAGCGCCGTGATGAGGACGCGTTCGTTGCGCTCGACGCGCTTGCGGCACTCTTCGAGCAGGTCGGGGACCTGGTTGCCCGCGGCACGAACCTCAACGATCGGGTCCACGAGGCCGGTCGGGCGGATGATCTGCTCGATGACCTCGCCCTCGGTTCGCGTGAGTTCGTAGGGCCCGGGCGTTGCCGAGACATACAGTGTTTGCGGCACCATCCGCTCGAATTCCTCGAAGGTGAGCGGTCGGTTGTCGAGGGCTGAGGGCAGTCGGAAGCCGTGTTCAACGAGGACCATCTTGCGCTGGCGGTCGCCGTTGTACATCGCGCGGACCTGCGGCATGGTCACGTGCGACTCGTCGATCATCATGACCCAGTCGCGACCGGCGGGGCCGGCGTAGAAGTAGTCGAGCAGTGTGGAGGGTTTGTCGCCGGGCTGGCGACCGTCGAAATAGCGGGAGTAGTTCTCGATGCCCGAGCAGTAGCCGACTTCCTCGATCATCTCGAGGTCGTACTTCGTGCGTGCGAGCAGGCGCTGGGCTTCGAGCAGTTTTCCCTCGCTGCGCAGTTCCATGACGCGGGCGTCGAGGTCGGTCTTGATCTGCTCGATGGCCTGCTGCTTGGTGTCGTCGGGCATGACGTAGTGCACGGCCGGGAAGATGTGGAAGAGCTGCTCGTCGGCGAGGAGTTCGCCGGAGGTCGGGTTGATGAGCGAGATGGACTCGATCTCGTCGCCGAAGAGCTCGATGCGGACGGCGTACTGCTCGTAGGCGGGGTAGAGGTCGATCACGTCGCCGGAGACGCGGAAGGTGCCTCGCTTGAAATCCATCTCAGCCCGCTGGTACTGCATGTCGGCGAGCGCGAGCAGGAACTCGCGCCGGTCGATCTCTTGGCCGGTCGTGATGGTGAATACCTTTTCGGAGTACGCGCCGGGCGATCCGAGCCCGAAGATGCACGAAACCGACGCGACGACGATGGTGTCGCGGCGTGAGAGCAGGTTCGATGTCGCGGCGAGACGCAGGCGGTCGAGGTCGTCGTTGCGAGAGGAGTCTTTTTCGATGTAGATGTCCCGCTGGGGGATGTACGCCTCGGGCTGGTAGTAGTCGTAGTAGGAAACGAAATAGCTGACCGCGTTCTCGGGGAAGAGCTCCTTGAACTCCTCATAGAGCTGTGCGGCGAGGGTCTTGTTGTGGCTGAGGATCAGTGCCGGGCGCTGGACCTTTTCGATGACATGGGCCATCGTGAAGGTCTTGCCGGTGCCGGTCGCGCCGAGGAGCGTGGTCGCGGGCCTGCCGCTCTCGATCTGACGCGCGATGGCATCGATGGCCTGCGGCTGGTCGCCGGTCGGCTCGAACTCGCTCTTGATCTGAAAAAGATGCTCGATCTCGCGCATGAGCGATGGTAGGCCTTCCGGTCAGCCCCGCGTAGCGAAGATCAGTTGGCGGACGGGGGTCCGCGCGAGGCGCTGGGCGATGGGCAGCACGAGCGCGGTGGTCAGACCAATCAGTACGAGCCACGAGACCGCGATCGGAAGCAGCGGCGGGCGGAACTCGGTCGTGATGCTCGCGAGCACCGTCCACATCCGCTGGCCGGCGAAGGCGCCCTGCAGGCCGAGCAGCGTGCCGAGGACTGAGCCGGTCACCGTCAGAAGCAGGACCTCGGCGATGATCAGGCGGCGCAGGAGGCCGGCCTGTCCGCCGACGGCGCGGAGCACTCCGAATTCGAAGCGTCGAGCGTCGATGCCGGCGATCACGATGTTGCTGACGCCGAAGATGCCGATGAGCATTGAGGCGATTGCTACCGACGCCATGATGCGCATGGAGCCGCGACCGATCTCCATGATGCCGGCTTTGATCTCCTGGCCGGAGCCCACGATGATCAGCGGAAGGTCCACGGCCTCGCGGATGAGGCGGGTGGCCTCTTCGTCGGTGACCGAGCCGTCCATTTTGATCTGGACAAACTCGATCGCGTCGGTCTCGAAGAGGCTGCGCAGGTCTTCGAGCGATCCGAACACGGAGTGGATCGAGAAGTCCTGACGCTCTTTGCCGACGTCGAAGTACTTGCTGACCAGATCGAGGCCGGGCGAGGTGACCGCGCCGACGATCTCGAACTCGTGCACGGTCTCCTGCCACTCGACCGGGAAGGAGTTGCCGATGCCGTACTCCGGGCGGTTGGTCAGGAACTCCTTGGCGACGATGACCGCGCCGCCCTCGCTCAGCCGACGGCGGGCGTACTCCGGATCGCCGGCGACCCAGTTGAGCTTGTTGAGCTCGAAGAACTTGTCGACCTCGAACCCGATGAATGTGGTCTTCGGCTCGCGGAAACCGGAGATGCCGAAGGCGTTCGTCTCGATTTTCTGCTCGGTGATGATGCAGGTCTCGGTCACGAACTCGAGAGACTCCAGGCGTTCGGTCACGTCCGGTGGCAGGCCGAAGCGGGAGAGCACGAAGGCCTCGGGGAACTCGATCGATCCCAGGTAGTCGCGGAGCAGAGCGTTGCCGTTGGTCCAGATGCTGACCAGCATCGCGACGCCGATCATCAGTGCGCCGGCGGTGAAGCCGTGGCGGACCGGTGTGCCCCGCACGGTGCCTTCGAGCAGGCCCTTCGGCAGGCGGAACACGGCTCGCAGCGTGGGCGTGAGCAGAAGCGACACCGCCAGCACCAGCGGCACGCCGAGCAGGAAGTACCCGAGGAACATCAGCGGCAGGCCGGCGTACGCATAGGAATAGAACACGAAGGTGCTGTCATCGCTGATATTGATCATCACCAGTTGGATGGCGATCAGCGCGAGGCCGATCCCGCCGCAGAGGGCGACGACGCCCATGGAGACGGGGCGGGAGTGGGCGGCGATGGCGGCGAGGGGACGCGCTCTGGAGGCAGAGATCGCGGGGTACAGCGCTCCGACGACGCCCGAGGCGATCGACCCGAAAGCGGCGAAGATCAGGCCCCACGCCGAGATGTGCAGACCGGCGGGTAATCGATCGGGGAAGATGAGCGTGAGGAAGTAAGCGAGCAGAACGCCGAAGGGGATGCCGAGCGTGGCGCCGGCTGCGCCGAGGAACGCGCCGACTCCGATCTGGGCCCCGGCGAGTTGCATCCGCTTCGCGCCGATGCAGCGCATAATCGCGAGTTCGCGTCGGCGCTCGAGAACGCTGGTGGTCATGCCGGTGAGCACGATGAACGCCGCGGCAACGAAGGCGAGGATCGACGCGATCGAGTACGAGAGGCGGTTCGCTTTCAGGTTGCTCTCGATGCCCGTCGTGATGAGCTCCGTCGGCTCGGCTTGCAAGCCATCGGGAAGGTTCTGCCCGATCTGATCGGCGACATCGACCGGGTCCTGGTCGGCCGCGGCCTTCGCGAGGACCTGATGGAGTCGCGGTGTTCCGAGTCGAGCGCTGGCGAGAGTGCGCAATGTGAGCTCGGCGGTCGGCTTGTCAACGATCTGGATGGTCTGCTTGGCTTGCAGGCCGACCACACGCACGCGGACGGGATTCTGACCCGGCTTTGGGGTGATCGTGATCGTGTCGCCGATGCGGACCCCGAGTTCCTCCGCGACGCTCTCGGCGAGCACGATCTCATCGTCGGCGCGGACGACCTTGCCCCGGTCGATGAGCGGGCGGCGCAGCCGGTACTCGAGCGGCGGGTCGATGCCGGTGCCGATAGCATCCGCCCTTAACGGCTCGCCGTCGTCGCCGAGGACATCCGAGATGAGTTCGATCGGCCCACGCCCGCGTGGTACGGCGAGCGCGATGCCGTCCACGCCCTTCACGATCGACAGCACATCCGGATCCATGAGCCGCTCGGAGATGTCGCGCACGCGGATGTCGGCCGAGCCGAGTTCGCGCTCGATCTGGAGCATGGTGCCGGCGTTGATGGAGGCCAGCGCACAGGACACCGCGGCGATCAGCGTCGTGGAGAGCGCGACCGCGGCGACCAGCAGCGCGGTACGGCTACGCCGACCGGCTAAGGCGTTGATACTCAGCCGCAATGTCGGTGGCATCCATCGCTCCGGTTTCGATCGTGCCGCTGACCACGCCGTCGCGCAGCAGATAGGTTCGTTTGCAGTGAGAGGCGGCCGACGGCTCGTGCGTCACCATGATCACGGTGATCTGCTGCTGCTCGGCGAGCGCCGCCAGCAGCGACCACAACTGCTCGGCACTGGCCGAGTCGAGGTTGCCCGTCGGCTCATCGGCGAAGATCACCGCCGGTGAGAAAAGCAGTGATCTTGCGATGGCGACGCGTTGCTGCTCGCCGCCCGACAGCGCCTCGGGCCGGTGATCGGCTCGCTCGGCGATGCCAAGCTGCTTCAGGAGCTCGCTTGAGCGGGCCTTGAGTTCGTCCGCGGGTCGACCGGCGAGCATGCCGGGCAGTTCGATGTTCTCCCGAGCGGTCATGGTCGGGATCAGGTTGAACTGCTGGAAGACCACACCGATCTCGGTCCGCCGGAACTCGGTCAGGGCCCGGTCGTCCATCTCGTCCAGGCGTTTGCCGGCGACGGAGACGGTGCCGCCGTCGCTGTCGTCGAGGCCCGCGAGCAGGTGCAGCAGTGTGCTCTTTCCCGAGCCGGACTGGCCCATGATCGCGTAGAAGCCGGGCTCATCGATCTCCAGCGTCGCGCCGCGCAGAGCCTCGACCGATCGGGTCCCGATGCGATAGGTCTTGCGCAGGTTTTCGCACTGGATGATGGACATGGGAAGCGGCGGGCTCGCAGAGCGTGATTGGGACTCAGTCCGGATCCTTTTCGCTCGCGGTGGACCCGACGATTCGCGCGGTCAGCCGCTGTGTTTCTCGTCGTAGGACGCCTTGTCCATGAGGCCCTCAAGCGGCGAGGCGTCCGAGACCTTGATCTTGACCAGCCAGCCCTCGGTGTACGGGTCGGTGTTGATCAGGGACGGGTCGTCGTTAAGGGCCTCGTTCACCTCGATGATCTCTCCGCCGACGGCGGAGTAGATGTCGCTGGTGGCTTTGACCGACTCGACCTCGCCGATGGTTTCGCCTGCATCGATCGCGTCGCCGGGGCTCTTGAGTTCGACGTAGGTGATGTCCGTCAATTCATCGACTGCGAACTGGGTAATGCCGATGGTGACCGTGTCGCCTTCGAGCTTGTGCCATTCGTGGGATTCGGTGTACTTGCAATCGGCGGGCGTAGAAGACACAGGCGTGCTCCGTGGGTCGTCAGTAGGGAAATGCCGGGGCAGGACCGTCGCTCCGGTCGATCCGAGCATGCTACACGCAACGGCTCGGGCGGTTCCAACCGGAGCAGGGGGTTCGCTTGCCGAACCAGTCGAACCCGGTACAGTGGCACCGCCCGGGACGCGGGATGACCGGAGGGCATCGGATCGAGAACCTCAGTTCGGGGATATGGGCCGCCACATGCTGATCACGCTTTCGTCCAACGCGTTACGAGCCCAGCTCACCGGTTCGAGCCCTGAGCTGGACCTGCTCGACCTGCCGGGCGTAGCCAAAGACGAGTTCGATTTCGCCGGTCTCCAGATCACGACCTCCCTCCTGAAGGGGTGGAACGCGAAGAAGATCGACAAGTTGCGGGACCGAGCCGACAAGGCGGCGTGCCCGTGCCTCGTGCTCGTGGAGGAGCAGCCGCACCAGCTCGGCGATCTCGAAGGGGACACCACCGAGCAGGTGATCGATCGCATGAGCAAGGTCATGCAGGTGGCCCACCGGCTCGGGTGTTCGTCCGTGGCGATGTCGCTGGCCGACACCCAGGGCGACGACGCGGAAGACCTGGTCGCAGAGAACCTGAGGGACGTCGTCCGCGCCGCCGAACGCATGGAACTGAACCTGCTCCTGTCGCTGTCCGAAGGGCTCACGGGCACGCCTGAGAGGCTGTCCGGCCTGATCCGCAAGGTCGGCGGCTTCCGGATCGGGTCATTTCCTTCCTTCGCGCAAGCGGCGGCGTCGGGCGATCCGGCGTCGTACCTGAAGTCGATCGTGCCGTACGCATCGGCCGTGACGGCTTCCTGCGGCGCGTTCGACGCGAAGGGCGGGCACGCGGCGTTCGAGATCGAATCATGCGTCGAAGCGATCAAAGCGGTCGGGTATGACGGCACTCTTGCGGTAGAATCGAACAGCGGCCCGAAGGCCATGGAGCAGGTGGCGGCCTGCAAATCGGCGATCGAGCAGATTCTGGACGCGGGCGTGGAGACCTGAAGATGACCGGATCGGACGCACAGCACGGGCCCGGCAGGCGGAGCCATCCGTCGCTGGATCGCGTGATCATCGCCATCGACGGCCCCGCCGGGACCGGCAAATCAAGCGTCGCTCGGGAAGTGGCTTCGGCACTCGGTCTGGAGTTCCTCGACACCGGCGCGATGTATCGCGCCGCGGCGGCCCTCGCGCTCGACCGATCGATCAGACTCGATCAGGGCGAAGCGATCGCGGACGTTGTCCGACAGGCCGATTTGCGTTTCGACTGGACGGCCGACCCGCCGACCCTTTACGTCTTCGGCGAGCCGATGGTCGACCGCCTGCGCGATCCCGATGTTTCAGGAGCGGTCTCGCCGGTCTCCCAGTTGCCCGAGGTCCGGGCGGTGCTCGTCGAGAAACAGCGTCGCATCGGGGAAGTGCACCCGAGACTCGTCAGTGAGGGGCGCGACCAGGGCTCTGTGGTCTTTTTCGATGCCGATGTGAAGTTCTATCTGGACGCGTCGGTCACGATTCGTGCCGAGCGTCGGGTCGAGCAGCTCCGCGCGATGGGGCGCCGGGCGGATTTCGAGGAAGTCGAGCACGAGATCCGAGACCGCGACGAGCGCGACACCACTCGGAGAATCGGCCCGCTCGTTTGTCCGAAGGACGCGGTCGTCGTGATGACCGACGAACTGAGCCAGGCCGAGGTCGTCGAGCGATTGTGCGAGATCGTGCGTGATCGCGTGCCGGCGTCGCGGTTGAACGAGCCGGTTGGGGTTGGCGACGGTGGGTGATTCGGCTGGCTCGGGGAATGGGTCACTGCGAGAGCGCTACCCGCTGCAGAGTTGGTGGCATATCGCTTCTTACAACTTCTGCAACCGGCTGGTGCACCTGGTATACGTCTGCTGCTTCCGCTATCGCCGGTACGGGCGGTCGCGCCTGCCGCGGACCGGGGCGTGCATTCTGGTCTGCAACCACCAGTCGCACCTGGACCCCCCGGCGGTCGGGTCGCTCGCGATGGGGCGGGGCGTCCACTTTCTGGCGCGCGGGACGCTGTTCAACAGCCCCGCGTTCGGCTGGCTGATCCGCAAACTGAACTCGATACCGCTCCGACGAGGCGAGGCCGATCTTGTGGCGATCAAGGAGGCGCTCAAGCGGCTCGAATCGGGCGCGGCGATGGTCGTCTTCGCCGAGGGCACGCGCTCCGAAGACGGTGCGCTCAAGCCATTCGAACGCGGTACCCTGCTCCTGCTGCGGAAGTCGCGCTGCCCCATCGTGCCGGTGGCGGTCGAAGGGTTTCACGACATCTGGCCAAAGGGACAGAAGCGTCCGCGGCTCTTCGGCGGTGTCTCGGCGGGGATGATCGGCGAGCCGATCGGTCACGATGAATTGCTCAAGGACGGTCCCGACGAAGCGCTCCGCCGCCTCGCCCGCGAGATCGATGCGATGCGTCTCGAACTCCGCGCAGGCCTCCGCGAACGTAGCCACGGGAAACTGCCGGCGCCCGGGCCGGGTGATCAGGCCTCGGACCCGTCCGGCTGGTACCAGGTCCCGGCGTCGGCTGAAACCACGAAAAAAGCCGAGCCCGTCTGAGGCCCGGCTTCGAGTTGATGCGAACAGTCGGGTTCAGGAGACGCCCACGGCCTCGGCGTCCCGGTCGCTGAGCATCCCGCCGTCAGATCGCTGCTTCACGGTCGCATCGCGTTTGCGGGAACGCTCGCACATCGCTTGGTCGCGCAGGTCGTCGATGCGAACTTCGGTCGCTCCGGCATCCACCGACGCCCGGCTCACGCCGAGCAGGTCGGCAAGATCGTCGGTGTCGAACTTCGTCAGTTTGCCTTGCGGGTCAGGCAGAACGACGGCGCAGTCGAGCGGATTTTCGAGATCACCTTGGGCGCGTACCTGCTCCATGGCCTTGAGCGCCGCGTCGCGGGCCTTGATGACGTCGGTCCACGACGCGTCGCACTCGACCGGGTAGGGGTCCACGAAGCGGGCGGTGTGCACGCAGGTGCGATCGCTCTTGTCCTGGTTGGTCACGCCACGCAGTTCGCGGTACGCCTCATCCGCCGTGTGCGGGATGATCGGCGCGAGCAGGCGACACAGACCGTCGCAGATGTCCCAGAGCGCAGACTGTGTGCGCCGTCGGCGGGGCGAGTCGGCCTTGTCGCAGTACAGACGGTCTTTCACGGCGCCGAGGTAGGTCGCGGACATCGTGTCGTTGCAGAAGTTGTAGATCGTGCTGGTGGCCTTCTGGAACTGGTAGTTCTCGAATGCTCTGCGCACGGTCTGCGATACGCGGTTGAACTCCGCGAGGGCCCACGCATCGATCGAAGTGGGGGGGAACTGAGCGAACGGCACGCACATCCCGCCGTCGCCTTCCTTGAGCGATGGCTTGAAGTCCGCGAGGTTGCTGAGCATGAAACGCAGGGTGTTGCGGATCTTGCGATAGGTCTCGCCAGCCGTCTTGAAGAATTCGAGGTCGGCCTTGATGTCGTTCTCGTAACTGATCGAGCCGATCCACCAGCGACAAACGTCAGCGCCGAAGTTCTTGACGAGCTCGTCCACATCGAGGGCGTTGCCCAGCGACTTGGACATCTTCTTGCCGTCCTTGTCGACCATGAAGCCGTGCGTCAGCACGCTCTTGAACGGCGAGGTGCCGGTCGTGCCGAGTCCTGGGAGCAGCGACAGCTGGAACCAGCCACGGTGCTGATCGGAGCCTTCCAGGTAGAGATCGATCGGATAGTCCACGCCGCCGTTGTTGTCGAGGGCCTTCTGAGCACCACCGGACCGCTCGCGCATGACCGCGTTCCACGACGAGCCCGACTCGAACCACACATCGAAGATGTCGCGGCTTTTGGCGAGCGCATCGAGATCGAGCCCCTTGGGGGCCTCGGCGTCGGAGGCGTAGTCATAGTGGCGCAGCAGGTGCGCGCTGTCCTTGGTGAACCAGGAATCAGACCCTTCCTCGCGGAACGCCTCGGCGATAGCGCGGACGGAGGCGGTGGTCAGCAGCGTCACGGGGTTGCCTTCGGCGTCCTGGGCGTAGAAGGCGGGGATGGGCAGGCCCCACGCGCGCTGGCGACTGATGCACCAGTCCGGGCGCGATTCCAGCATGCCGCGCATCCGGTTGCGTCCCCACTCGGGGATGAACTTCACGCGTTCGGCAGTCTCATCGAGCGCCGATTCACGAAGCGTCCTTCCCGACGACTTGGCCGGCTCGTCCACGCCGATGAACCACTGCTCGGTCGCGCGGAAGATGACCGGCGTCTTGCTGCGCCAGTCGTGCGGGTACGAGTGCATGAATCGGTTGGAGTGGAACAGGTGACCACTTTCGCCGAGATCGGTGGTGATCTTCTCGTTCGCGTCCCAGACCAACAGCCCCCGGTACTTCTCGGGCACCGAGTCGTCGTATGTGCCGTTGGCGCGAACCGGGCAGTAGACCGGCAGCCTCTCGCGCAGGCCGGTCATGTAGTCCTCGCTGCCGTGTCCGGGAGCGGTATGGACCAGCCCGGTGCCGTCTTCGAGCGTGACATAATCGGCCTGGACGACGCGGTAGATGCCCGCGGGGTCTGAGCCGCGCATCGCGGCGTCGGGCTGGGTCGCAAAGTCCGGACCGCCCTCGACGAACGGGTGGCGATAGCGCAGGCCGACGAGCTTGTCGCCCGTCGTCGTTGCGAGGACCTCGACCTCATCTGCGCCTGCCGCCTTCGTGACCTGTTCGACCAGGCCCTCGGCGAGCACGGTGTAACTGCCGTCGACCTTCACGAGCGCGTAGGTAAACTTCTCGTTGACCGCGATGGCCAGGTTTGCCGGAAGTGTCCAGGGCGTGGTCGTCCAGATCATGAAGCTCGGCTTCTGGTGCGGTCGGGCATCCGATTCATCGTCGGCGTCGTGCGCCGGCAGCCCGAACGCGTCGTAGACGGCGTCGCCGTCGACCGCCTCAAAGTCCACGAACACAGAGATGTCCTCACGCTCCTCGTACTCGAGTTCGGCCTCGGCGAGCGCGGTCTCGTTGGCGATCGACCAGTGCACCGCTTTGAGCTGACGGTACACCAGTCCCTGCTCGACCAGACCCGCAAAGACCTCCAGCGTCGCGCCCTCGTACGCGTTGTTCATCGTGAGGTATGGGTGGTCGTAGTCGGCGAGCGTCAGCAGACCCTTCATCTGGCCGGTCTGGTGCTTGACATGCTTCTCGGCGTACTTCTGGCATTCGCGCCGGATGGCCATGCGCCGGGTGTCCTCGTCGAGGGTGGCCAACTTCTCCAGCTTGCCGCTGGAACTGAGTTCGGTCATCACTTTGTGCTCGATGGGCAGGCCGTGGCAGTCCCAGCCGGGCACATAGGGGCAGGCGAAGCCGGCCATGAGCTTCGATCGGACGACAAAGTCCTTGAGGCACTTGTTGAGCAGGTGCCCGAGGTGGATCGAGCCGTTGGCATAGGGCGGGCCGTCGTGGAAGACGAACCGGTCGGCGCGGGTCTGGTCCTCGGTGACCTGCTGGTACAGGTCCATAGCCTCCCATCGCTTGAGGGAGGCGGGCTC
>JANSXG010000079.1 GCA_024743075.1 bacterium | reverse complement strand
CGAGAAAGGGGTCGCCGGAAATGATGGCCCGAAGCGAGTTTACGACGCCGGCGTAGTACTCTCGGAGAAGCGGGTCGGATCGTAGATTCTCTCTCCAGGTTGCCGCGTTCAGGACGGCCTCGTACGCCCTTGCGTAGTGGAACGCGCAGTGGAGTTTGGCATGCGCAGACTCCGGACGGCTGAGTCGGGCAGAGTCAGGTGCCTTGGCTGCGAGTTCCTCCGACGAAGATCGCTTGGGCTTGATGACGGAGTTTGACCAGAGCAGTGCGATGCGCCGCAATACCAATCGGGTTCGCACATGGTCCGGGAGGCTCTCGGGTTTCCGATCAAGAGTCTGTCGCTGTTCTTCGTGCGCTAGGGCAGCGAGGACGCTACTAAGGTCTCTGGCATCCGCCTTGGAGAACTCTTCCGCTGCCGCGTAGTCGAAGATGATGTAGCCCTTGTACGCAACAACGCTAGCCGCGCAGAAGTTCGCGGCTTCGGTCTGCGACTGTGCCGACCAGAAGACGGTGCCGGGTGTCAGTGATGGGTTCGGATCATCCGAAGCGAAGATGAAGTACCGCGGCCTCTTGGGCATTCCAGCAGGCTATCTGTAGCCTGCTGTCGACAAAAGGGTCTTTCTCTCACTGGTCTGCTCTCAGCCTCCGCCACATCGCCCGCTGCTTGGCCCACGAGATCTCCCGTACGACCGGCCGGAGGTGCCGTTCTCCCACCGGATCGCAACCCTTGGTGACCCTCGGCAGGAACAGGATCTGCTCCTGGATATCCGGCGCAAGCAGCGTCAGATTCATGATTTGCGACATCCGAGCCCTCGTCACGTGCCCCAGCCGGGCCAGTTCGGCCTGATCGGCGATGTGGCCCTTGGCGAGCAGTTTCTCGCACCGGATGGCCAGGGCCAGCAGGCGGGCCACACGGGGCACGCGGCCCTCGTTGACCGGCTTCTCGGGCGCTGCGCCCGCCTTGAGCTTCTTCTGGCCCGACCGGCCGGTCGCGAAGTGGACTTTCTCGGTGATCCTGCTGCTCACGCCGCCTGCTCCTCGCTCGTGGTCTTGGGTTCGTTCTGGCTGGGCTCGGGCAGCGGCACCCCCTCGAAGAAGATCACGCTGAGCGTCTCCTCCTCGGGGTCCCAGTCCACCCGCTCGATGAGCATCCGGATCAGATCGATCCGCTCGTCGCGCTTCATGCCCTTCCACAGGGCGTCGAAGTTCTCGGCCAGCCCCATCGCCTCATCGGGGTCCGCCAGCAGCGCCCCGATGGTGATCGTCAACCGCTCGACCGTCGTCTTCGCGATCGACTCCATCACCTCGTCCTGATTGACGACGTCGCGGATCTTGCCGACGACGAACTGCTCGAGGTCGTCGGCGGGCAGGGACGCGCCGGGGCAGCTCGACCACCCGTGCTTCTGGGCGCGGCTGCAAACGTAGTATCGGTACAGCCTCGCACGCGCCGAGGAAGACTTCGCCTTCGGGTCCGCGGGCTTGCTGACGGCGTGGTGGACCATCGAACAGCCGCAGTGGACGCACTGGACGATGCCCTTGAGCAGGGCGTTGTTGGTGTTGCAGACGCGCGAGCCGTGGTCCTCGCGGTTGGCCCCCATCCGGGCCTGCACCGCGTCGAAGGTGGCCTGGTCGATGATCGCCTCGTGCTCGCCCTCGTAGATCTCATCGTGATGCCTGACCTTGCCCAGATACACCGGGTTCTTCAGGATCCGCAGGATCAGGTTCTTGCTCAGCGGCTTGCCGCCCATAAGCCGGCCCGTCTTCGCAGTCCACGACTTCGTGGTCCATCCCATATGGCGGCAGGCGACGACCACCGGCATCACCCGGCCGTGCTCGATGTACATCGAGAAGATCTTCCGGACCCGATCGGCTTCCTCGGGGTTCACCGCCAGCGTGTTGCCGCCGGGCTGGTGGACGATGTCGTAGCCGAGCACGGGCAAGCCCCCGGCCCACTTCCCCTTGCGGCGCGCTGCGGCGATCTTGTCGCGGGTCCGTTCGGAAGCCAGCTCCCGCTCGAACTGGGCGAAGCTCAGCAGCACGTTCAGCGTGAGCCGTCCCATCGAGTTCGAGGTGTCGAACGACTGGGTCACGCTCACGAACGAGGCGTGGTGCCTGTCGAGGATCTCCATCAGCCGCGCGAAGTCCGTCAGCGAACGCGTGAGCCGGTCGACCTTGTAGCAGACCACCACGTCGACCTTGCCGGCCTCAATGTCCTCGAGCAGGCGCTTGAGGGCCGGGCGCTCGACGTTGCCGCCGGTGTAGCCGCCGTCGTCGTACCGTTCGGGCAGGAACTCCCAGCCCTGTCCCTTCTGGCTGGCGATGTAGGCCTCCGCGCTCTCGCGCTGGGCATCCAGCGTGTTGAAGTCCTGCTCGAGGCCCTCGCTGGTGCTCTTGCGGGTGTAGATCGCGCAGCGGACGACGGCGCTGGTCTTGGAGGTGGTGGAGTTCGCTCGGCTCACCGCCCCGCCTCCTTCGCGCTGTTCCCGGCCTTCTTCTTCGTCTTCGCAAGCCCGAAGAACAGGTGGCCGTTCCAGTGCGTGCCGGTGATGGCGTCGGCGATGGCCGTCAGCGACTTGTACAGTTTGCCTTCGTACTCGAAGCCGTCCTTGAGCACGGTGACGCGGTACTCGGTGCCCTTGTACGACCGGGTGAGCACGGTGCCCGGGATCGGCAGACGCGGGTCGCGTTTGGGCATAGTGCCTTCAAGCGTCCGCAGGCCCGCTCCGGCCTTGGGCTCGGCGGTCGTGGGCGGCCGGACCCGCAGGTCCTCATCGCGAGCGAGTTCCTGGGCGCGGGCTCGGGCGCGTTCGGTGAGCCCGCCCTCGCGGAGCGCCTGCTCGCGCCAGCCGATGCGGCGGATCAGCCATTGGCGGTTGCCGGATCGCGTCTCCTCGCGGAAGAGGGCGCGGTAGCGATCCCGCAGCTCGGCGGGGGACATGTCTTGGATCCGGGCGATCAGCGCCTCGGTATCCGGATCGGGCTCTATAGAGGTATCGGCGTCGATGTTCATCGCGGGTCGGGCTCCTTCCCGGTGGAGTGGGGCTCCGGCTCTCTGGCCCGTTCACCGGTGGGGACACTGATCCCTGAAACCGCCGACAGATCAAGCCCGATCGGGGCGTCACCCCGAGGATCCGAGCGATCCTGGGCAGAAATCTCGATGATCCGGGCCGATGCGGCGGCCAGAAGGGCGATCACGCGCGAGAACCGCGGCGAGAAGCCGTTGATCGAGAAGTCGGGAGAGTTGCGGTCGGTGGCGGGCCCGGTGAAGGGCCTTGCTCAGAGAGCGGGGGGGGGTTCACCAGTACCTATCTGCATGTCGGGGGCGAAGTGTTGCGCGCTGTCTGATACATTTTCAGGAGTCCGCCACTGTCGTCGGGCCTTTGCACCGCATTCTGGGGGCCGGGCTTTTGTGAGGCTAGTCCATGAATGAAGTAGCCAGCGCCACTGCCTCAGGCTTGGGATTCCTCATCCTTGGAGGGATCAGTGCCAACCCCTGAAGAGCAAGCACGCGAAGTCATCGATGCCAAGCTGACCGCCTCGGGCTGGTCGGTTCAGTCCTATCGCAAGATGAATCTGGGCGCTGGCCTTGGGCTCGCGGTGACGGAGTTCCCTGGGTCGCACGGCCCGGCCGACTACCTTCTGTACGTGGACGGCAAGGCCATCGGTGTTGTCGAGGCCAAGCCTGTCGGCCACACGCTCAAGGGCGTTGAAGGTCAGTCCGCAAGCTACGGAGAGGGCCTCCCTGAAGGCATACCTGCGTGGCGTCGCCCGCTGCCGTTTCAGTACGAGTCGACCGGAGAGGTCACGCAGTTCACGAACTGGATGGAGCCGGACTCACGGAGCCGAGACATCTTCTCGTTTCATCGTCCTGAGACTCTGCAAGAGATGGTCCAGGCGGAGAACACACTCAGAGGCGGACTGCGCGAGATGCCGCCGGTGCCGGAGGCGGGCCTATGGCCGAAGCAGCACATCGCGATCCAGAAACTCGAACAGACGCTGTATCGCGGGAAGCCCAAAGCTCTCATCCAAATGGCAACCGGGTCAGGCAAGACCTTCACGGCCGCCAACATCGCCTACCGCCTGATCAGGCACGCCGGCGCGCGTCGCGTCTGCTTCCTCGTCGACCGGACCAACCTGGGCACCCAAACGCTCAAGGAGTTTCAGCAGTTCCAACCGCCGGAGGAACGCCACACCTTCGACAAGCTCTACAACATCGCCTTCCCGCGGCGAAACCGCTTCGATCCCATCAACCGGGTTGTCATCACGACGATCCAGCGCTTGTATTCGGTACTCACTCGGCAGGATGACCTGCCCGATGAGGATGAGGAGCGTTCCTCGTTCGAAGGACCGGGCGCGTTCAAAAAACCGCCAGTTCCTGTCACGTACAACGCTGACATCCCGCCCGAGTTCTTTGACGCGATCATCGTCGACGAGTGCCACCGTTCGATCTACAGCGTCTGGGGTGATGTGCTCAAGTACTTTGACGCCTTCCTGATCGGTCTGACTGCAACGCCGAGCAAGCAGACCATCGGCTTCTTCAACAAGAATCTCGTCATGGAGTACACGCACGAGCAGGCGGTTGCCGACCGCGTGAACGTGCCATACGACGTCTATCAGATCCGCACGCAGATCACTTCGCAGGGTTCTTCGGTCAACGCTGGCTACTACGTCGGCAAGAGAAGCCGCAAGACTCGCCGTGAACGCCAGGAGGAGCTCGACCAGGACTTCGAGTACGGAGCTGATGAGCTCGACCGTACAGTTGTCGCCGAGGATCAGATTCGGACCGTAGTGCAGACGTTCCGAGACCGACTATTCACGGATATCTTCCCGGGGCGCACAGAGGTTCCGAAGACCATTATCTTCGCCAAGGACGATTCCCATGCAGATGACATCGTCCGCATCGTCCGGGAGGAATTTGGCAAAGGCAACGACTTCTGTCAGAAGATCACTTACCGCACCGGTGTCGTTCGCATGACCCGGAAGGTGACTGACCCTGATGGCACAGAGCGCGAGGAGGCCTATTACACGAAACTCAACGGCAAAAAGACCGGCGAGGAAGTCCTCGTGGAGTTCCGGAACTCCTACAACCCGCGAATCGCAGTGACGGTCGACATGATCGCGACGGGTACCGATGTGAAGCCCGTCGAGATCGTTTTCTTCATGCGCACGATCAAGAGCAGCAATTACTTCGAGCAGATGAAGGGGCGCGGCGTACGCGTCATGCCTCCCGACGCCATCAAGGGTGTCACGCCCGACGCTCGGACCAAGAGCCGCTTCGTGATCGTGGATGCCGTCGGCGTGTGCGAAGTAAGCAAGACCGAGAAAGGCCCGCTCGACCGCGAGCCCAGCAAGACCCTCAAGCAGGTCCTCGACTACATCAAGGCCGGCGGCACAGATCCGGACGCCGTGTCCGCCCTCGCTGGCAAACTCACCCGCCTGTCGGCCGACATGTCAGACAAACAACAGGACGAGGTCTGTGCGCACGCGGGTGGACGGTCGGTTGACGACCTCGTCAAGGGTCTTGTCGAGTTCCTCGACGAGTCCAACGTCGAGGCCAAGGCCCGCGAGCTCAACCCGGGCGCGCCCGAGCCGAGCGAGCAGCAGCTTGAGGCCGCCGAGCAGGTGCTCATCAAGGAGGCGATCAAGCCGTTCTACGACCCCAAGCTCCGCGACCTACTTCTGCAGATCAAGCAGGACAACGAGCAGACCATCGACCGGGTCAGCCAGGATCAGGTGCTCGCCGCTGGCTACTCGCAGGCCGCGCTCGATAAGGCCCGGGCCAAGATCGACGACTTCAAGAAGTTCATCGAGGAGAACAAGGACGAGCTCACCGCGCTCCAGGTCTTCTACGGCATGGCCACGCCCGACCGCCTGAAGTTCCGCGACCTGAAGGAACTCGCCGAGCAGATCCAGCGTCCGCCTGTGTCCGCCACGCCCGAGGATCTCTGGCGCTGCTACGAAGCTCTCGAAGCCGCGAAAGTCCAGGGCAAGGGCGGCCAGATCATCACCGACCTCGTCTCACTCATCCGCCACACTCTCCAGCCCACTGAGCCGTTAACGCCGTTTGCCGAGGTGGTCCGCCAGCGGTACGCGAAATGGCGCGAGCAGCAGGCCGCCGCCGGCGTTGTCTTCACGCCCGAGCAGGAGACGTGGCTCGACAAGTTCGCCGAGCACATCGCCACCAGCCTTACTGTTGAGCAGGATGATCTTGAGAGCGGTTGGTTCGCTCAACGGGGCAGCCTGGGCAAGGCCTACGACCTCTTCGGCGACAGGCTCCAGAGCGTTATCGATGACATGAACAGGGCGTTGACGGCATGAGCAAGGCAAAGATCAGCTTGCAGGGTGACGACCGTGTCAAGGCGCTGTTCCCTGAGCACGAGCGAGCATACTTCGATCAATCCAAGGCCAGTACGAGAGTCGAGCCTCGTTATGTCGTTTGGATTGACATGATGGGTGCGAAAGCAGCAATGGAGCGATCGCTGCCGCAGGCAGCCAATTTCTTTGCGAAGATCCATGATGCCGTGTTACGGGGTGCACCAAGAGCAGGTGTCGAGATCGTGCCGATCACAGATGGCGTCTTCATGCTGGCACAATCCCAACTTGCTCTGTCAAATGCAGTCCGCCTCGTGATGCTGCGACTTTGTACGGCGTTTCTGCACGAACGCAAAGTCGAGCATCGCTTTCTCGTTCGAGGTGGTATTGCGGCAGGCAGAGTGCTACTGGGTCGGGAGATGTCGGCAGGGTTTCGCGTGCCACAAGATGCAGTTCGGCACGCCCAGCAACTTCCCGTGGGCACTCCAATCGGAGAAGCCTATGAGGCGGAGCACGATGCTCCTCCATACGGACTCTACGTTCATCAGTCGGCACGGGCAGATCATGCCCCGTTGGATAAGTGGCCTCATGACAGAAACGGGCATTGGCCGTGGTGGAACCCGCGTGATTCAGAGGATATTGAAAGAGCGACGTTGATCGGAGAGGCAATTGCCAGTCATTTTCAAGAGCTGACAAATAAGTCGGTCGGCGCGTACGACGCAACGAAAATGAGCCGGGACGTTCAGCGTGCCAAGGACTATTTCCCCTAATGAAAACCATCGGCCCGCATCAAGAAGTCGCCACCCATGCCGGTGAGTCAGGTGGAATGCCCATGCCCAAGGGCTGGGCGCGATCACGTCTTGGCGAGCTCGGCCGCTATCTCAACGGCAGAGGGTTCAAGAAGTCCGAGTGGGCCACGACGGGCCGCCCGATCATCCGAATCCAGGACCTGACCGGCACGACTGCAAGCCCCAACTACTTCGACGGCGATGTCGAGGAACGCCACATCGCGCGAGACGGCGACTTCCTGATTTCGTGGGCAGCGACACTCGGGGCGTACATCTACCGAGGCCCGGAAGGGCTGGTGAACCAGCACATCTTCAAAGTTGAGACGTTCATCAACCAGGCGTTTCACTTCTACGCCGTCACGCACGCCATTGAGGACATGTATCGCCGGACACGCGGAACCGGCATGGTCCACATCGTTAAAGCTGAGTTCGACAACACCGAGATCCCGCTTCCTCCTCTTGCCGAGCAAGCCCGCATCGCCGACCGCATCGACGAACTGTTCACCGACCTCGCCGCTGGCGTCGCGGCGCTGGAGCGAGTGAAGCGCAACCTGTCCCGCTACCGCGCGGCCGTGTTGCACGCCGCCGTCACGGGCCGCCTCACCGAGGCGTGGCGCAAGAAGCACAGCGCGCCGGAAGAGCCAGCCCCGAAGCTGCTCGAACGCATCCTCGTCGAACGCCGCAAGCAGTGGGAACGCCGCACCCTCGCGGCCTTCGAGGCCAAGGGCAAGCAGCCGCCGAAGAACTGGAAGAGCCGGTACAAGGAGCCGGCGCCGCCGAAGCTGCCCGAGGACGGAACGACGCTGCCGGAGTTGCCGGAAGGGTGGTGCTGGGCGAGCGTTGATCAAGCGGCTGAGGTCCAAGGGGGGCTACAGAAGTCCCCATCTCGGGCACCGGTTGAGAACCACTACCCGTACCTGCGTGTAGCAAATGTGAAGCGAGGCCGACTCGATTTGGAAGAGCTGCACCGCTTCGAGCTCACGGATGCCGAACTCGACAAGCTTCGGCTTGAAGATAGGGATTTGCTCATTGTTGAAGGAAACGGGAGTGTGACTGAGATCGGACGCTCGGCTATCTGGCGAAACGAGGTCGCCGACTGCGTTCATCAGAACCACATCATCCGCGTCCGCCTTGCTGGCGGCATCATCCCGGACTACATGGATACGTTTGTCAACTCGCCTCTCGGTCAGCAATACATGCGGAAGGTAGCGAGCTCCACGAGTGGGTTGCACACACTGAGCGTCGGGAAAGTGCGATCGATCGATTTTCCTCTTCCGCCCGAGATCGAACAAGCCGCCATCGTCGAAGCCGTGAGCGAGAAGCTCTCCCAGATTGACGCTCTCGAAGCTGAGGTCACCCGTGGCCTTGCCCGCGCCGGGCGACTCCGTCAGGCCATTCTGAAGTCTGCCTTCGAGGGCAGGCTCGTGCCCCAGGACCCGAACGACGAGCCAGCTAGTGTCCTGCTCGAACGCATCCGCGAGCAGGCGGCCAAGGCCCCCAAGCCCAAACGCCAGACCCGCAAAAAGACTACCCGAAAGGCCGCGACCCGATGAGCACACACAACGGCCAATCAAACGCCACACCAACCGCGAGCCAGATCGGCACTCGCGTCTGGTCCTACGCGGGAGTCTGTCGTGACGATGGCCTCTCGTACATGGCCTATGTGGAGCAGTTGACTTTTCTTCTGTTCCTAAAGATGTCCGATGAGCTCACTAAGCCCCCTTACAACCAGCCCAGTCGTATCCCCAAGGGCAAGGATGAGAGTGGAACCTTTGCCTGTGATTGGCCGAGCCTGCTCAAGCTCGATGGGGCGGAGCTCTACACGCACTATCGCCGGCTGTTGACTGCCCTGAGCGGGCAGAAAGGCCTGCTGGGTGTAATCTTTAAGGAGGCCGAGTGCAAGATCAAGGACCCGGCCAAACTACGGCGGCTGATCCTTGACCTGATTGACCGCGAACGATGGTTGAGCCTCGACCTTGATGTGAAGGGTGTGATTTACGAAGAGTTGCTCAGTCGAAGTGCTGCTGAAAGCACGGGTGGAGCGGGCCAATACTTCACTCCTCGCCCGATCATCCAGGCGATCGTGGATGTGATGCGGCCGACCCCTGACGACACCATCGTCGACCCCGCGGCTGGCACCGGTGGCTTCCTGACCATGGCCTACGAGTCCGTCCTCGCACGCCACGGCAAGGAAATGGACAAGGACCAGAAGCGCCGCATCCGTGAGGATCTCGTGCTCGCCCAAGAGCTCGTCCCAGAGACAGCTCGGCTGTGCGCCATGAACCTGTATCTTCACGGAATTACCGGCGGAAAAGACGAACTGTCAACGCCGGTCATCAGCGGGAAGAGCAGCCTCGACAGTCCGCCTGAGAAGCTCTATTCGATGGTTCTTGCGAACCCTCCGTTCGGCAAGAAGCAGAGTTTCAAGACGGTGAACGAAGAAGGCAAACTCGAAAGCGATGAGGATGTCGTTGTTCGTGACGATTTCTGGGAATCGACCGCGAACAAGCAGTTGAACTTCGTTCAGCACATCTTCAACCTCCTGAAGGTCAACGGCCGCGCTGGCGTCGTCCTGCCCGACAACGTCCTCTTCGAGGGTGGTCCGGGACAGAAGATCCGCAACGAGCTCATGAAGCAGTGCGATGTCCACACGCTGCTGCGGCTGCCCACCGGCATCTTTTACAAGCCCGGGGTGAAGGCGAATGTGCTCTTCTTCGACCGCAAGCCGCCGCAGGAGAAGCCGTGGACGAAGAAGCTGTGGGTATACGATCTGCGAACCAACAAGCATTTCACCCTGAAGCAGCACCCAATCCAACGCGATGACTTCGACGAATTCGTCGACCTGTACAAGCCCGGAGCGATCCATCGCCGCAAACCGACCTGGAGCGAGGACAGCCCAGAAGGTCGCTGGCGATGCTACGACTACGACGAACTCCTGAAGCGCGACAAGCTCAGCCTAGACCTGTTCTGGATCAAGGATGACAGTCTTGAAGACAGTGCTGACCTCCCAGATCCAGATGTCCTCGCGGCGGAGATCGTGGAGGATTTGCAGGATGCATTGGAGCAGTTTGGCGGGATTGCAGAGTCCCTTTCCGAGAGTACCGTCAAAAGCAAAGGTACCTAGCCGTGGCGATTGCAAAGTCGTGCAGGGTGCATGATTTGGTGTGCCTCGGCGGTTTGGAGGCTACGCCAAGCGATGGCAACTCGGCGCTGGCGGTTGCTGGGTTGATTCGGCGATTGAACAGTCTGGAGCGAGCGGCTTGAGACGGCGACTAAAGCGGATCCGAATTCGTTTGCTCAAACAAGCGCGTGATGTCTGGCCACGCTTCGTTGGAGTTCCCTACCCAACACGGGTGGAACTTGCTTCTCTTCTGGCTGCGAGGAGCCTGCTGACGGTTGTGCTTCGCTTGCCTTGGGCTCGACGTTTTGATCGACAGCTATCATGGCTCCTTTGCTTGCCGCCGCGATTCCTGAGCAATCGTGTTCCTCTGCCAAAGCACCGCGTTCCAGGCGGGTTCCGAGCTCAAGTGCAAAACTGGTTTTGGCGGCAGCATTCACCAGCCGAGGCGGCATGGACCGCGATTCTGATTGCTCTCAATATTATCCTACTATCGCTTGCTATCGGATTTGCATTCGACGTCGCGATCCCTGCCTCCGAGTCTCAATTCAAATGGGCTTCGCCGGATTTCGTCGCGATCGCGGGATACGCCGGCGCTGTCTTCGGGTTTTTGCAGGCGGTCCTTGTCTTTGTCGCTCAGATCCGGTCGCAGCAGGATTCGTCAATGCTCCCGCTCACGATCATGTTTGCTCGCAAGTACCACGCCTTTGAGATCTTGGCGCTGTCCGCTGGCATTGCGATCGCGAACTTGACAGCAGCGCTTCTCGCACCGTTCCTTGCGGCTAACCAGGAACCCACATCTTGGCCCTCTAATTTGTACGCGCCCATGCTCGCCATGAATCTGGTTTTGCTTCCTGCCATGACGGCACTCAGCCTATGGATGCTGGCGAGCATCATTGCCGATGCCGGAAATTCCGATGTGCAGGCCGTTAAGCCAGTCGTTCGCGCTGCCATGGCGACAGCGGCACAAGAGGATGCGCAACTTGTCGGGAGTGCCAACCTTTTTGTCAGTGAGCTGCGTGAATCGAGCCTGGCCTATAGCCCGTTCGCTCACAGCGCCGTTGGTCGAGCGGATGGCTCCTCTGCAGCATTTGACATAGGACGAACCGGCACCTTGGTCGACGTCGACTGCGTCGCTCTACATCAGCTTGGCAGAATTTGCCGGCGGCTGGACGGAGTGTCGATAGAGTTTGCGGCTCTTCCAGGGCAGGATTGGTCGGCGTCTCATGGGGCTGTCGCAAGGTTTGGCTCATCGAACTACAGCGAGGATGAGATTGAGAAACACCGAGCTCGGCTCCAGCCAATTCTTCGTAAGGCTCTAATAGTCAACTCTCGGAGCTTGGGGTGAGCACCAAAGATCTCAAACAGTTCTTCTCTAAGCTCTCGGACTCGCTAGCAGTGCTTGCCCGGGAGGGACGGCATGTTGAGCTCGAAACGAAATTGGAAGCATTGGGTGAGTTGTTGGACGCGTGGCTCGATGTTGCGCCGCCTCAAGCTGATCGTCCGGAGCGAACGGGCCTCTTCGCGCTATTCGATCGCTTCGCTGGTCCTGTGGATGTTGACCTGCGAGAACTTGCTAAGCAGGGTGTTCGCTCTGGCGATTCCACGACGCTGAGTGTCTTGGTGAATGCTTCCGCTCGATTTGCCTATCAATGCATCAATCGAGAGCAATCAAAGATCTCAGGTGAGTATTTGGATTCTCTCGTTTTCCTGTACTACCAATGCCGAGACAATGACATTCTGCTCGATGCAGTAGGGACACGGCTTGATTCGATTCTTGACGCGCTTGTATCGCGAATAACATACCCTCAGGAGCAGTTGTCCTGTGCGCCCGATGACACGACTTGGCTGGTGCTTCATTTTGCGTTTAACTTGGTAAATGCTGCCATCCGACTTCGACAGCCGCAGTTCGCCGGATACTTCGTAGATCGAGTTCTCAAGCCCCGCGAGCGTGGAATGGAACGGCGGCTTACCGGCGAGTCGAACGAGTTGGAGTCTTCGACAGCGGTTGTGCTTGATTTCGCGGCAGTGCTGTTCATCGGTTGGTCGCTTGAAGTTCTGGAGAACGCTGACGCCCGTTATCATCAAGGGGCAAAGGTGGTACTAGCGGAGACGCGAGGGGACCTGCCGTCGCGCGAGCGCCTTATTGCAGGATGGGAGCTTGCTCACGATGACGAAAGCCAGGACAGCCGTTTGGGGGTCAAACTCGGCGTATCCAACTGGGACGTGAGAGACTGGGACCAAAAGATACGCACAGGCGTAGTAACGTCCCGCATGGGGGGTGGCGATTGGTCAAAGACCGGGCTTCGCGCAGCCCTACTGCTGACCACTGAACGGAGCTGGCAGAACATCGACGAAATTTGCGGCAGGCCGGCTCGGCGCTTCACGTGGAACGTCAACACGGAGCGAGAGGCTCTTCAGAAACTCGCAGCAAATACTGCTCTCGCAATACCAGAAGGCGAGCGTCAAAAACGAGTCGAAGCGGTACTTGAGCTCATTTCGCAGCGATCGCGGGGGGGTGACGCGGGCTATCTGCGCTATGTTCTTGAAACACCTCTGTCTAGCAACCGATTGAATTCGTTTCAGAAGCAAGCAATCGACACTTGGGTCAGGCACCGATCGTGGATCGACGCTGTGGGTGGATTTGGACTCGCTCCCGTCAGTCCAGGTCAGATGCCGCAGTTAAGCGAGGAAGCCGTGTGGGTTCCGCGCGAGTATCTGCTGGATGACAACAACTGGGCTCAGGGTTTCGGCAACATATTGGGCGAGGCTGCGGGCAGGCGAGAAAGCGTGAATCTGATTGGGAAGCTGGAGGACTTGGCCGATGCCGGCGAGGATATCAAAGCGTTGGCGCTTGTACCGGAAGTCGTTCGACGTTCAGTCCGTCTGATGGCTGATAGAGGATTTACGATTAACTGCGTGGTCCTGCCGCAAGAGGATCGTTTCGCAGGCGCTCTCTTTAGAAAACCTTTGTGGAAGATCGAAGGACGCCGACAGTATGGAGCGGCGAGCATTGGTGACTGGGAGGGACTTCACGTACTCAAGTGCCCATACTCGGATCCCAAAGCGATCCTGCTCATCGATACAACCAAAGCACTTGCCGGTACTTTCACCGCTGACCCAAGGAATGTTGAAATCACGATTGACCAAGAGCCTGAAAAAGCAGAAGTCAAGAAGAGACGTGACGCTGCAAAGCGTGCGGTTGAGGAAGTTGGTGCTGATTTGCCAGAGTCCAGCGACATAGTGGTGTTGGCGAGGATGAAGATACGGCCTACTCTCGGTATCGCGGACGAAACGGCTGTGATCAAGCTCTCCATCGAGAACTCGGATGGCGGATTTGCAGTGACTGCCGACTCCGATCTATACCATCGACCGTCTTGCCCAGAGATTGCTTACGAGGATGTCGAATATGTGCTTCGAGCTCCGAAACGGAGCGGTAAGAAGCCATGTCCGAAATGCAGACCGGACAATTGGAACCTCGAGGGTAGACGTGGGGAAGCGGACCGCGAAGAGCATCCGGGCGAGTAGGTGAAGATTGCACGCCGGAGCCCAACTCTCGCAGATCGTGCTCTCGATCCCAAGGTGTTCCGACCGCCACCCTACATGCGCTTGCTGCTAACCAATCCCGAGACTCTCAGAGAATCCAACCCCGAGACCGGCCCAACGCGGTCCGCGGCCGCTCCGCCCCTGGCTCTCTGGTTTGACACCAATCCCAAAAATCCCGCCAATCCGCCAAAAATCGCGGTCCCACCAGCCCACGAAAAAACCCCGCATCCATCGGATACGGGGTTCTCAGCTCCCCGAGCAGGACTCGAACCTGCAACCTAGCGGTTAACAGCCGCTCGCTCTACCATTGAGCTATCGGGGAAAATGATTTGTTCGGGCAACGTACGGCAGGTGCCTGACTCGCCGCGGCCCATCAGGATAGCCGAAACCCGCCGCTCCGCAAGTGGGCCCACTTGCTGTTTCGGCTATTTCGGGTATCCTCTTCGACCCGACTCAGCGGACCGCTCAGGCACGGTTCCGGTTGGGGTCCCGTTTAGTTCACGACGCGTGTCCGACCCGACGGCCGGATGCCGACAGACCCGTTTTAGCCCTCTGCGATCAGGCGAAGTCATGAAAGACAAGACCCACCCGACCTACTACCCCAACTGCAAGGTCTACTACAACGGCGAGGTGGTCTTCACCACCGGCGCGACCGTGCCGGAGCTGAAGGTCGACGTCTGGTCGGGCTCGCACCCGTTCTTCACGGGCAAGTCCAGCTTCGTCGACGCCGCCGGCCGCGTGGAGAAGTTCCAGAAGAAGTTCTCGGGCAACTACTTCAAGAACAAGAAGAAGTAAGAGCGCCCCGAGCTCACCTGTCCAGGCCCGATCTCGCCCGCGACGGATCGGGCTGTTTCATGCGCACGGCGTGCTAACCTGACCCTCCCATGGCCGGTTCCGACACCCAATCCGACAGCGCCCTGCTCGCCAAGCTCCGCGAACTCGCCGAGCGGCGCGATGCGCTCGCGAAGGATCTGCTCGACCCCGAGGTGCTCAGCGACCACCATCGCGTGCGCGACCTGTCGATCCGCAAGGCCGCGCTCGATCCCGTCGCCGACGGCTTCCGCTCGTACGAGAAACTCAGCAATGAAGCCGCCGACCTCCGCGCCGTGATCGATGCCGGCGAGGAGGTCGAGCTCGTCGAGATGGCGCGCGACGAACTGCCTCAGGTCGAGACCAAGCGCGAGGCCATCCTCGCCTCCGCGCTCGAAGACCTCGTCAACGCCGACGACCGGGCCATCGGCTCGGTCATGCTCGAACTCCGCGCGGGTGTCGGTGGCGACGAGGCCGGGCTCTGGGCTCGGGACCTGCTGGAGATGTACCGCAAGTTCGCTTCGGGGCGCGGCTGGTCGTTCGAGGCGATCGACTTCGCCGAAGACGACGGCCAGGGCGGGCTGCGCTCGGGCGTGTTCAACATCCGCGGCGAGGGCGTCTGGTCCGCGCTGCAGGCAGAAGCCGGCACACACTGCGTGAAGCGCGTCCCCGCGACCGAGACCCAGGGTCGGGTCCACACCTCGACCGCGACCGTCGCGGTGCTCCCCGAGCCCGAATCGGTCGAGATCGATCTCAACCCCGACGATGTCGATGAGCACGTCACGACCGCGCAGGGACCCGGCGGGCAGAACGTGAACAAGGTCGCCACCGCCGTGCACCTCATCCATCGCCCGACCGGCATCGAGGTGCGCATGCAGGAGACCAAGAGCCAGCAGCAGAACCGCGAGAAGGCGTGGCGCCTGCTCCGCGCCCGGCTGTACGAGCGCGAGCTGGAGCGCAAGCGCCAGGAAGAAGCCGCAGCGCGCAACCAGCAGATCGGCTCCGGCGGGCGCGCCGAGCGCATCCGCACGTACCGCTGGAAAGACTCGATCGCCGTGGACCACCGGCTGAACGAGTCGTTCCCGCTCGCGAGCACCATGGCCGGCGATATCGAGCCGCTGGT
>JANSXG010000185.1 GCA_024743075.1 bacterium | reverse complement strand
GGGCAGCCCGGCGGCGCCGGCGGTGCACATGGCGGTGCTGCGGACGTTGACGCGCGCCGAATACTCGCCGGCTCTCATCGGTCACTTCGCGCTGGCGTCGGGCGGCTATGCGCACTTCACCAGCCCGATCCGTCGCTACCCGGACCTGACCGTTCACCGCTCGCTGACGAAATATCTCGAGCTGACCGCCAACGGCACGAAGACGCCGAAAGGCGACAAGGAACGCGATGCGCTGGCGAAGAAGCTGCGCGAATCGGAGGCCTGCCCGGACGAAGCCACGCTCAAGCAGATCGCGGCGGTGTGCAACCGCACCGAAGAACGAGCGACCGGGGCCGAACGCGAGCTGCGCCAGTTCCTGGTGCTGCAGTTCCTTGAGCGCGAACACCTGGGCGACTCGATGCCGGGCGTGGTCACGGGTGTGTCGCCGGCCGGTGTGTTCGTTCGCCTCGACAAGTACCTCGCCGAGGGCATGTGCAAGACGGTCGATCTGCCGGTCGGGGGCGACGACAAGAAGAAGGGCGGGAAGAACCCGTACAAGAAGGCGCTCTGGCGGATCGACCAGAAGAGCGGCGCGCTGGTGGAGATCAACTCCGGTCGCTCGTTCGCGATGGGCGACCGCGTCGAAGTGACGATCGCTGAGGTGAACCTCGCGACGCGCCAGCTCGATCTGCTTATCACCGACGGCTCGAAGCGCGATGTCGGCAAGATCAAGAAGATCAGCGCGAACAAGCGCGACTACGCCGGTCTGCACGGCGACGCGTCGTCACCCGAAGGACTCGCGGCGGGTCTGAAGCTCGGCGAGGTCGAGCCGATGAAGCCCAGGAAGACCGGTGCGGAGAAGCGGGCTCAGCGCAGCAAGTCTCGCGACAAGCGCAAAAGCGACTTCCGCGACAAGAAGAAGGATAAGGGCAAGCGCCAGTAAGGCCGCCGGTCAGTCGGCATCGGTCTGTACGCGGAACGCGTAGACCCGTTGGGCCGTCCCGTCGGACGCGAAGCCGTCGTTGACCGTTACGAGGACCAAGCGTCCGCCGCGAAGGTCTGCGATCTCGGGGCCGATCGCGAGTCCGGAGGCGCGGCCGAACGGCCCATCGACCAGATCGGACAGTGTGCCGATCGCTCGCTTCGTGAGCAGCGGGTACTGCAGTTCCGAGCGACGCTCGTCGCCGTCGACCAGAAACAGGCGGGCGACCTCGCTGGTGCCGGTGGATCGCTCAAGAACGAATACCGGCAGGTCGTCGCGCCAGTCGGCGCCGGGGACGGTGCTGAGACCGACAACCGCGCCGAAGTCCTCGCCGTCCACGCCGTAGCGGTCGGGCGCGTAGAAGCGCGTCCGGACGGGCTCCTCGTACTCGACGCGCCAGACGAGCACGCGCGTGAGACCGGGCGCGCCCAGTTCATCGACGCTCAGCGGACTGCTCATGGCACCCCAGAGCTCGTCGCCCGCGCGGGCGGGAACGATGGCGAGCGCCTTGATCGCGTCGTCAAACCGATAGTGGGCGCGGACATCCGCCGGCAGAGCGAGGTCGCGAGCGGTGTCGCTGCGGAGGTTCTCGAGCAGGACGGTCGGCTCGCGCTCGAGCGCCCAAACCCGCTGGTGGCTCGCGGCAGCGCTCCGTCGAATGGTCACCGCCTCGGCGTCTTCGGCGTCCCCGGGAACGGGCCATTCCCGTCCCAGCCACGCGTCAAAGCTCCCCGCCACCCATGCGTCGGACCCGCTTTCCGGCCTCGGGTCGAAACTGGTGCGCAGGGTGTAGGCGACCGGATCGGGCTGGCGGTTGCTCACCACAAGCCAAGCCCGGGCGACCGGGTCATAGGCGATGTCGCTGAACCCGCCAACGGGGTTGCCGGTCATCGGGTGGGTCCTACTGACCTTGGCGACGCCGAGCAGTTCGATCGCCACAGGGCCGTCGAACGGGTTCGCGCCAGGACTTGAGCAAGCGCCGTTCACCAGCCCGATAACCACAGCACTGAGAACGCCTATACATTTATAGATTATTTGGCTCACGGTCCGCCCCCGAAACTCACTCGCTACTCGCGGCTCGCAGGCCGCACTGCCACGGAAAACCGACCGGGATCGACTCCGGACGATCGTTCAGCCACCCGACGAGCCACTCGAACGCGTCGACGAGGCGAGGACCAGGGCGGTTGAACATTTGGTTGCCGTCCACGATAGCAACATTGTCGCGCTGCACTGCCTGAAGTGCGCTAAACCATGGCTGAGAAAGGAGTTTGTGGGCCTCGGCCCGGGCCTGCTCAAGGGTCAGACCGCACGGACAAATGATGACCCGCTCCCACCCGCCCGCACCTGATTCGGTCGCTCGCTCGACGGCTTCGATCGCTTCGATCGGAACCTGCACGCTCTTGCCGGCTTTGCGATACGCCTGCTGCGGGCCGATTCCCTGCCCTGAACCCGGGACCGGCTCGGTGGGGTTGAGCGGGTGGCTGCCCCCGGCTCGCTCGATGAGTTGCGGGGTCCAGTGCCCGGCGCAGAAGACCGGGTCGGTCCATTCGAGAAACAGAACGGTCTGGATCGGGCCGAAGGTCGTGACGAAGTCACAGGCCCGGTAGTAGCGCTCGCGGAGCTCGACGAGGACCCGTTCGGCGCGATCGGTCAGTCCCAGCGCCGCGCCGACAGTCAGGATGTCGTCGAAAACAGCCTCGAACGTGTCGGGGTTCAGTGAGACGACCTCGGGCTCGCTGCCGGTCTTTTCGGCGATCTGGCGTGCAGCGCCGCGGACGGTGTTCAGGTCGATCGAGCAGACTTCGCAAAGATCCTGTGTGAGGATCAGGTCGGGGCGGAGTTCACGCAGCCGCTCGGTATCGAGGTGGTACAAACTCGCGGCATCGTCGCCGGCGAGGGCCTCGCGGACCTGACGGTCCACTTCGCGAGACGCGTTCGGCGAAGAGGGCTCGTAATTGGTTTTCTGACCGGTGAGCACGGGGAGGTGCTCCAGTCCGGCCGGCCAGTCGCACTCGTGGGATCGGCCGACAAGGCGGTCTTGTGCGCCGAGCAGGCCCACGATCTCCGTCGCGGAGGGGAGCAGACTGACCACGCGCCGCGGTGCCGCAGGGCTCTTTGGGGGAGGAGAATTCGATGGTTCAGAATGGTCGTTCATCGCCCGGGCATGCTAGGGCGTCGGGACGCGGACGGTTCGGATCGAATTCCGGCGTGCTGGGCAGGTTTTTGCCGATGCTCGCTGTTTCGCGAGGCCGCGCGAATGCGGGTATCGTGCGGACCGGCGAGGCCGGGCGGGAGCGTCCCGGCGAGCAAGGAGTGCGAATGCTGAAGATGACGGATTCATCGCCCCGGATCTCCAATCGGCCCATGCGCAGCTCTCTGCTGCTCGCGGCCATCGCGGGCACGCTGTGCTCGGCGTCCCTCGCACCGGCCCAGGAGCGCCCGCCCCGGTCGGAAGCCGAGGTCGAGGCCGACGCGACACGGCGCATGCAGGAGTATGACGATCGTCAGCGGATGCAGTATCTCGAGCGCAAGCGGATGCTCGATAACCTCAAAGCGCTTGACCCCGCCACGCTCACCCCCGCCCAGCAGCGTCAAATGGAAACGCTGCAGAGGGCGGTCACGGAAATGGAGCGGGCCGGTATCGGGACCGAGCCGGAGGCGGGCGGCCTCGAAGTCCGAGAAGGCGGCGCGATGGGGTTCCGGGTCGAGAACCCGGACGAGATGATCAATCTGGACTTCACCGAGCCGGTCGCTCTCTCCGCGTTCGTGGATTTCATCGCACGCACGCTCCAGGTCAACATCACGATCGCCGGCGGCGTGCCGGACGACCCGATCACCTTCAAGGCCCCCGTTGAGATCCGCGCCGGCGACCTGCCGATCCTGCTGGCGACGCTGCTCGGCGACCGTCAGGCAGCGCTCGTGCGCGGTGAACTGGGCTGGTACCGCGTGGTCCCGGCCGGCCAGGGGCAGGTACCGGTGGAGGTCGGTGGCGACGGTCTGGCGACCACGCGCATCATCGAAACGCCGATGATCCGGCCGTCTTCGCTGCAACAGGTGATCGCTGACACCTTCTCGAACACGATCAAGTTCACTCCGGTTGACGAACTCGGCGTGGCGGTGCTGACGGGCGGGGCTGCCCAGTTGGGTCAGGCCGAGCGGTTCATCGCGCGGATCGTTGAGGAGCGCGCAGCGCAGAAGCTGCATCGGATCCCGATCGTGAACGTGTCCGCCGATTTCGCTCGCCAGCGCATCATCGAACTCGACGGCGTGGTCAACCAAACCGCGACAACGCGCCCGGGCCAGTCGAATCCTCCGCAGTCCGGGGGCCTGACGAGCCTCGGCTCGTTCCTCTATGTGGACGCAGGCAACGCCCTCCTGTTTCGCGGCAGCGAGCGCGACTTCGAGCAAGTCAAGGAGCTCGCGGGCGTTGTGGACATCGTTTCGCCGCTGGTGGCCAAGCGGTACGTCGCGGGCTCTTTGACCATGCAGGTTGCCAAGGCCGGCGAGCAGCTCGGCCTCGGAACGCTCGCGAGTTCCGACGAGGGTGCATCGCAGTTCACCGCGGGCGGGGCGAACGCCCGGAACGCGGGACTCACCGCCCAGACCACGCCGTCGCAGTTCGGCAGTTCGCGGTTCGTGATCGATCAGAACACCGGCTCTTTTGTCTATCACGGAACGCCCGAGCAGCAGGAGCGCGTGCAGGAACTCGTAGACGACTTCCGCGAGCAGGCGATCGACACCGGCGTGGAGATTCGGATCTACAAGCTGACCTACGCCTCGGCCGGCGGCGACGGCGAAAGCGGCTCCGGCAGCGGGTCCGGGGGTGGTTCCGGGAGCGGCGGCGGCGGCCTCTCGCTGGGCAGCCAGAACGCCACGCAGCCGACGGGCCCTGGCGTCGCGGAATTGCTCGAGGCTCTGATCAACAACGAAGATGAACAGGCGACCGGCAGGTTCCTGCCCGGAGGCGGCGGCGGCCAAGCCAGCGTCGTCAACACCGATGTCATCAACGACATCCTTGCCGCCCCCGAGCCGGACATGCAGCAGCTCGACCGGGCCCTCGCATCCGACGGCGGCGGCGGGACGCGTCTGTCGGCGACCTCCGACAACACGCGGATCGTGGCAGATTCGGCGCGGAACCAGCTCATCATCCGCGCGCCGGTCCGCGTGCACGAACAACTGGCGGAGATCATCGAGAAACTGGACCAGCCCCGGCGTCAGGTGCTGGTGGAGGTACAGATCGTCTCGCTGACGACGACCGACGACTTCAACTTCGCGACCGATGTGCAGATCAACGCGGGTGATTTTTCGTTCCTGAGCGCGCTGGGCGTCACGACTCCCGGCGCGAGCATCACCACGCCCGTCGGCGTGGGCGCCGCGTCCGGTTCCGGCCTGACCTCCGCGGTGATCCGCAGCGACTTCGTGCCGATCGCGATCAACGCGCTGCAGAGCGTCGGCGACGCG
>JANSXG010000125.1 GCA_024743075.1 bacterium | reverse complement strand
TGCGAACCGGATCGCCCCCTGACGGCGCAGGACCAGCCCTTCGACCGAGCCCTCCGCCTCGCGAAGCACGATCGCCTCATCGCCGAGGCCGACCGCGAACGCCTTCCGATCGCGAAGATCAACGCCGAGCGTCACGCTCTCCCACTCGCTGGTCGCTTCCTCGCCATCACCGAATTCCAGCGAACGCAGCGTCCACAGCACGCTCTCGCCCCGCACCAGACCGTCAACCAGGATCGAGAGCCCGCCGTCCAGACGCAGCAGCCGCAGATCCGCGATGTCTCTCGACGCGTCGGCCAGTTCCACCGGCAACCGAACAGGCTTCCAGTCCCGGCCATCCTTCGCGAGCAGAACAGCACCGCGATTCGGGTCCGCGCTGTCGAGCAGCAGGAACACCGTGTCGTCCGCCGCCACTCCGGCGACGAGTTCGTCCGTCGTGCGCAGCGGCGTCGACGCCTCCAGAGAACCGACGATCGCGAGCCCGGCTCGGTCTTCATAGCTCCCAAGACGCACCGGGTAGATCCGCTCATCGCCCCGACCCCGCGCCTCGAAAAAGAGCAGAGGCCCGCTCGACGTACCGACCAGCAGTTGCGGCATCTCACCGAGAATCGTGACGCGACGCAGCCCAGCCGTCGACTCATCCCGCTGGGCCAGGAGCAATCCGAACTTTTCGCCCTCGTTCCGAGCGAGCCACACCCCCAGATCATCCCCGACGACCTGCCATTCGGCCGACGTTTCATCCGTCGAGGCGTTCTCGCGAGCGTCCTGTGCGCTCGCCGACGCGCAGAGGATCCACAGCGCAGCCATGCAGATCGCCGCTCGGCTCCAGGCCCCCGGACCGACCAACCTCACGATCCCGCTCCGCCCGGCTCGATCCCGCCGCCGGTGCTCGGCTCCGCCAGATCGAGATCGATCACCTCATCGGGCCCAAGGATGTCCACGAGCTCATCGAAGTCGAAGGCCTCGTCGTTCGGAAGCCGATTGTTCGGCACATCCAGTTCAACCGTGATCCGCCAGTCGGTCCCCGGCGCCGTGAGGCGCACGCGGCCCGCCGTATGAGGCCGCGCTCCGCCCACGCCCCGCAATTCAACAGGGGTGTAGTTCTCCAGCGTTGCCTCCAGCAACACCCGATCCTCCAGGTTCCGGAGTTGGATCGCTTCCGCACGCCCCTCGCCGTCGAGCCGGTACACCCACCAGCCCCACCGGCTCGGGACATCGATAACCACCGCCCGTTCGGTCACGCTGCGAAGCCGCGCCCCCCCCGCTTCGAACGGCGGCAATTCCTCGAGGCCCATCAGCCGCGACAACTCACGCGGCGGCACCGGCAAGCCGACCCGCTCGCCCTTCTCGCCGGTGAAATCGTCGTGACGCCCGACATACGCCCGGCTGGGTTCGGTCAGCAGATCGATCATCCAGTACCGCTCGGCATCACAGCCGATCCACAGCAGCGTCTCGCCGACCTTGTGGATCCGCATGGCGAATCGGTCGGGGAGGATCAATTGCACGTTCGCGTTGCCCTGGTCGTCGCGCAACTTTCCTTCAGCATCGCGATACCGGAACGCGACGATCCCGCGCGACCAGAGCACCCCGAGGCGTTCGACCCTCGCGTTGTGCGCGATGCGCACGGGTTCCGCCGCCTCCAGCATCGCAGCCATTCCGTTCGAGTCGATCTCGACCGCTGGGCCGTCGCCGCCCTTGCCGCATCCGCTGACGAACATGCCGGCGCACGCCGCACCGGCAGTCGCCCAGCGCGTCAGTCTCTTCCCGCGACGATTCGTCATTCCGACTCCGTGTTCAGCACCGACTGCAACTGCTCGGTCACCTCGACGATGGAGGACTCGTCAAGCCCCGGATCGACAACTTCGACGGCCTCGCCCTCAGGACCGTCTGCTTTCCTCCGCACCAGCAGCACCGCCGGCTCGCCGCCGTCCGCCGGTCGTTGCCCCTCAAGAACCAACAGACGCTTGCGAACCAGAAGCAGGGTGAGCACGTACCGGAACGCGATGCGCCTCGCCTCGTCCGAACCTTCGAGCGAGTCGAAGATCCCCATCAGCGAGTCCGCGCCGACCAGCGGGTCCGACTTTTTGTTGGACGCCGGGATCACGCCGTGCCAATACGCGAACACCCGACGACGGACTTTCACATCGTCGCCGTCGCGGGTCTCGTGGACCTCTACGACGTGGGTCTCGGGCCCGCGCGACGCCACCCAGGCCTCCGGGCAGATATCCACCCGAGACAGTTCGTCCGACTCGGGCACATCCAGAAGCGCGCCGACGAACGCTTCCCCCACTTCGAGTTCGCGACCGCTCACCGCGCACCGGTTCCCCGGGCGTCCGATCTCATAATCCGATGTGGCCATCCTTGACATGCCCACAGTGTACCGGCACGCCGCGACCGCGATCCAAGGGCCTCGCAGGAACCACGTGCCTCAGGTCGTCTCGAAGAACCGTTGGTCGGTCCCCCCCTCGCCGACCCTCGCCGACACCTCGCACCCGCAGCGCGGGCATCGGCCAACATACATTGTGCCCGCGGCATTCTTGTAGATCCGCCCGTACTGGCTGCAGCACCGGAAGAAGATGCCCAGCCACGCCCGACCGGGAGCCGGCCCCGCCCCGGACTTGCTCGCGTGTGTGAAGTTTCTGCTCTGACTCATGCGGATCTCTATCGGCATCGCCGCCCCCGGCGCTTTCAGCCGCACGCCTCGACCGTCCGTGACGCCCCCGCACTGATCCGCTCCAGCAGGCCGTCGGCATCATCCAACAACCCGTAACTCATACCATCGAGGAAGGCGATGTTCACCACGATGTTCCACCGGCTCGCTCGCGCGACCGCCTCCGCGAAGATCGTCGCCATCGCCAGATCGCTGCGGAGCCAACGGTTCGTGATCCCGGACATCTCTTCGAAGCAGAGCATCAACTCCGAGATCACCCGAATCACGTCCAGCGGCACCCGCGCCGCTGCGAGAGCCGCCTTCGGGAGCGCTGTCTTCCTCTCCGGGTCCGACTTGTCCATTTTCATCGCGTCGTTCAGCACCGCGTAGGCCTTCGCGTCGGCATCGGCCAGTTCAAGCAGGCGCTCGCGCATGGCGTGCACGCTGCGGACGCACCCGTTCAGGCGAGGTTCATGCTGCGCAAGATCCTTCCGACCGACCGAATACGCCAAGACCATCTCGCCGAGCGACGCCGCCATCGCCCCGATCACGCCGGCGACGCCGCCCCCGCCGGGGGTGGGTTCCTTCGAAGCCGCGCGATCCAGATATTCTGCGATCCGCATATCACCCGATTCGAACGCAGTGCCCTTCATGGTCGCGCCACCTCCTGTGCAGACTCTACGGGCCGAGCGGCTCTTCGAACTGTTCCAGCCAGTCCGGCGAAGGCAAAAACGTGTAATCCGCGGTCTCCTGCGTCACGCCCTCTTCAACCGGAACCGAAGCCTCCACGTGCCCGTCGAAGAACAGCAGCCCCGCCTCGACCGAGCCGGGCCGATACCAGCGTTGGCCGCGCTCCGCCCCGTCATCGAAGTTGTAGATCGGGTGCGAACCCAGCACCCACACCTTCGTTGGGTGGCGCACCCGCGGGATCCGCCCCCCTTCTCGGGGGATCAGCGTCGGGTACAACTCGGCGAACGGCGTATCGTCGAGCGCATGGTCGTTCAGCGTGTACGACGACCCGAGCAGCTCGTACATGCTCGTCGTCGGCACCCCTAGCCCCTTGACGAACGGGTCCGAAGTTCCCTGGTCCGCTGGCGACCGGAACACCTCGAGCTCGAACTCATCCGCTTCGGTGCTCTCGTCTGGCGGGAGTTCGCCGTCGTACACGTACTCGTTCAAGGGCCGACGCTCCGCACCGATCCGGTCGATCCCGATGAACGGCAGCAACCCCTTCTTGCCCCCGAACAGGGCCCCGATGTTCTCGCCACGGTCCGCATCGCCCGGACGAACCATGTCCCCCGCGCTGTTCACCCGGACCTGCGGCAAGGTGCTGGGGTAGTCGTTGTAGTACATCCCGATGCCCAGGCCGAGTTGCTTCAGGTTCGACGCGCAACTCACCGCGATAGCCTGGCGCCTCGCCCCACCGAGCGCGGGCAGCAGGATGCCGATCAACAGAGCAATGACCGACACCACAACCAGCAATTCAATCAGCGTGAAACCCCGCCGGGGCTCTCGAATCCGTTCGTTTCGCATGCCATGAGCGTAGCAGCCGCCCGACGCCCGGCAACCGACCACGCGTCGCGCCCGAGCGATTTCCCACACCAAAAAGGAAAAACGCCGATCCGCGTGGATCGGCGTCTTCTCATACGAAGTGGCGGTGACAGGATTCGAACCTGTGAAGGCATTGCCATCTGATTTACAGTCAGACCCCGTTGGCCACTTGGGTACACCGCCTCAGGGACCGCAGAGGATACGAAAACCGGCCTGAGCGGGCAAGAGCCGGGGTCGTCGATGCCCGTTTGACCACTATCATGGCCCCACGGAGGTCCGAGCATGCCCTGCCCCTACTGCCGGCACGACCATATCGTCTACGTCCACGGCCACGGCCAGTGCGCGAAGTGCGGCATCAATATCGAGCCCTGCTGCGACGGCGGCGGGTGTGAGTTGAAGACGGAGGCCGCGCTCGCGACAGACCAATGGGAGATCAACCGTCACAACGCGACTCCCGCGAGTACGACCAAGCCATGATTCGCCGGTTCTTCAAGCGGCTTGCCCTCATTCTGCTCGTCATCGTCGCTGGGAAACTGGGCGGGAAGGAGATCCTCTCGCGCCACCTGGAGAAAAACCCCGCCGAAGCCAAAATGCGGGCTCGCGTGGTCGTCGGTGGCTGTGCCCTGCTCGCTGGGCTGGCGCTCATGCTCGGCACAGTGGCATGGAACTTCGAACATGTTCGCACATCGTTCTGGCCAACCACGACCGGCACGATTAAGAAGTCGGAGGGTAGGTGGATGCGCTCAACACGCATCCGTCTGGACCTCATTTGCACCTATACCGTCGATGGCGTGGATTACGCGACGAACAGAATCAAGCTCGAGCCCGACTCGTACCGCGACATGCGATTTGCGATCGAAGACGCCGATCGATATCCAGTAGGGACAACGGTCCGAGTTTGGTATGACCCCAAGCGCCCGCACTTCGGAATACTCGAGCCGGGCTATGACCTCGGGTCAAACCGGTTCTTTCAGGTCGGGATCGTTCTCTCAGTGATCGGCGTAGTCTGCTTCTGCTTCCAACTCATGCGATCTGTCGCCCGCAACGATACAGCCGACCCCTTCAAGTCCCCGGATCACATACCGTGATCCGGAGCCCCATCGCCATCGCCGCCTCCCTGCTCGCCGGGGTCACCCATCTGCCCCCGCTCCGCGACCCGCCGGGCTTCTTCGAATTTCTTGAGGGGCGCAACGGCAGCCAACCCGGCGATGCTGACACACACCCAGTGATCTTCTGGAGCGTCCTCACCGCGATCTTTCTGTTCAACATCGGGACGGTTACTTGGGCAACGCTCAGGCGTCGACACCACCGCAGGTCCAAGCCCCCCCGCACCGACTTCAAGTCGTACAAGTGACCCTGGGGCCAGGAACGAATCGGTGCCTCGATCTGCACCGGTTCCTTCAGAAAGCCACCGACCGGAATCGAACCGGTAACCTCGAGATTACAAATCACGCGCTCTGCCAATTGAGCTACGGTGGCGAGGGCTCGCCAGTATACGCAACAGGCCGAAACCGCTCACCCGCCGATCACATCGCGCCGTTCATTGAGAATGCCACGCCCACGCCGCCGGCGATCACCACCCAACTCGCGATGACCAGCAGCCCGTCGCGACCGGTGATCGCCAGGCTCAGCAGCACCGACGCCAGCCCCGGAATCGCCGCGGCCATCGGGACCAGCCCGAACACCGGCACCGACAGCCCCACCGCCACGATCATCAGCGCGATCACCCGCTCCATCGGCCCTTCGACCAGAACGGTCAACCGTGGCCGCAGCACCGCGTCCACCCGCTTGGCCCACGGACGCAACTTGCCGAACGCCGACTCGAGCTTCGCTCGCTCAACGGTCTTCTCGACCAACCGCTTGGGCAGCCAAGGCCGGCTCATCCCGAGCACGCGCTGACCCGCGACCAGCACCAGCAGGATCGCGACCACGATCGGCATCCCCGGAATACCACCCAGCGGCGTCACAAGAATCAGGGATGGTATCAGCATCAGGGGGCCGTACAGACGCCCGGAAAACGCGTCGAACACGTCCTTCAGCCCGACGGACCCCTCGCCTTCCGTCCGCTCAAGCAGCCGGTCAAGCACACCCTCAAGGGGTGCCTGCCCCTCCTCCCGAGCCTGCGAGCCTGCATCGGTTTGGCTGACCATTCTTCAAGTCTACCGGCGCGTCATGAAGCATCCTTCAGGGTCCGAAGGCGCCGGCAAAGAAAGGTCCCGACGACAACCGAGCGACCCGCATCGCGCGGGTCGCCCAGAGGCAGGCGAGTTGTGACGTTCCTAGAGATCAGGAGCGTCTGCGTCGCATGCTCGCCGCGCCAGCGAGGGCCAGCAGCGCACCCACGCCCGGGGCGGGGATGATCCGCACGTTCCAGTTGTCGATCCCGGCCTCCCGGACGAAACTGTCGGTGCTGTTGCCGCTGGACATGGCCCGGTAGAACCCCATCTGCATCACGCCACCGCTCGCCGACCAGTCGGGGTTGGACGACTGGTGCAGGACACCGGTCGAATCGAGTTCCCAGAGGTCCGACGGGTTCAGACCGGGGGAGGCGTTCGCCCCCCAGGTGTTGAAGGTCGGGTAGGGCATCACTAGCAGCGGGTTCCGCTGCACATAGGTCTTCCCGCCCTGCGTGATCGCCAGACCGGTAATCATGCCGTCCCCGGAGTTCTGCAGGAAGTTGATGGAGTCTTCGCTATAGTCAATGGCGCTGACCGCGCCCGAGGTGACGGGGTTGTAGAAGGCTGTGTTGTTCATGAACAGGAGGAACGCACCGCCGTTGGGTCCGGAAACCTGAACATTCGCAACGATCTGCAAGTACTCGTTCGGGTTGCCCCCGTTCAGAAACTGGGCACTATTGAAGGTGCTGCCCACCCCGTTGGCATTGGCCACGAGCGAACTCGTCCAGGTCCCGGAAGCGAACACCCCGTCGGAGAAGGTCACACTCGCGGAGGCCGCCGAAGCACCGGCGAGCACGCCCGCCAACATCAGAATCTGCTTGTTCATTTCTGTCGCTCTCTTTCACGCTAATCGGCTGCCGCACGGCCGACCCGACGCGAGCCGGACCGGGCGACACTAAGAGTGCGGAGCCGAGAACCGAATCTTGCAGGGCACACCAAAAGATTCTTCATGCACAACGCGGCTTTCATCACGACCACCCTCCTGCTCTCGCGGCTCCACGACGACGCCGACGAGGAGGCATGGAACCTGTTTGATCGCCGGTTCCGAAAGGTCCTGGTCGCCACCGCCGGAAGACTCGGCCTGAACGCGAGTGATGCCGAAGACGCCGCGCAGGAGACCATGCTTCAGGCGCTACGCGACTACCGAGCGGGCCGGTACGACCGGACCCGCGGCCGGCTCTCATCCTGGATCCTCGGTATCGCCCACCACCGCATCAGCGACGCCAAGCGACGCGGCAATCGAAGCACGAGCCGGCCGGACCACGCGAACGACTGCGACGAGGCCGCGCTGAGCGACGCGTTCGAGTGCGAACTCGAACGCGAGATCTTCAATCAGGCTTGGGAAATGGTACGGGACGAATCGCAGATGGCGTCGAACACGCTCCTCGCGTTCGAACTCACGGCCATCCGAGGCGTGCCGGCCGGCGAGGCCGCCCGCCAGTCCGAAATGACCGTCGAGCAGGTTTATGTTGCCCGTACGAGAGTCGCCAAACGCCTGCGCGAGGTCGTGGAAGATCTGGATCGCGCTGTGCGAGATGGGCTGTGACACCATGACCCAGCGAGGACAATCGTCGTGACCGCTTCAGGGGGCCAGTGCCCGAGCAAAAGCGACCTCGAGGCGATCGCAGCCGGCCAGGATCCCGACGCGGACACGTATTCGCATGTCTCCCGTTGCCCTCAGTGCAGCGAGTTCCTCGCGCTCGCCCGGTTCAGCCGCCGATTCGGCGATGTGATCTCCGGCGAGCACCAGATCGCGCCACAACCGGAAGGCAGCCCGAGGATCCACGGCTACCGGATCGTTGCCGAGATTGCCCGCGGCGGTCAGGGCGTCGTCTATCAGGCTGAGCAATCCCTCACCGGAAAGTCGGTCGCGATCAAGGTGCTCCACTCGGTCAGCAACGCGACCGCGAGAGCCCGCCTCCACCGGGAGATGCAGATCATCGCTTCGCTCGATCACCCCGCGATCGTGCGCCTCATCGACTCCGTCCTCCTCGACGACGGACGCGAAGCGATCGTCATGGAACACATACTCGGCGAACCCATAACAAGTTGGGCCGAGCGCGAATTGCCGGATGTCGACGAGCGCCTGCGCGTGCTCGCGCAGGTCGCAGACGCCCTCCAGCACGCGCACGCCCACGGCGTGGTACACCGCGACCTCACCCCCTCGAACATCCTCATCGACCGGCAGGGCCGCCCCCGCCTCCTGGACTTCGGCATCGCCCGACTCGTGGCCGACGATCCGACCGCCCTGACCCGCACCGGCGAGTTCACAGGAACACTCGCCTACGCCGCACCGGAGCAGGTCTCCGGCGAACCCGCCGACGCCGATGCTCGAACCGATGTCTACTCGCTCGGTGTCATCGGATACCAGGTGCTCACCGGCACAACGCCCTACGCGCTGGACCGGCCGCTGGACGAATTGATCCGTTCGATCACCATCGACGAAGCACCGTCCCGTTCCAGATCCGGCCTGCGTACGGATCAATGGACCGTCCTACACAAAGCGTTGCAGAAGGACCCGAAGCGCCGGTATCAGACCGCAGCTGAACTGTCCCACGACCTCCGCGAAGCCGCCGAGGGCCGAGCCATACAGGCCCGTGCGTCGAGCCCGATGTACCGGGTTTCGCTATCGGTCCGGCGCAACCGGCGGATTCTGGTCGCGACCCTGTTGCTCGCAGCCATCGTGATGGGCACCATCGCTGTCAGCGCGAACCGCCTCGCGCGCACGGATCGAGCACGAACGCGCAGCGACCTCGCGGCCCTGCTCGCAACCGGTTCGCGCGAGCGCGCCGAGGCCATCCTGTGGGAACAACTGGACCGCGTTGCGCCGCGCAACCCGGACCCCGCCCGGCTGATGTGGCAAGCCGACTACGACACACGCTCACTGATCTGGACATTCGCGGAGATGCAATCCGAAGCACTCTGCCTCGAGGCGATCCGATCATTCGACAAGCCGCCGACAAGTATCACCCCGCTCGAAGACGGCGGGTTCGGCCTGATCGCCGCGGACCACCGCGTGTACAACATCCGAACCGAGAACGACCGAATGGTTCTCAGCCGCGGACCGCAACTGCCGGCCGAATGCCGCTACGCACGCCACATGAACGACCGGCCTTGGATCATCGCGATCGCGGACGGTGGCCTGCGCCTCCTCGACGCCACAACCGGCAGCGTGCTCGCGTCGAGCGACCTCGACGCCCTTGCGGATCTCGTCGGACTGTCGGCACGCGCGGACACACTGGTCGTGTCCAGTTCCCGAGGCCCTCTCGGCGTCTACGCCCTCCCAGAGTTCCGCTCGGTGGCAACTCTCCCCGGCATATTCGGCGGCCAGAGCCCGTGGCTCGCCCCCAACGAACCGACCGTCTGGTTCCTCGACCAGAACGGACAACTCTGCAGTTACCGCATCGAAGACGCGACGACCACCACCCACGGTTTTCGAGTTCAGGCGTCCCTGCACCAGTTCGCAGCAGAAGTCCAGATCCTTCCGTCCCGGTCAACAGTCGTCGTGGCGCACGCCGGCAAGGTGCTCGTGGCCCAAACCGACGGCTCCGGGGCTGCCACGCCGCTCGTCCTGCACTCCGGCTACCGGATGAACCTCGGCCTGAGCTCGGATACCGCCATACTCAGCGGTCAGTCCATCGGTGATTCTTCGCTCCGGCTCTGG
>JANSXG010000227.1 GCA_024743075.1 bacterium | reverse complement strand
TGACCGGCGATCTGTCCCAGGTGAACTATTCCTCGATCCGGGCGGGGCTCGTGGAGTTCCGCCGCCAGATCGACGCCGTGCAGTGGCAGCTGTTCATCCCGATGTTCTGCGCGCGGGTCTGGCGCTGGTTCACGGAGGCGGCATGGGCAGCCGGGCAGATCCCGACACCGGATGTGCAGGTCGAATGGTCGCCGCCGAAGTTCGAAGCCGTCGATCCGCAGAAGGACGCGATGGCGAACCTGCTGTCGATCCGCTCGGGCACTATGACGCTGGCGGAGGTGATTGCAAGGCAAGGCCGCAATCCCGACGCCGTGCTGGCCGAGATCGCCGCGACAAACGCCAAGCTCGATGCGCTGGGGCTGGTGCTCGACAGCGACCCACGCCGCGTCACAAAGACCGGCAGCGCCCAGACCGGCGATCCGACGACCGATCCGGCCGCCGACGACCCCTCCGCTGACTCGGATGAAACCGACCCGGCGCAGGCCGACCAACAGGACTGACCCCATGGATACGATGATCGAACTGCCGGCCATGCGCCGGTCGGCGGAGCTTGCGCCGAACACGGCCGATGCCGACAGCCGCACCGTCGAGGTGGTCTGGTCGGCCGGGGCGCGCGTTCGTCGCGCGACCTTCTTCGGCGAGCCCTATGACGAGGAGCTCAGCCTCGACCCCGCCCATGTGCGGCTCGACCGGCTGAACGCGGGCGCGCCGTTCCTGAAGGTGCACGAGCTCGACACGCTCGACGCAGTGATCGGCTCGGTCGTGCCGGGTTCGGCGCGGATCGAGAATGGGCGCGGTATTGCGCTGGTCCGGATCAGCGAGCGCGCCGATGTCGAGCCGATCTGGCGCGACATTCAGGCAGGGCACATCCGCGCGGTCTCCATCGGTTACCAGGTCCACCGCTTCGAGGTCTCGAAGCCCGAGGCCGCGCGCGAACTCTGGCGCGCGGTGGACTGGACGCCGTTCGAGGTCTCCGCCGTCGCAGTCGGCGCAGACCCCGCCGCCGGTTTCCGCGCCCAGCATCCCCTTCACGACTGCGTCCTTCACCGCCGGGACGCCCCCACAGAGCAAGGAGCATCTCCGATGACGGACAAGACCCAGACCCCGGCGAGCGACGCCGCAACCCCCGCCACCACCCAGCCGACCAAGCCGGTCGAAACCGAGGACGCCCCCATGACCGAGCCGAATGCGGCTGCGCCCGACCCGAAGGTCGCCGCAGTGGAAACCCGGACGCAGCCGAAGCTTTCGAAGACCGATGCCCCCGCTGCGCCCGACACCGAGGCCGTTGCGACCCGCGCCCGCGAGGCCGAGCGCGACCGCGTCTCGACCATCTACGATCTGGCAGGCCGCCTGAACCTCGAGCGCGGCTTCGCCGAGGATCTGGTCAAGCGCGGCGTCAGCGTCGACGAATCCCGCCGCCTGATCCTCGACCAGGTCGCCGCGAAGTCCGACGAGACCCGGACCTTCCCGCATGTTTCGGTCCCGCTCGGCGGCCGGGATGAGCGCATCACCCGCCGCGACGCGGTGGCGAACGCGCTGCTGCATCGCTACAGCCCGACGCTGTTCCAGCTGGAGGACGCCGCCCGGCAGTATCGCGGCATGACCCTTCTGGAGCTTGCCCGCGAAAGCCTCGGCAACGCCGGGGTCAACACGCGCGGCCTGTCGCACGACGAGGTGGCGACGCGCGCGCTGCACTCGACCTCGGACTTCCCCGAAATCCTGTCCGCCGTGACCAACAAGACCCTGCGGCAGGCCTACGAGGTCTATCCCCGCACCTTCATGCTGTTCTGCCGCCAGGTGCTGGCCACCGACTTCCAGGCCATGCACCGGGTGCAGCTGGGCGAAGCCCCGCAGCTGCTTGAAGTCGACGAAAGCGGCGAGTTCAAGCGCGGGACGCTGGGGGAGAGCAAGGAGAGCTACAAGGTCAAGACCTATGGCCGGGTGGTCGCCATCACCCGCCAGACGCTGATCAACGACGATCTCGACGCCTTCACCCGCATCCCGGCGATGTACGGAAACTCCATCGCTCAGCTGGAGTCGGACGTGGTCTGGGGGATCATCACCGCCAACCCGGCGATGGCCGACGGCAACGCGCTGTTCCACACCACCCACAAGAACCTCGCGGGAACCGGCGCGGCGCTCGACGTGAGCAGCGTCGGCGCGGCCCGTGCCGCCATGGCCAAGCAGACCGGGCTCGACAAGAAGACGGTGCTGAACGTCCGGCCCGCCTTCCTGATCGTGCCCGCCTCGCTGGAGCTGAAGGCCGAGCAGCTGGTCGCGCAGAACCTCGTGCCCGCCGCGACGTCCAGCGTGGTGCCGCAGTCGATCCGGACGCTGGCGCCAATCAGCGAGCCCCGGCTCGACGCCGCCAGCGAGACGGCGTGGTATCTGGCGGCCAGCCCGAACCAGATCGACACCATCGAGTACGCCTATCTCGAGGGTCAGCAGGGCGCCTACATCGAAACGCGCAACGGCTTCGACGTGGACGGCGTCGAGATCAAGTGCCGCCTCGACTTCGGCGCCAAGGCCATCGACTGGCGCGGCCTCTACAAGAACCCGGGCGCGTAACCCGCACCCCATGCTGAACCCTGACATGCGGGCGGTCCAATCGGGCCGCCCTTCGTCTTTCCACGAGGATCACGTCCATGAAAAACTACGTCCAGCCCGGCAACACCATCACCCTGACCGCCCCCTACGCCGTCACCTCCGGCGATGGCCTGCTCGTCGGCTCCATCTTCGGCGTGGCGTCAGGCACCGCCGCCCTCGGCGAGCCCGTCGAGGCGACGCTCGCCGGCGTCTTCGACATCACCAAGATCGGCTCGCAAGCCTGGACCGTCGGCGCCAAGGTCTATTGGGATGACACCAACAAGCGCTGCACCAACGTGGCGACCTCGAACACGCTGATCGGTGTCGCCACCGAGGCAGTTGCGGGCGGGGCTGGTGATACCATCGGCCGAGTGCGGTTGAACGGCGCGTTCTGATGAGCGCTTTCGCCGCCGCCGTCGGCGCGCTCTTCGCCGATCCGAACATCGGCCGGGATGCGGTCTACATCGCCGACGGCGGCGCGCCCGTCCTGGTGCGTGCCGTCGCCCGGCGCGCAGACGCTATCACCGACTTCGGCGATGCGCGGCTCTGGTCCGAGACCACCGGGATCGACCTGCGCGTCGCCGAGGTGGCGACCCCGCGTCCCGGCGACCGGATCGAGATCGACGGCGACGCTTTCCTGATCCAGGGCGAACCCGCCCGCGACCGCGAGCGGCTGGTCTGGACCATCGATCTGAGGCCGGCGTGAAACTGAAGCTCGACATCGATCCCGACATCGTCGCGATGATGGCGGCGGAGGTTGCGGCCGGGGAGCGCGCGGTGACCGCCGCCATGCGCGAGGCCGGGACCGGGCTGAAGTCGGCGTGGCGGTTGCAGATCACCGGCGCGGGGCTCGGCACACGGCTGGCCAACTCGATC
>JANSXG010000265.1 GCA_024743075.1 bacterium | reverse complement strand
GAGGGGGAGGCAGCGGGTAAAGCGTTCAACCGGACGCGGCGAGTGTACCCCGCACGCAATTCCACGCCAATCCGCACAACCCCTACAGGTTTCAGCCGAGCAACGCCCCTTCTCGGTTATGGGATTTGCGCACTCCTTGCGCACCCGATAGCCCTCTTCAGTCAACCACTCTCGTCCAAGGAATGGGCGATTTTCCCTTTATTCAAGGAAGAAGACCGACATGGGCACCTCCCCGGAAACCTTCGATCAGGTCAAGAACATCCTCCGCAAGCTCGATCGGTCCATCACTGATGCCCGCCAGCGTCGGCTGAACACCGACGAGTCGCCCCGCCAGGCCGCTCCGGAGAGCCCCGAGCAGGCCAAGCCCGGTCGGGCTCGCCCTATGCGCCCGCGACCCGAAGGATTCCGCGGCGATCTCAATCCCAGCCCTCGATTCTGAACCACCGACGCCCGAAACCGTTGTGCTGCTCTTGCCGATACGCAGCACTCGCGGGTACACTTTCCAATCGCGGAATCGTCGAGGCCTCGGACGAATCCCGCATCCCGAGTGGGGATTGGTGTAACGGTAGCACGGCTGATTCTGGTTCAGTTAGTCTGAGTTCAAATCTCAGATCCCCAGCTTTCGAGCGCGACCCTCACGGGTCGCGTTTTCGTTTTTGCTCCCGGTTTACCCTTGTTCGCGGGTAAATCCGACGACTTCGTGGGGCGGCCCGCCATAATTCCTTCTCATGACTCGAGAACCCCCACCAAGAACCTCGCCGCGCTGGATGAGCCTGTGGCTCTGGGGCGCGGCGATCTACAACGTCGTCTGGGGCGCCGTGGTCGTCCTCGCGCCGGAGTGGACCTTCCGAGTGCTCGGTGTCGACACCGGCGCGATGGCCGACGACTCGTCGTACGCGCTGCTCATCCCGATCTGGCAGTGTGTCGGCATGATCGTTGGCGTCTACGGACTGGCCTACGCGGTCGCGGCCCGCGATCCGTTTCGACACTGGCCGATCGTCGCCGCGGGACTGCTCGGTAAGATCCTCGGACCGATAGGCTTCATCGACGCGGTGTTCATCCGGGAAGTGTTTCCGATCTCCTTCGGCTTCACGATCCTCACCAACGACCTGCTCTGGTGGATCCCCTTCTCACTCATCCTGTTCGGCGCGTACCGCCACTCCCGCTGGGACGGAACCCGATCATGAGCGACCGATCCACAACAACTCCAAACTTTGCGGACGCCATCGCGAACGCCTCCACTCAGAGCGGCGAATCCCTCAAGGAACTGTCCGAACGGTCGCCGGTGCTCGTCGTGTTCCTGCGTCACCTCGGCTGCACCTTCTGCCGCGAGGCGGTCGCCGATATCGCGAAACAGCGCACAAAGATCGAGGCCGACGGCACGCAGATCTGTTTCGTGTACATGCCGCAGACCGACAAAGCCGGAAGCGAGAAGCCGGAGGTCGCGGAGCGGTTCTTCAGCAAGTACGGCGTCGGCGATGTCCATCGAATCGCCGACCCGGACCAGCATCTCTACAAGGCCTTCGAACTGCGGCGCGGCTCGCTCCGCGAACTCTTCGGGCTGAAGGTCTGGTGGCGCGGGTTCCTTGCAACGGTCTTCGGCCTGCACATGGTGGGCAAACTCGTCGGCGACGGCTTCCAGATGCCCGGCGTTTTCCTCCTGAAGAACGGCCGGATCGAGCGAGCCTTCCGTCACAAGACCGCCGCGGACCGCCCGGACTACTGCGAACTGGCGTCCGCGTGACGCTCGGACTGGCACGCCCGCCCGCTCCATGCTCCAATCCGGTTTCATGAACGCGAGTAGTTCCGCAAACAGCCCGTTCATCGTGGTTGGCGCCGGCATCACCGGCCTGACCTGCGCGCTCCACCTGCACGACGCCGGTCGTGAGGTCATCGTGCTCGAAGCGTCCGACGGCGTCGGTGGCCGCGTCCGCACGGACACGGTCGACGGCTTCCGGCTCGACCGCGGCTTCCAGGTGCTGCTCGACTCCTACCCCGAATGCCGCGCCGTGCTCGACTACGACGCGCTCGACCTCCAGCCGTTCTTCGCCGGCGCACAGGTCTTCTACGCCGGCGAGTTCCACACCGTCGCCGACCCGTGGCGTCACCCGATCGAGGCCGCGAAGGGGTTCCTCAGCCCGATCTCGACCTTTGCCGACAAGGCCCGGCTGGGCAAGCTGGGACTGGGCATCACCGGGGCGAGTCTCGAGAAGATCTGGTCGAAGCCCGACAAGCCGACCATCGAGGTACTGCACGACGCG
>JANSXG010000162.1 GCA_024743075.1 bacterium | reverse complement strand
GGGGAGGCCGAGGTTGCTCTCGGCCGGATCGCGCAGGTGAACGGGGAAGTCGATGTCGCGCGGGACAGGTTCGCCGGGGCGGCCGAGCGATTCCCGCAGCCGAGCGTCGCGGCGGAGGCATATCTCGGGCTCGCGGAGGTCGAGGCGGTGCAGTCGAGGCTCGATGCCGCTTTCGGCGCGTACGATCGCGCGATCGAACTGGTTCTCCGGGACCCCCTGAATTCGACGGTCTCGCCGGCCCAGGTCGAGGAGTCGATCGAGCAGCATTTCTCGCGGCTGGATACGGAAGGCGATTTCGCGAACGCGCTGCGGTGCGCGGCGAGGATCGAGCGGCTGCACGGGACGGAGCCGCCGCCGAGCGCTGTAGAGCGGATCGCGTACGCACACCTGAAGCTCGCGGGCAGCCTGCTTGAAGGCGTTGAGATGACGATCGATGGGCTTCCGGATTTCAGCACGGTTGATCCGGTGACGCTCGAGCAGGCACGGTCGAACTACTACCGGGCCGCGATGGAGTTCCGGCGACACGCGCGAATGACGACGCTGATCGACGCCGAAGCGTCGGCGCTTTCGCTGTGGGAAGCGGCGTGCGCGTTCGATCTCGCGGGTGATCAGGACCGGGCGAGGTCGACGTTTGCGGAGTACGTCCAGACGCGTACCAGCGGCGATCCGCGCTGGGTCGAGGCCAAGTTCCGGCTGGCGAGGACCTACCAGGCGCGCGGGGAGTACGACTCGGCGATCGAGCTGTACGAAGACATCCTGGCCAACCACGCCACTTCCGAGCTGGCCTACTCCAGTTATGTGCCGCTGGCCCAGTGCTACATGCTCCAGGGAGGCGAGAAGGCCGCCGAACGGTCCGAGCAACGCCTCCGCGCCGTGGTCGACGGCCGGATTCTCGCGCCGGATGCCCCGGAGTATCGCGAAGCGCTGATCGAACTTGGTCTGCTGTACCGTCGATCGGGGCGTCACGAAGAGGCGATCGAGCAGTTGACGGCCGCGATCGATCTCGAGCCGCGTCTCGGGCAGGACCTGCGTGTGCTTTTCGCTTTGGCGGACGCGAGCCGGCTGTCGGCAGCGGAGATCGCCGATGCCCTGCAGGTTCGCATGCCGCAGTCGGAAACCGACCGGCTTCATAGCCTGAAACAGGAGCGGCTCACCGAGGCACTCGAACTGTACGACACGGTTCAGGGGATCGTCGACTCCGGCGATCCTTCGCGCCGGTCCGAGTTGGACCGGGTCCGCCTGCGGAATGCGATGTTGTATCGGGGCGACTGTGCATTCGACCTTGCCCGGCACCACGAGAACGACCCGTTCCTCAGCGAACGGTACTACACCGAGGCGATCCGTCACTACGCCGCGGCGGCGCAGCGTTACCCGGACGACCCGTCGTCGCTTGTCGCGATGGTGCAGATCGTGAACTGTCACGCGGCGATGGGTCGCTGGCAGGAAGCGCGAACCGCTCAGGAACGTGCCCGTTCGCGCCTGGCGGAACTGCCCGGGGAAGCGTTTGAGCGAGGTGAGGTGCCAATGTCTCGCTCGCACTGGGAAAACTGGCTGGACACGAGCATTCGGCTCGATCAGCTCAGTTCGGCAGAATCGGCCCGATAATTCTGGACCCCTGAGGCAATTCTTGCCGAACTGAAAGCATCGGGCGGAGGAATCGCCTGATGAGAGCCTGTTCGTGCCCCTGAGGATCGGGGGCGGGCGTTGCGCCGAAAGGGTCAGGATGACCGGTCAATCCACTGGGAATCAAGCGTCGTTGCGTGCGGATGCGCCGTCGACGCACGAGCAGCCGAGCGTGTGGGCCCCGCGACTCGCCCGGGTGCTCGACGAGCAGTGCCGGCTCTACCAGCAACTCGACGAACTCTCGCTGCACCAGTCCGAGTGCGTAGAGAGCGGCGAGACCGAGTTGCTGCTCGATGTTCTGGCCCAGCGTCAAGGCGTGGTCGAGCAGGTGACCGAGGTCAACGGGCTGCTTGAGCCCTTCGTTTCGAAGTGGGATTCGCTCGCCGAAGCGCTGGATGAGTCGCAGCGAGAGAATCTGCGAGGCAAGCTCGCCCGGCTGGATGAACTGGTCGACCGAATCACGAAGCGTGACGAATCCGACCGCGTGAAGCTTGAAGCCCAGAAGGGCAAGGTCGCGGAAGAGCTCGGCAGCGCGGTGCGTCAGAAGAACGCCGCGGCCGCGTACGGCCGGAATGCCAATCAGCAATCGGGGCCGCGGTTCCAGGATCGGCAGGGCTGATCCGTGTCATCGATCGCGCCGGCTCAAGTTGATGCGACCCCGGGGCTCTCGCCGACTGATCTCGCCGAACTGGTCGGCGCGTTCAATGAGGTGACGGCCCGACTGCAGTCAACGCACGAGCAGTTGCGGGGTGAGGTGGCGCGGCTCCAGCAAGAATTGACTGATACGCGCGGGCAGCTGCGTCGGGCGAAGGAACTGGCGGCCCTCGGTGAGATGGCGGCCGGCATCGCCCATGAAGTGCGGAACCCGCTGGTCTCGATCCGCCTGTTCGGGGAAGCGCTGGTGTCCGACCTATCGGACCGGCCGGAGGAGCAGGGGCTGGCTGGCAAGATCGTACGCTCGGTCGATCGTCTGAACGCCGTGGTGGGGGATGTGCTGAACTTCGCTCGGGATCTGCGTGTTCAGAGCGATGTGATCGAAGTGGATGCGCTGCTGCGCGATGTGGCGGAAGTGGCTTCGGGCTACGCCCGCTCGGTCGGCGTGGATCTGACGGTTGTCGCTTCGCCGGGAACGCAAGTGTCGTGCGATCGCGGGCTTCTGCAGCAGGCGATCCTGAACGTGGTGCGCAACGGGTGCGAGGCTTCGGCGGATGTGCCGGACGGCGCGCGCCGGGTCGAGGTATCGGTGCAGGAGCGCCGCGGGCGGACTCCCGACGGTGCCTCGCGTCCGGAATTGGCGTTCTGCGTGGCGGACAGCGGTCCCGGGTTTCCGACGGAGGTTCGCGATCGCGTGTTCAACCCGTTTTTTACGACGCGCGAGACCGGCACCGGGCTCGGGCTCGCGATCGTGCATCGGATCCTGGATGCCCACGACGGGAGCGTCGTGATCGCCTCGAACGAGAATGCCGGGGCTCTTGTTGAGCTCCGCGTGCCGCTGTGTGTCTCGGTCGAGCACGCCGGTGACGAATCACCCCAACAAACTGTTCGGTCACTCGTGATGACTTCGGAGGCCTGATCGGCGATGGCAACTGTACTTGTGGTAGACGACAAAGAGTCCTTGCGCGACAGCGTCGGTTTCACCCTTCAGCGGGCGGGCTTCACCATTCTTTCGGCGTGTGACGGCGAGGGGGCTTTGGCGATTGTGGCCAAGCGTCGCCCCGACGCCATGGTGACGGACCTCAAGATGCCGGGGATGTCGGGCGTCGAGCTGATCGAGAAGGTCCGCGAGATCGACGACGACCTGCCCATGGTGCTGATGACGGCCTTCGGGACCGTCGATACCGCGGTTCGGGCGATCAAGAGCGGTGCGTTTGACTACATCACCAAGCCGTTCGAAGGCGACGAGCTGGTCATCGCGGTGAAGCGGGCGATCGAGCATCGCGAACTCAAGCGCGAGAACCAGGTGCTCAAGGCCTCGTCCGGGCAGTCGCCCGCTCCGTCCAGAGGGGCGGATGCTTCGGGATTCACTGGCATCAAGCGCGTCATCGGTGAGACCGAGGTGATGCGCGAGCTCAAGGCCAATCTCACGGCCGTCGCGGAGAGTCACGGCACGGTGCTGATCTCCGGCGAGTCCGGTACCGGCAAGGAAGTTGTCGCGCGGGCGATCCATGAGATGAGCCCGCGTCGCGATGCGCCGTTCCTCGCGGTCAACTGTGCCGCAATGAGCGAGTCGCTGTTGGAGTCCGAACTGTTCGGGCATGAGCGCGGAGCCTTCACCGGGGCGGAGTCGCTGCGGAAGGGCCGGTTCGAACTCGCCCACGGTGGCACGCTGCTTCTCGACGAGATCAGCGAAATCAAGCCCCAGATCCAGGCGAAGCTGCTGCGTGTGCTCCAGGAACAGGCGTTCGAGCGGGTCGGGTCCTCGACGACGATCGGCGTGGATGTGCGCGTGATCGCGACGACCAATCGTCACCTCGGCGAAGAAGTCGCCTCAGGCGGCTTTCGGCAAGACCTCTTCTACCGGTTGAACGTGCTTCCCGTGCCGCTCCCGTCACTCAACGAGCGCCGGGAGGATGTCCGCATGCTCGCGCCGCACTTCGTGCGGATGACTTGTGCTCGCGAGGGGCGGCCGGAGAAAAAGATCTCTGAGGAAGCGATGGAACTGCTTGTCGCATACCCGTGGCCGGGCAATGTGCGCGAGCTCCAGAATCTCTGCGAGCGGGCGGTTGTGCTGTCGGCTGGCGACGAGATCACGCCCGAACTGATCCGACTGTGGCTGACCGGCCCGAACGCCCCGGGGCGCGCGATGAAGGCGCGTCCGAAGGCGTCCCCCGAGGAGAACGGTGCGATGGAGCCGGAACGCTCGAATGGCACCGCGGTTGCGTCGATGATTGAGCCGCGACCGCTGGCGGACATCGAGCGTGAGGTGATCGTGGAGACGCTGCGGCGATTCGGTGGGCACCGTCAGAAGACGGCTCGGGCCTTGGGCATCGGCGTTCGGACCCTCGGCCTGAAGCTGAAGAAGTGGAAGGAAATGGAGTTGGTGTCCGCATCGCTCTGATGCGGGCCATGGCTCGGGAGCAGCACTGTGTTCATTGACGGCCTGGTCAATTCGGACTCCACGCCGGTCCTCGAGGCCGCGGCCCAGTTCGCTGCGCGCCGGCAGGATGTGCTGGTTCACAACATCGCGAACATCTCGACTCCGAATTTTCAGCAGAGAACGCTCGACATTCGGACGTTTCAGGATCGGCTTGCCGAGGCGGTGGACAGCCGGCGCCAGCGGTTCGGCGGGAATCGCGGCGACCTCGACATCCGTGATTCGCGCGAGGTGAGGTCGGTTCGGGATGCTTCCGGTCAGATCCGGCTGGAGGTGAATCCCGGCACGCCGAGCGGCAACATCCTGTTCCACGATCGCAACGATCGCGACCTTGAGCGAAGCATGGCGGACCTGGCCGAGACCGTGGCCTCGTTCCGGGTGGCGACCGACCTATTCCGGACGCGAATGCAACTCCTGCAGAGCGCGATCTCTGAACGCGTGTGATAGAGACGATGGAGGCGAAGCATGTACGGCAACCTTGATGTCTCGGTCAGCGGGCTGATCGCCCAGCGGACGCGTCTGAACACGATCGCGGCGAACATCGCCAACCGCGACGCCATCCTCGATGCCGACGGCAACTACAGCCCGTACCGCCGCCGGTTCACGGTCTTCGAAGCGGGGAACCCCAGCGCGTCGAGCCGGGCCGGTCGGGATCAGGGCGTGCATGTGTCGTCGATCGAGTTGGACCAGTCCGAGTTGTCGAAGCGATGGGAGCCAACCAGCCCGTACGCCCAGCCGCCGGGTACGCCGGACGCGGGGTACGTGTACTATCCGAACATCGATCCGGCGACGGAGATGGTCGACGGCCTCGATGCGCAGCGTGCGTACGAGGCGAACATCGCGGCGGCGGAGGCGACGAAGGCGATCGTGGCACAGGCGTTGCGGTTGCTGTCCTGATCGGCCCTAGGGCCGGTGCCCAGCGCAACAGTTGCGCTTGGGTCGAATTCCAGGGAGCGGAATCATGACGGATCCACTCGGGCTCATCGGTTCGCAAGCGGCGCAGGGCGGTGGCGGCATCAAGCCGGTCCAGCCCGCCCCGGGCGCGGTCAACGCGCAAGGTGAGTCGTTCAAGGACCTGCTCATGCAGAACCTCCAGAAGGTCAACAGCCTGCAGAACGATGCGACGAAGGCCATCGAGGATTTGAACACGGGCAAGCGGGACGATCTTGAGACCGTGCTCATGGCGACCCAGAAGGCCGACACCGCGTTCCGCATGCTCCAGCAGGTGCGCAACAAACTGATGGACGCGTACTCCGAGCTCCAGCAGATCCGCGTCTGATCCGGACCGCGAGTCCCGCCTGCGCAGTTCCTGCGCGTGACGGCAAAGTGTGCTCGCGGTTCAAGCGGATGATGCGCTTCGTCCGAAAACCATCATCAGCACGCGAAGGGTTCCGCGTGCGATGTGTCGTCCGGAGGACGACCGGATGAGGGCACGGAGGCCGATCGATGGAACAGTTCAGGCGCGCACAGGCGACTATTCAGAAGTACCTGGCGATGCTGACGGTCAGCCAGAAGCTGCTGATCGCGTCGCTGGTCGTCGTCATGCTGATGACGCTGTTCGTGGTACAGCAGTACGCGTCAACGACTGACTATCAGGAGGTCGCGCCCGGCGCGACACCCCAGGAACTCCGGACGATTGTCTCCCACCTGCAGGCGACGGGGCAGGAGTATCGGGAGATCGAGGGCAAGGTCATGGTGCCCGCGTCGGCGCAGCGCCGGGTTTTCGCTTCGTTGATCGAAACCGGGAATGCTCCGGCCGATAATCGGATCTACTTCGACAACCTCGTCGAGAAGCAGAGCTGGACGCAGAACTACCAGCAGAACGAGCAACTCGCCACGATCGCGCGCCAGAACGAGCTGGCCCGTTCGATCGCGGCGATGAACGGCGTCAGCAAAGCGCAGGTGTTCCTCGACGTCCCGAAGCGCCGCGGCATCGGCGTTGTGGACCGCACGCCGACCGCTTCGGTCGTGGTCATCGGGCGGGATGGTCTGAGTCAGGACACCGTGGATTCGATCGCCCACCTGGTCGCGAGTTCGACGGCGGGTCTGCTTGTTGAGAACGTTCGGGTGATCGACGGGCGCACCAATCGTCAGATGCGGGCGTCCACCGAGAACGAGTTCAGCATCGCGAGCTACGCAGAAGCTGCCGCGTCATTCGAGCGTCAGGCGCGTGACAAGATCACGGACCTGCTTTCTTACATCCCCGGCGTGATCATCAGCGTGAACGCGC
>JANSXG010000085.1 GCA_024743075.1 bacterium | reverse complement strand
TGCTCACGGCCCCATGATGCGCACGGATTTTGTTTGGGTCAAGGCTTCTGTTCGGTATATTTTTGGTATCTGGGAGATTTGTCTTTGTGGACGCGGCGTCGCCCGCTAGGGTGGGTGGGAGCGGCCGATCCGGGCCGTCGTGGAGGAGAGAACCGTGAAATTTTGCATAAACAGCGGGTTGTGGTGCGCCGCGATGGTGTTGGGCGCTTCGGGGATCGCATCGGGCGCGGATCGAGGGGCGCTGCCGGTCGAGTACGACCTGATAGGCATCGACGCGGTCGGCGATCTCTACCGGATCGATACCGAAACCGGCTCGACCACCCTGCTGCTCGACCGACCCGTCGGTTCGCTCGGCGGGCCGCTGGCGTATGAACCTGCATCGGGCAAACTCGGCATCATCCTCGGCACGAACGAACCCGGCGACCTGCTGCTCATCGACCCGGTGACCACTGCGGTCGAAGGGCCGTTCCCGATCACCGGCCTGCCCGCCGGTCAGCTCAAGACCGGCGGCATCGGGTACCTCGGCGGGTCCGGCGGGTTCGTCGTGACCTTCGGGCCTTCCAACACCTTTCTCGAGGACAAGCTCGCGCAGGTCGGGCCCGATGGCGTGGTCGTTCAGACCAGCGACCCCCTGGGGCTCGGCGACAACGACGGATGCTTCTGGGACTTCGTCAACGGGTACCTGATCGTCAACGACTACAACGCGAACGACGGGCTGGCACGGGTGGCGAGCGTGGAGGACATTTTCACGACGCCGGTGATCACCGACCTCGCCTCGCCGCCGATCGACGGGACGATGGGCGACTCGGCTTCGCACCCGGCGACGGGTCAGATCTTCATCACGCGGTTCATCGGCTCCAGCGGCGAGCTCGTCGAGCTGGTCGGCGACAGCTACGACTTCATCGGCGCGTACGACTCACCGGAGCAGATCGTCGGCATCGCGTTCGTGCCGAGCGCGTCGTGCCCGGCGGATGTGACGGGCGACGGGATCGTGGATCTGGCGGACCTGAACTTGGTGCTGGCGAACTTCGGGCAGACGACCGGGGACGGTGATGCGACGGGGGATGGGGAAGTTGATCTTGCGGATCTGAACGCGGTGCTTGGGGCGTTTGGGGTGGGGTGTGGGTGAGGGGATGGCGCGGCTCTTTGCGGAGGACATGGGAACCGACGGATGACCGAGGTTTCGGGTCCCGATATGTTGGTGGGCGTGAGGAGGTACCACGTGGTGCAAAGACACACCTACAGCGTAACGGTGGTTCATCGGCAGACCGGGGCCGAATCGCAGCGAAGGGTTGAGGCGATTTCGGCAGCGGATGCCGAGGCGATCGTGAGCGAGGATGAAGACGTCTTCGTCGGACGCGCTAAACGCGAAGATGGCACGCCGGAGGCTTCCGGCTCGCCGTTCGACCGGGTTTCGTATCTGGGGTACGACCCGTCGGAGGTGATCGAGCGGGAGTTTGGGGCCGGCGCTGATGAGCAGCGGGCGCACGAGCACGCCGATGCGACCCAATCGGCAGCGCACCCTATGCACCCTGCTGATCTGCGAGACCTGATCGACGCCACAATGTTGGTGAGCGACCGACTGGCGTGGATCCAGTCGTTCCTGGTGTGGACCTTCTACGGCATCTCGCTGATCCTCGCGTGCTGGACGGTGTCGATGATTCTCATCTCGATGGGGGCCGCGAGCGATAGCGTGTCCGGTCTGGTGTGGTATCTGATGCCCGCGGTCCCGATCGCGATCTGCGTAGGGATCCTGAAGTGGCTTTTGGGAACGATTTATCCGTCGTTCCGAGTCCGGCCGCGGGTTGGCGAGGGCTGGACTGCTGGTCCGGCCAAGCGGCGAAAGGGACGTCGGAGGCGGTGACGGGCATTGGGGCCGTAGATCTTGCAGATCTGAACGCGGTGCTTGGCGGATTTGGTGTGGGGTGTGGGTGTGGGGGCGGGCTTCGCTTTACGTAGAGAGATGCAACTGCTGCGGTACTGGTCAGCGTTCGCGCGACACCAACACGAGAGGTTGTCCCGGCCGCCTCTCGGCCCGCAGTTCGCAGGACGCTGGTATCTCGCGCACCCAACTGCTCTTTTGATTGAGCGGTCCTTCTATACCCTCGTCGATCTTAAGGCATGAGAACTTATGCACGCCCGACGGACCTTGGATTGCGAGCATCGCGTGCGTAGATCCCCGGACCTCGTGTATCTCGAACGGAAGCGTGTATCCGAATGGAACGTAGAGCGTATGCCCGTGAAGACAGGCGAGGAGAGACCTAACCAGATCCGCAGCTATCGTCAGCAGGTCGCCTTCGATCTCGGCAGTCAATAATCTGTGTGTAGCCAAGACATCGCAGAGAACCTCTGCCACATCGACTCGCGTGATCGGCTGGGCACGATAACTGGCGAACAGATTGTCCATCTGATCTTTGGGAATATCGCGACCTTCCTTGATCTTCCAGGATTGTTCGCCCTTACAGAATTGGTAGTAACTCTCAAACGTGTTCCTGCTGTGCTTCTGATCGAACTTCCTCTTCGCGTAGTTGCCAAATTTTTCGTTCAGTTGATGCAGATTGTCCGCTATTCCGCACCAGTGGTACACAGCGACTGCTGCCGCGTCATAAATGTAATCCACGTCCTTTGCCGGACTGCCTAGACCTTCCGGATGTGCGCACGCGTGGAACATGAGCTTAATCACGCTACTTTTCTCGATTTGATCCCGCATGCTGACCATCAGCAACTCGCACTCGAACTGCGTTGCTTCCCGCTTGCGCACCCGACGGATCAACTCACGGATTTTCCCACGGTACCTTTCTGCCGACTTGTCCCGCTCGCTGTTCATGGCACTAGCATAGTTGGCCGTGCGTCTCCGCTGGATCAGCGGTATCTGACTCCGTGTCGCAGATTTCAATGAACGCTTGCGCGTACCCTTCATGCCGGTCGCCGGTGAAGGCGCCAACATTGAAGATCGACACGTCGATGCTGGCACGCAAACCGATGACGGACGGGCGGCGACGCGCGCGATCCGTCATCCGCTCTTTCGCCCCTTCGCCGAAACCGTCAGGGTTGTGCGTGTGCCCTTGGGCTTTTTCTTCGGCAGGAACATGCGGATGAGGATCCACAGGGCGCCGAGGGCGAGGGCGGTGACGACCCAGAATTGCCAGTCGGACCACGGGATCATCGGCATCAGCCGAGGCCTGTGGCGCGGAGGGTCTGGTAGACGATCATCGCGCTGAGGTAGGCGGTGCCGCACATCCAGCCGAGTTGGAGGAAGGCCCACTTCGCGCCGCCGGCTTCGCGTGCGGTGACGACGAGTGTGGGCAGGCACTGCATGGCGAGGATGTAGTAGATGAGCAGCGACCAGCTGGTGGCGGTGGTGAAGACGGGGGTGCCGTCGTCGCGCTGGGCGGTGGCGATGGCGTTCTGGACGCCTTCGTCTTCGATCTCGTCGGTGCCGGCGACCTGCACGGCCATGGTGGTGGCGAAGACCTCGCGGGCGGCGAATGAGGCCATGACGCCGATGGTGAGCTGGCGGTCGTAGCCGAGGGGGGCGAAGACGGGCTGAATAGTCGAGCCGATGCGCCCGAGGTAGGAGCGCTGGGTGGCGTAGCGCTCGTCGAGAATGTCGGCCTCGGCGGTGAGCTGTTCGGCGCGGTCGGGGTCGACGGTTTCGACCTGGGCGGCCTGCGTGCGCAGGGCTTCGGATTCGGGGGCGGGGCCGACGTTGGGGTAGGCGCCGAGCCACCAGAGGAGGATGGAGATGGCGAGGATGACGGTGCCGGCCTTCTTGAGGAAGACCCAGCCGCGCTCGGCGCTGGTCTTGAGCGAGAGGACGAGGTCCGCGGCGCGGTAGGACGGCAGCTCGAGGGCCATGCCGGAGGACTTGCCCTTGAGGAACGAGCGCCGGGCGATGAGCGCGCTGAGCAGGCCGGCGAGTGCGCCGATGATGTAGCAGCCGGCGAAGGCGACGGCCTGCATGGTCGGGCTCTCGGGGAAGAGGATGACGACGAGCAGGACGTAGACGGGGATGCGGGCGGAGCAGCTCATGAAGGGCGCGACGAGTATGGTCGCGAGGCGGTCGCGCCGGTCGGGGATGGCTCTACAGGCCATGATGCCGGGCAGGGCGCAGGCGTGGGAGCTGAGCAGCGGGACGAAGGAGTGACCGGAGAGGCCGAACGGGCGCATGACGCGGTCGATGACGAAGGCGGCGCGCGCGAGGTAGCCGGTGCTCTCGAGCAGGGAGATGAGGAGGAACAGCAGGCAGATCTGCGGGAGGAAGATGACCGTGCCGCCGATGCCGGCGACGACGCCGTTGGCGAGCAGGTCGCGCACGGCGCCCTCGGGGAGGGTGGCTTCGACCCAGCCGCCGAGGCTGGCGAAGATCGCGTCGATCCAGTCCATGGGGTACGCGGCGAGGGAGAAGATGACCCAGAACAGGCCGGTCATGATCGCGGCGAAGGCGATGATGCCGAGGACGGGGTGCGTGAAGGCGCGGTCGAGGCGGTCGGTGAGGGCGTCGTGGTCGTCGTCGATGTCTTCGGGCGCGGGGGCGGCGATGGCGCTGTAGGTCTCGTCAGCCCAGCGCTCGGCGTCGGCTTCGGAGTCCCCCACTGCTGCGGTCGGCGCAGTCGCCTTGGCGATGGCGCCGGACAGGGAATCGACGTTCTCGCCGGACTTGGCGGACATGGCGACGACGGGGCAGCCGAGGATTTCGGAGAGGCGGGATTCGTCGGCGTGGATGCCGCGTCGGCGGGCGAGGTCGACCATGTTGAGGACGACGACGGTGGGCAGTTTGAAGCGTGCGGCTTCGGCGACGAGGGCGAGGTTGCGCAGGAGGTTGGTGGAGTCGGCGACGACGACGAGGGTGTCGGGCTTGGCTGGGGCTTCGCCTTCGGGCGCGAGGTTGCCGTTGAGGACGGCGCGGCAGACGCTGGACTCGGAACTGTCGAGGTTGAGCGCGTAGATGCCCGGCAGGTCGACGAGCTGGTGCTCAACGCCGTCGACCGTAATGCGCCCGAGGACGGCTTCCTGGGTGGTGCCGGGGAAGTTGGAGGTTTTGTGTCGCGAGCCGGAGAGGCGGTTGAAGAGGGTGGTCTTCCCGACGTTGGGATTGCCCAGGAGGGCGATGCGCCCCGCGAGTTCCGGCTTCGCTGCTTCGTTCATTTCTTAATCGGCCGGACAGACCATGACGCGGTCGGCGATGGAGCGGTCGAGGCCGATGCGACAGCCGCCGCCGCACTGGTTTTTGACGGCGACGATGCAGGGCTGGCCGAGGCGACAGATGCGGACTTCGGCCTGGGGCTTGAGGCCCATGGCCCGGAGCATGGCCGAATCGGGGGAGGCATCGTCGGCGAGGGCGATGCGCCCCTTGCGTCCGCGCTGGAGCTGCGTCAACGGGATCGTGACGGGCTGCGGCTGGGTTGGGTCGGACGCGCTGACCATGAAAGTCTCCGGGTGGTGAGTTCAATCATAGCCGCGTTGAGATTCAGTCGCAATCATGGCCGCCCGCTCCAAAACCCGTCCTGGCGCGCGACGAGGCGGGTCAGCCGCCGGTTGTCGCGTTGATGTAGGCGTTGATCGCGACACCGACGACGGTGCAGACGACGAGCGCGAGCAGGATCAGGGCCGAGAGTTGGAGGCAGCCCTTTGCGGTCTGGTATTGGTCGGTGTCGATGTCCACGGTCGGCCCGGCCGCGGACTGCGGCTCGGGTGCGGGGAGGTCGGTGGCGGATTGCGGAGCGGGGTCGATGCGGTACGACGGCTGTTGCTTGTGCATGGATGTGTCTTGATTTGGCGCGCGGGGTGGGCGCGGGTGTGCGTGTGATGACATCGCGATCGCGGACCGGGCAGCGCGCTGGCGCTTCGGGCGATTCGCGAGACTCGGTTGGATGGGGACGGAGGCGTCAGGCGGAGCGGGTTGCGCGAGGGGGTGCGCGGCCGCTCATGCGCGAGCTGCGCCGAAGGCGCAGGACCGCCGGGTGCGCCGGCGGGCTGTACGCGGAGCGCGTGTTCGGGCAGGGCGCTTCGGCCTGTGCCTGCAGCGCCGCCCCGGGATCTCCGGAGCCGAAGGGGTCGTCGGCGTCGGCGCGCGTCGCGCGGCGTTCGGCTGTCACGAGTGTCGTTGCGTCGATGCGGCTCACGAGGACCGCTGGCGTGGTCGACGACGACTGCAGCGTCGGGACGGCATCGGAGGGAGCAGCGCCGGCTCGCACCGAGGTCGGGTGCAGGCTCCAGACGAGCACGAGCATCGCGAGCAAGACACGCGACAGGAGAGCGCTTGAGCGCATGGTGCGGCGTCTTGGGTGTAGGGCGTTGCTGCTGGTCAAGGCGGGACTCGGGTTCCGGCGAGCAACATTGTACTCCGATCGTCGGCCGGCGATGGGCGGCTGGTGCTTGACCACCACCTGAGAGGGCCTCCGGGCGGGGGCGCAGTAAAAACGCCGCCCGTGTTGCACGGGCGGCGTTTCGGAGGAGTGGCGACGCGAGTCGGTGCTCAGCCGTCGCAGGAGTTACCGAAGTTGGCGAGGACGAGGTTCAGGTCGGCGAGATCGACCGAGCCGGAGTCATCGAGGTCGCCCTCTTCGGAGGCGGTGCCGAAGTTGGCCAGGACGAGGTTGAGGTCGGCGAGATCGACCATCTGGTCGCCGTTGGCGTCGCCGTCACAGGGCGTGTCGCCGGGGGTGATGACGAGGCGCCAACCGAAGATGCCGGTGGGTTCGAAGCCGAAACCGACGATGGTGGTGCCGTCGTTGGAAATCGCCTTGGGGACGATCAGTTCCCAGTCGTCGGGGATCTCTGCGCCGTGGGCGATCGCCCACTCGTTGAGTTCCATAAGCGGCCCTTCGCCCTGAGGCTGGATCCACGGTCGGCGGTTGCCTTGCAGGAAGTCGAAGCCGATGACGGTCCCGTCGTCGGCGATGTCCTGCGCGTTGCCGCCCCACCCGGAGAGCAGGGAGCCGTTGCCGATCATCTCGACCTGGCCGTTGACCCACTTGACGGCGTCGTAGGCGAAGTCCGGGCCGTCGAGGTACACGGTGCCGAGGAGTACGGAGCCGTCGTCGCTCATGCCGAGGACTTCGCCTTCGGCGTCGGCGCCGTTCGGTCCGAGGAGCGTGCCCTGGAGCGTGGTTCCGTCCCAGACGGCCGGCGTGCGGTTGAATGTGCCTTGTGCGAACCCGGCGATGACGCTGCCGTCGGCGGACACGACGCTTGCGCGGTTGCTGCCGTTGGCGAGCGACTCGAGTTCCTGCATGCCGGTCGCCTCGGTCCAGCGGAAGCCGCGTCCGCTGCAGCCGTCCCATGACAGTCCGACGATGACGGAACCGTCGGCGGAGATGTCGTAGGCGTTGCTGCGGCTCGGGCACTGCATCGCGTTCGGCAGGAAGCCGATGCTCTGCCAGAAACCGGCGGACTCGGTCCAGTATGAAGCCTCCTCCGCCCACGAGTTCGGGTCGCCCGGAGTGCCTTCGACGAGCGTGTCACCGACGACGGTCGACCCGTCCTCTGTGATGGCGACGGCGTCCTTCCCTGCGGTGTTCAGGAGCGTGATGATTCCGGTCTGGGTGTCCCAGATGAAGGTGCCTTCGGGAAAGAACCCGCTCAGACCGCGCGCGTTGCCGCAGACGTAGCGTCCGTCGGACGACATGTTGTCGCAGCTGAAGAGCATGGAGTCGGTCTGGAACTCGACGGTCGGCGTTGCCTGGGCGATCTGGGCGGCGATGCAGGTGCCGGCGAGGATGGTCAGCGGAGTGATTCGTTTCATCGGTGAGTGCCTGTGCGGAGTGATGGAGGGCGGAGCGAGAAACGGACCCGCCGGCCGCCCTAGGAGGTTGGGCGGCCGGGCGGTCCAGAACTGTCATGGGCGTGGCGACGGATCAGCGACGGCGACGGACGGCGCCGAGTCCGGCGAGGCCGACGACGGCGAGCGTGCCGGGGGTTGGGATGGTGTTCCAGGAGATGTTGTCGACGAAGGTGGTCGGGGTGAAGCCGAATCCGAGGATCCGGACCTCGTCGAAGACCATGCCGTCGGTCGTGGTGATGTTGAACCACGAGTCACCGAGGCCGCCCCACGCCGGTTCGGCGATTTCGCCGTTCTGGGCCCCGAGGTCCCAGACGGGGTCACCGTCGTTGAGCAGGATGACGTTCAGACCGCCGCCGAAGAAGGACGGTTCGCCGGACGGATCCCAGACCTGGATGGACATCTCGGTGAGGTCGGTGTCGAAGGTCATGAAGACACCGAAGTTGCCGTAGAAGGCGTTGCCGTCGTTGACCCAGGGGTAGAGGCCGGAGAAATCGTCGACGACCGGCTGCGAGTCACCGGCCTGCATTTCGACCAGACCGAGGGACGCCCACGTGTCGCTCGGGACGATGCCGGTGGGTGTGCCGGGCTCGTCGAAGTTGAGCGTGGTGCCGTAGGTCGGGGCGGCGGCGTTCTGCTGGGTGATGGTGTATCCGGCGAAAGCGCTGGAGGATGCGGCGCCGAGCGCGGCGATCACGATGGTGGTCTTGCTGATCATGTCTTGGTTCTCCCTCACGGTCATTGGTTCGCGTGCCGGATTCGGACCTCCCGAACGACCGGCCAATGGCAAAGGTACTTCGGGGTGCCGTCGTGTCAAGTGTCAATTTTGACATTTTTCGTGTCATTGTTCTTGTCGGTCCCCGCAACCGGGCTTATCCTCTCGGCGTGAGCCTTCTTCCAAATGTTGAAACGCCGTCTGGAGAGCGTCAGGAGCCGACAGCGTCGGTTGCCGAGGTGCTGTCCTCCTTCCACGATGTGCGTGCGGCGGTGGCCGATCTGCTGGCGAGTGTCGGCGCCGACCCAACCAAAACCCGTGAATCTGCCCGCCTGCTCGGGTTGAATCGCGGGCTGGCCTGGCGTCTGACGCGGATCGTTCGGGCGCCGGAGTCCCCCGCTGTCGTCAGCGATGTGCCGGGGCGGCAGAGCATGAAGACATTCATTGAAGCTTGCCGCGAGCTTGGTGCGCCGAATGAGTCGCTGATGGCGGCCAGTGAGGCGGTCGAGGCGTACGAGCGGTCAGTGGACCTGTGCAGCGGCGACCGGAAGACGCTGGCCATGCTGATGGCGAACCACAGCAGCGCCGGTCGCTCGTCAGAGCAGGAGAAGGCGCGGCGCAAGCTGTACGAGGGCGCGAGCTCGATGTGGGGCGTGCAGGCAGACATCCGCTTCGTGACTGTGTTCGTGTATCCGTCGGAGAGTGACCCGACGAAGATCGATGCCGGGCATGTCACCGGTTACGTCGGGTTTCGGCGCCTGAGCCAGCGATCGTGGCCTCTGAGCTACGAGGCGGTGCACCGGGCAACGGGCGAAGCGGCGCGGTTTCAGAAGGAGCCGCTCGAGCCCGAGGGCGTGAACGAAGGCGAGTTGCAGCTCCTGAAGTCGTTCTGTGATCCGCCGGATCCGAAGATCGAGGTGAATCGCTCCGGTGACTACAAGCGGTTCGAGCTCGCGGCGGGTCCGGTCGGGAACAAGGGCGTGACCACCTGCGTCTTCGGTTCGATGCTGCGGGAGATCTACGACCGCTACTCGGCGCAGCCGGACACCGCGGGATTCATGGTGCTGCTGCAGACGCCGGTGGAGCGGGTGGTGTTCGACATGTTCGTGCACAAGGATCTCGGGGTCGGCCTGCCGCCTCGGACGCAGCTTCTGGACCGGCTGACCTACCCGCACAACAACGATGAGAGCGAGTTCGAGCGCCAGCAACTGCCGATGTCTGAAGAGGCGGTGGCGCTGCCGTCGAGCGCGGCCGGCGCGATCCATCCGGAGATCCCGTGGTACCCGAAGCTGCTGAACTTTGTGACCGAGCGGATCGGGAAGGACATCGGCGATTTCAAGGCGTCACGGTTCGAGATGGCGTACCCGCCGATTTCGACGACGCTGAGCAGGCGATTCGATCTGCAGCGTCCGCCCAAGGATTGAATCACCCGGATTAGTTCGGTCGCTGATTGCGCACACTGAATTCAGCGGCGATTGGGCAACGGTGGGGCGGAAAAGCCTCGGCTGGGCATCATCCTTCAACGGCTGAAATGCGCGTGGACCACCTGATCGTGCCAACGAATTGGCGAGTATCGGTGCTTCAGCGGCAACCGGTCGCGCGCGAGGCAGTACGAAAGCGTCGATGCGCTTGTGCCTTGAACAGAATGTCGCGTGGATCCGCATGGAGCGGGGTCGTTGATCCGGCGCTTCATCGAGCGCGTCGTGGACTTCGCTCCGGGTGAGTTTGGCCCCGCGGTGCTGAGCGCTCTGTACTTCTTCTGCCTGCTGTTCGGTTACTTCATGCTGCGTCCGCTGCGCGATGCGCTCGGGCTGGAGCACGGGGTGGACAGTCTGCAGGTTCTCTTTCTGATCACGCTGGGCGTGATGGTGATCGCGAATCTGGCGTTCGGGTTCGTGGCGTCTCGGCTGGAACGGCGGGTGTTCGTGCCGCTGGTGTACGGCTTTGCGGTGCTGTGCATCGGCGTGTTTCTGGCGATCTTCCTGGTGCGGGGCGACGACCGCTCGGCGCTGGTCGGGCAGGTGTTTTACGTCTGGCTGAGCGTGTTCAACCTGTTCGCGGTGACGGTGTTCTGGGGGTTCATGGCCGACATCTTCCGTCGCGAGCAGGGCAAGCGGCTTTTCGGGTTCATCGGGGTCGGCGGGACGGCTGGGGCGATCTGCGGGTCGGCGTGGTCGCTCGCGCTCGCGGACACCCTCGGCGCAACCGGGCTGTTCGGCTGCGCGATGCTTTGTGTCGCGATGGCCGGTGCGATTGCGATCGCGCTCGACCGCATGGCGGAACGCCGCTCGATGATCGGACACGCGGATGAAGGCGAACCGCCGCCTCGGATTGGCGGCGCGAGCTGGGAGGGCATCCGTGATGTCGCGCGCTCGCCATACCTGATGGGCATCGCTGTCTATGTCGGCTTGTTCACCGTGCTGTCGACGTTCCTGTACTTCGAGAAGGCACGGATCGTTGAAGCGTTGACGACGGAGACCGATTCGCGTGTGCAGGTGTACGCCGGGATCGAACTCGGCGGCCAGATGCTGACGATCGTGCTGCAACTGTTCATTACCGGGCGCCTGATGCGTCTGCTCGGCGTGGGCACGCTGCTGGCCGTCGTTCCCGCGGTGACGGTGATTGGCTTCGTTGGGCTCGCGGCGGTGCCGTCGCTGCTGGTGATCGCCGTGTTCGAAGCGTCTCGACGGGCATCGAACCACGCGCTGAGCAAGCCGGCGAGGGAGACGCTGTTCACGGTTGTCCCCCGGGCGGACAAGTACAAGGCCAAGAGTTTCATCGACACGTTTGTGTACCGGGGCGGCGACGCGGTCGGGACGCTCGCGGACCGGGGCATCGCGTCGCTGGGGGTCACGGTGGCGTGGGTCGCGGTGCCGCTGGCGGCGGGTGCCCTGCTGCTGTCGTTCTGGCTCGGGCGGCGCGAGGAGCTGACACCCGATGCGATTGCCCGTATGCCCCCGGACCCGGCCACGACGAAGCCGCTCGCGGATGCACCCCAGCCGATGGCAACCACTACACCCTGAATACCGCATAGGAGGAGTACCCATGCAACCGACCCGCAGAGAGTTCATCGTCACCGCCGGCGCGATCGGCGCCGCATCGCTGTTTTCCGGGCCGGTCGCGCTCGGGAGCCGGCTCGTTCGACCCGCACGGAGGGCCAAGGGCATGAAGATCCTGTTTCTGGGTGGCACCGGGATGCTGGGGCCGCACGCGGTGCGGATGCTGGTCGAGCGCGGGCACGAGGTGACGCTGTTCAACCGGGGCAATCGTGATGAAATGTTCCCTGATCTGGAGTTTATTGAGGGCAACCGCATCGTGGACGAAGGGCCGGGGCTGAAGCCGCTGGAGGAGGCGGTCGCGGGCGGGCGGCGGTGGGACGCGGTGATCGACACGGCGAGCGTGCACACATGGGTGGAGAACAGCGCGCGGGTGCTGAAAGACGCGGCGGACCACTACACCTACATCTCTTCGCTCTCGGTGTACGCGGATAACTCGCAGACCGGGCTCGACGAGACCGATGCGGTCGCGACGATGCCGGACGATGTCGCGGAGACGATTACCACGCCGCGCTACAACATGATGTACTACGGCGCGGTAAAGGCACGGAGCGAAGCGGCGGCGGAGAAGCATTTCCCCGGCAAGACGATGGTGCACCGTCCGGGTCTGCTGGTCGGGCCCCGGGACTTCACGCACCGATTCACCTACTGGCCGGCGCGGGTGCGCGAGGGCGGCGAGGTGCTGGCTCCGGGCGCGCGGGATCACCCGCTGCAGTTCATCGATGTGCGCGATCTCGCGGCGTTCATGGTGCACGCGATCGAACAGCAGCACACGGGGATCTACAACGTAAACGGACCGATCGGCGCGGGGATGACGACCGGGAAGATGCTTGATACCTGCAAGAAGGTGACGGGGAGTGACGCCACGTTCACCTGGGTGGACGGCGATTTTCTGGGCGAGAACGGTGTCGCGCCGTGGGCGCAGATGCCGGTGTGGATCCCGCCGGCGGAGGGCAGCGCGGGCTTCCACACCCGGAGCCTCGAGAAGGCGGCGAAGGCCGGGCTGAAGACCCGCCCGCTGGATGAGACGGTCCGCGACACGCTCGCGTGGTTTGACGACGAGTATCTCGATCGCTGGAAGGAAACGATGGTCGAGCGCGGCATGGAGGACCCGGAGTTCACGTTCGGCGGTCAGCTGCCGGGGATTTCGCGCGAGCGCGAGGCGGAACTGCTGGCGGCGTGGAAGGAACAGGCTGACGACTAAAGGCGCAGGCCTCGTGAGACGGCGAGGCGTTCGAAGCCGTCGAAGAGGAGCTGGGCGCCGATGGCCATGATCGCGGCGGGCCCGGCGCCGAGCAGGATCAGCCCGAAGTCGTCGAGCCGGATGCCGGTGAGGATCGGCTGGCCGTAACCGCCGACGCCGATGAGCGCGGCGAGGGTGGCGGTGCCGACGTTGATGACTACGGCGGTCTTGATGCCCGCGAGGATCGTCGGAAGGGCGAGGGGGAGTTCGACATCCTTCATGCGCTGCCAGGGGGTGAGGCCGATGGCTATGGCGGATTCGGTCACGTCGCCGGGGATGTTGGTCAGCCCGGAGTATGTGTTGCGAACGATCGGGAGCAGGCTGTAGAGGAACAGCGCGACGATCGCGGTGAGCGGCGAGAGGCCGAAGGCGGGGATCAGCAGCACCAGCAGGGCCAGCGAGGGCATGGTCTGCAGGATGCCGACGCACCACAGAATGGGCTGCGCGAGTTTTTTCTGCTTGGCGGCGACGATGCCGAGCGGGATGGAGAAGAGGATCGCCCCGGCCATGGACCACGCGACCAGTTCGAGGTGGTCGATGGTCGTGCGAACGAGCACCGCGCGACGGGTTTCGACGAATGCTTCTGTCTGGAGGTCGAACTCGCCTTCGAGAAACTCCTGCGCGACGAGCGACGCGGGGACACGGGGACCGTCCTCGCCGTCTGCGTTTGTCGGTCCGATCTTGGCGAGGCGGTTCATCGCGGCCATGGCGCTCTCGTCGATCGCGCCTTCGAGCAGACGGATGGCGCCGCCAGCGCTCGGCAACCGGTCTTCGAGGTCGGCTCGCCAGAGGACCACGGCGTCGTAGCGCGGGAAGTAGCCGAGGTCGTCCTCGAGCACGACCAGGTCGTAGTACTCGATCTCGGCGTCGGTGGCGTAGAGGTCCATCGCGCCGATGTCGCCGGACTGCAGGCCTCGGTAGGCGAGATCGTGGTCCATGCCGCGGGCGGGATTCTCGAGGCCGTAGGCGTCGCGCAGGCCGGGCCAGCCGTCGGCGCGTTCCATGAACTCGTTGCTGAAGCCCATGCGGATCTCGGGATGGTCGGCGAGATCGGAGATGGTCTCGAGATTGAGGCGCTCGGCGGTTTCGCGGGTGACGCCGACGGCGTAGGTGTTGTTGAAGCCGATCGGGTCACTCATGCGGATGGCGCGGGATTCGAGCGAGGTACGAAGATGGTCGAGCGTACGAAGATTCTCGTCGACAAGCAGTTCGCCCATGAGGGTGCCGGTGTATTCCGGGTAGGCGTCGATATCGCCGCGCGTGAGGCCGCTGAAGAGGACGCGTGAGCCGCCGAGTTCGCGTCGATGCCGGACCTCGGTGCCTTCGGCGCGGAGCACCTGGGTGACGAGTTCGCCGAGGATGACGGACTCGGTGAACTTCTTGGACGCCACGACGACGCGACGGTCCCCCTCGCTCTGCGCGAACAGACCGGCGCTCACGACGCCCATGACGAGGACGATCAGCAGGGCTCGTTTCACGACACTGCCCCCGCGGTGAGTGCGCCGACTCGCTGCATCTGAGCGGCGACGAAGGCCTTGACGAACTCGGACTTCGGTTCGTCGCGGATGGACGCGAAGGTTCCTCGCTGTTCGATCTGGCCCTGCCTGAGCAGCACGATGTCATCTCCGGCGAGGTACGCGGCTTCTGCGAGGTCGTGGGTCACGAGAACGACGGTTTTGCCGAGTTCGGCGAACAGGTCTTTGAGTTCGGTTTGGAGTTCGGCACGGATGAGCGGATCGAGCGCGCCGAGGGGTTCGTCAAGGAGGAGAACCTCTGGGTCGAGGACGAGGGCTCGCATCAGCGCAACGCGTTGCCGCTGGCCGCCGCTGAGCTCGGCGGGGTAGCGATCGAGCGCGTCCTGCGGCAGGTGGACCATCGACGCGAGAGCGGTGACGCGCTCGGTAAGTTGCGATCCACACCGGCCCGCGCGGATCGCGGGGATCTCGACGTTGCGCCTGGCGGTCATGTGAGGGAAGAGGCCACCGGACTGGATGGCGTAGCCGAAGCGCCGGCGGATGCCGACAAGATTCGCGTTGGACAGATCCTCGCCGTCGAACTCAACGCGTCCTTCGTCGGGATCGATCAGGCCGATCATGAGCCGGAGCAGGGTGGACTTGCCGCAGCCGGACGGGCCGATCAGCGCGGTGGTCGTGGCGGCGCCGACCTCCAGCGAGACACCGCGCAGCGCGGTGTG
>JANSXG010000139.1 GCA_024743075.1 bacterium | reverse complement strand
GATCAGGCGCCCACAAGCCTTCGATCGCGTCAGACACCACTCCGACCGCAGAACCGCAGATCGAAGCCGAACCGGGAGAGCAGACCACAGGGCATCAGCTCCAACCCCGGACGGTTGAGGTGCTCCGCTCGCTCTGGGAGCAGGAAGTAGGCCGCCCGCCCGACCCATCGGTCGATTTTCTCGCGCAAGGGGGAAGCTCGCTCAAGGCGATGAGACTCGCCGCCGCGATCCACGACCGCACCGGCATGAAGCTGCACGTCGGTGAGTTCCTAATCAAGCCGACCTTCGCGAACCTCGTCAACTGGACCCGCAATGACCCGGAACGACCGTACTCGCAGTTCCGAGCTCGCGGACGCTCGCCCGGCACAACCGTCCTCGGGTTTCCGGGATCGTCCGGTCGAGCGATCGACCTGCACACCTTCTGGACGCACTACTCGCGCGAGGTCGAGCATGTCGACCGGATGATCGGCTTCGACCTCGTCAGCATGGCCGGGGAACTGAGCGTCGCGAGCACCGTATCCGAGATCGCCGATTCCCTGATGACACGGGCAACGAGCATCGCTCTCGAGCAGAATCCGGACCGTCCCATCGAACTGATCGGGTACTCCCTCGGCGGTTTGATCGCACTTGGTGTCGCGAACGAGCTCACAACGCGCGGCGTCGATGTGCGACGAACGACCCTGATCGACGCCTACCCACCGCCCTTCCTGTGCCGGTCACCGCAGCTCATCCTAGCCAAGATCAACGCGCAGCTTCGCAACGGCCTGCTCTGGAACACGGTGCGCGCGAAGCTCCGTCTGACGAAACGCGGATCGCTCGCGGACCCGGCCGCGAATCAACGAGCCGCGGACCCTCAGCAGACACGACCGCTCTGGCAACACATTCACCGCGCGCTGCGGGACTGGCAAGTGCCGGTCGTCTCCACGCCCGTTTGTCTCGTTCAATCCGCGCCGTTGACCCGTAGCATCAGGCCCCTTCGATATCGCACGACCAACGGACTCGCACCCTTCTGCTCGCAACCGATTCGGGTCACACGAGTCGATGTCGACCATCTCGAAATGCTCACCAGCGGATCGCGCGCGGTCGCCGAAGCGGCCGCATCGTTCCAAAACGGGAATGCCGTCGCATGATGATCTTCCGACAGCTCAACCCGACCGACATCCACTTCGACGTTCGTTGCGGCGACTGGGACCTCAACGAAGCTCGTCGAATCTCACGCCGGATGCAGGCAGAACTCGTCTCACCGTGCAGCCCGCCCAGAATCCTGCGCACAGCATTGGGCAAGCCCTACGCCGAGGGGAATCACGGCCCACGCTGGAGCTGTAGCGCGACGACCGGCGCGTCCGGCATCGCGTGGTCGACCGGCCAGCAGACCGGCCTCGATCTGGAGCACGACACCGGCGAGATGCCGACCGACACGCTGCTCCGTGACGCACTGACGAGCAGCGAACGGATCCAGTGGAGCCTCCGCCCTACCAGCGGGCTCTTCATCGAGATCTGGGCTCGAAAGGAAGCGGCGCTCAAGTGCATCGGAACCGGGTTGCACTTCCCCCCCAACCGTCTCGAGGTCGGCATGCCGGCGGAGCGCTGGCACCCCGTGCAAGCCGATCGCGATCCGGAGACATCCTGCTGGGTTCGCTCGGTCCGTATCGGGCACAATGTTGCGTGCGCCATCGCGTGCCGATCGCCAGCGCCGTTGCGAAGAACCCCTGTCGGCGATCGAATTCAGCCCGAGCCGGAGGGCACGAGTGTCGGGCGGACCACGTCGCCGCCGATGTCGGGGTGAGCGAGGCGTTCACGCGCGAGCGCAAAGCCAACCCGAACTCCCTCCGCCGTCAGGGCCAGCCCGGACGACGCCAGATGGCGGTCGGCGGCGGCGGTCTTCTGCACGAGGACCAGCCCCTTCTCCATCAGCGAACCGACCACGAGCGTCAGGTCGTGATTGGGGGTGAACGGGAACTCGCGGACGATCAGCACCGCCGGCCAGACATCCAGAGGACGCTTGGACAGCAGTTGCAGAACCCGGATTTCGCCGGAGGACATCTGGTCGATGGTGTCGGTCACGGAGTTTGGCATGGCTGGTGGCTCAGCCGAACGCGGTGGACAACGCTTCCAACGCCGTCACCCGCTCGGGGGTTGAACCGGAGTGCTCTCGGCACTCCGACATTGATCAGCCTGACGATACGGACGAGGCTCCGACACCCCGTGAAGCCCGAGTAAAAGGTTCCTCATTCTGCGCGCCAGCGACTCGCGGCTTCAGCGTGAACGAACACTCGCCGGGGCCCGTGCGGGTGCAACCCTGTTTTGCGATCATTGCGAAGCCAAAACCGGGTCAGTCGTTCGCGAAGCGTTCGCTCAGCACAAAAGCCTTCGCACCCACAACAAACCCGCCGCACCCGATCGTCAGGAGCACGCCCAGCGACAGCATCAGGTCTCCCGGTGTCGCCTCTCGCCAGATACCCGCCTCGATCGCGAATATCCCCCACTTCACCGGACTGAAGTGACTGATCCCAACCAGCCAGTCCGGCATGAAGAACAGCGGCAGCATCCCGCCCCCGGTGATCGCCATGATGAGGATCACACCCCACGCGAGCTGACCGGGCGAGGTCTTCGATCGCCCGAGCACCGCGAGCAGCATCATCAACCCCGCGAACGCAAAGCTCACGACCACCAGAGCCAGCACCAGGACCGGGTATGAGACCGGGCGCACGCCGAAGAACCCGTGCCCGAGCCCGACGAACGCCAGCGACACGCAGAACGACACCGACGCACACGCCAAGCCCTTCCCCGCGAGGATCTGGGCCGAGCGGATCGGCATCAGGCGCAGGCGTGTCAGCGTTCCGGTTGCGCGCTCTCCGACCAGACTCACTGCAAACGTCGCCGCGCACCCGAGCACCGCCCACATGATCGCCTGGGGGAACGTGATCGCGAAGGAGTTGCGAGGCCGACCGGCGCCCGGCTCGAGCGAGCCCTCGCGGACCTCGATCGCCAGACCCGCAACCCGATCGCCCTCGGCATTCCCCCGCAGCGACTGGATCGCCGCCGCCGCCCCGCGAAGACTCAGCGCTTCCGAAGCAGGAGTCGACGCCTCGTCCGCAAGATCGAGCAGCGCCCGACGCCTCCGTTCGGTCGCGTCCCGCTCGCTGAACGAGCGGAGCAGCGTCTCGTGCAGGGCTCCGCTCACGAGCCCTCGCAGGAGTTCGGTCTCCGCGAGCGCTCCTGGTCCGAAGCGGAGCACCGGCGCGCCGCGTTCGCGCATGCCGACGGCCTCGAACCACTCGCCGAACTCCGCGGGCACACGCAGTTCCGCCAGCACCGCTCCGCTGCGCAGCGCGCCATCGGTCGCTCCGGGATCGGGAAGACGCCGGACATCGAGTCTCGGATTCGATTCGAGCGCTCGCGCGAAGTCCTCTGCCCACCCGGGGTCCTCCGCCGCTTCGACGGTCAGGGCGACGGCCAGTGGACGCCGTTCGCCGGTCGCGCTGTCGGCGTAGATCGCTCCGAAGAACAGCCCGAACAGAAGCGGGAACAACACCGTGAACAGCAGACCCGGGCGGTCGCGGAGCATCAGGCGCAGATCCTTGAGCGCGATGGAAAGAACCGGACTCATGTGTCGCGCAGGCTCCGACCGGTGAGATTCAGGAACACCGCTTCGAGGTCCGGCCGGTCCACATGGATCGCCAGCGTTTCCGGCTCGGCCAGCATCCCGGCGAGCGTCGGCAAAGGATCTTTGGTCTGCACGGTTTCGGTTCCCGCCGGCGAATCCCGACGCACGCGAGTGTCCCCGCCGTGGGCGCTGATCAGTTCGTCCACCGCGCCGGTGGCCATCACCCGCCCGTGATCGAGTATGGCGACGCGGTCGCTGATGCGCTGGGCCTCCTCCATGTAGTGGGTCGAGTACACGACCGCCTTGCCCTCGTCGCCCAGTTCGCGTACGAGTTCGAGGATCGCGTTGCGAGACTGCGGGTCCACCCCGGCAGTCGGCTCGTCGAGCAGCACGACCTCCGGATCGTGAATCAACGCGATCGCGAGGTTCAGCCGGCGCTTCATGCCGCCCGAGTAGTGCTGCACCGGGTCCCCGGCCCGATGCGTCAGACCGACGCGATCCAGCAACATCGCCTCCCGGTCCCGCAGGACCGACGCCGGCAACCGATACATCCGCCCGAAGAACCTCAGGTTTTCGGCGGCGGATAGGTCTTCGTACACCGCGATGCTCTGCGGCGCAACACCCAGATGCCGCCTGACCCTCGCCAACCGAGGACTCCCCACTCCCAAGAGTTCAACCGAACCCGAATCCGGCGCAAGCAAGCCGGTCGCGACGCCCACGGTCGTGCTCTTGCCCGCCCCGTTCGGTCCCAACAGCGCGAGAATCTCGCCACGCGCGCATTCCAGCGTCACCCCGCGCAGGGCTTGGACATCACCGTAGGACTTGTGGACATCGCGGATCGTGAGCACGCTTCAAGCGTACCCCGTCCGATCGAGGATTGCCGATCAAGCCGCCGCGGCCCGAACCTCGGCGATCCGGCCCAACGGCGTATTCTGCCCCTCCGCCCCCACCCGGTACACGAGCCCCCCCCGACGATCGAGCAAGATCCGCACAGGCCCCTTCAGGTCCGTGTTGATCCGGTAGACCTGCGTGCCGAAGACGATGCGTACGCCCGCGTACAGCATCTTCTCGATGGAGACATCCACCGTCCGGATCGATCGGATCCGCTCGGACAGTTCACGGTGCGAGTCGCGACACTTCGCTCGCTGCGCCGCGACGCTGTGGACTTCGAAGCCGAGTTCCGTCTGACGCCGCCGCTCCTCGCCGTTGAGAATCCGCCCCGGAGCGTTGAGCTTCTTCAGCCCCTTCTCCAGTTTCTCCTGCTTCGCTTGGAGCGCTTCGATCATCTTCTCGAGCAACGCGAGTTTCGACTCGAGCGTCGGAACGCCACCGATGCTGAGCCTCGTCGGGACATACGAGTTGCTCCCCAGCACCGCCACGACCACCTTCCCGACGACGGTGGCTTCTCCGCCGATGATCGATCCGCTCGGCGATTCGATCCCGCCGCGTACGAAGGTCTTGCAGTTGATCATCTCACGCTCGAAGCGGAGCGTGCCGCCGACGGCCAACTCCGACGAATCGATGTAGCGGATGGTCACATCGCCGCCCGCCCGGCACACCGCGCGCTCGCGCCCGGCCATGCCGCCCTTCGCGAACACGCTGCCACCAGCATCGATCGTCGAGGCTTCGATCAGTCCACCGACCTCGATGTTCCCCGTCGCTCTGACCTCGAAAATGTCGCGGATACCCTTCAGCACCCGCACGTCGCCCTCGAAGTCGATGTTGCCCGTCGAAAAGTCCACGGAACCCGAAATCTCCAGGAGTTCGCGCACGGCGATCTTCTCGCGCGACCGGCTCAGCACACCGGAGACCTGCGAGGTCATCGTTCCGTCATCGCCGACACTGATGCTGTCTTCGCACCGGACCTTGACCGCTTTTCCCGGTCGCGCCGCAACAACCTGACCGTGCACATCGGCCCCATCGGCGCCTTCGGTCTCCGGCACGATGCGACCGATCTGCTGACCCGCTTTGACCATGATGAAAGCAGACCGGCTGTAGAAACACACCGGCTCACCCTCTCCCGACCCGCTCTCGCCCGCTGTCTCGCCGGAAGCCGCCGCCTTGGGCGACGCCGGAGCGAACCCCTCGTACCACTCGATGTGGCCGTCGACGCCGTGCTGCACGGGCGTGCCCGTCGCGATGCACTCTCGGATCTCCACGCCCGGCTCGTACGCGTCCAGGACCTCGCGCATCCGGCCCGAAACCGCCGAAGTCACGACGATGCTCGCCTCGTGCAGCAGATGCAGACACCACTCGTACGTGGTCTCCTCGGGATTCGCTTCGGCCGGGATCAGAAGATCAGCCGAGGAGCCGTCCTTGGCAACCAGCAAGCGGACCGGTTTGTGGCTCTTCTTCTGGCACATCGCTGTTCACCGCACTCAGCCCACGCCCGTCAGCTACGCCGCGGCACTGGACTTCGAAAGCGTCTCCTCGATTCGCTGCTGCAGCACGTCCGGGGTGAACGGCTTGACCACGTAGTTGTTCACGCCCGCCTTGATCGCCTCGATAACGCGGCTCTTCTCGGCCTCGGTCGTCACCATGAGGATCGGGATCTTGGAGCCCTTGGCGCGGTACGCCTTGACGAACGCCAGGCCGTCCATGTTGGGCATGTTCCAGTCGACGAGCATCAGGTCCGGCGCGAATCCAACGACCTTGCTGAGCGCGTCCAGGCCGTCGCAGGCCACTTCGATATCCGTGTAGCCCATCTGGTTCAGAATGCCCTTCAGGATGTTTCGCATCGTCTTCGAATCATCTACGAGAAGGATCTTCATCGCTTGCTCCCTTCGTCCGTGCGCCGCGCGACGCGTTTGTTCAGGCAACCCGCCGGGCACGGCCGTCACCCGCGGCATCGGCCGGGACCGATCTGATGGCGACCTCGACCGTGAACCCCCCGCAGTCGCAGCCGCAGGGAATCAACACACACACCGCGCCCCTCGCGCATTGCACGGTGTGATTCTCACCGACGATCACCGAGGGACAACTGATGCTCACCGTCCTACCCGGGAACTGCGCCTTGGCGCCTCCCGCGATCATGTTGACCAGTTCGCCTACGGCGTCGGCGATGTCGTCCGTCGCCTCGTCGCCCACATGCATGCCCGTGAACACGGACACGATGCGCTGAGCGGTCGCGAACGGGAACGAAAGCACGACGCTCCCGCCGACATCACCGTTGAAGCCGATGATGCCCGAAACATCGTGACTGGGCGCGCGATCGGCCTTGACCACCGGCTCGCCGATCTCGACGCCCATCTGCAGCATCGTTTCGAAGGTGTTCCTCACGGACACAACGAACGGGTGAATAGCGCTCTGGTCCATCGCGAACTCCTTGGTGGCCGAGGATCAAGCCGCGGCGTTGTGCCCTGAATCGATCGATCGCACCAGCTTGACCACATCCAGTATCAGGCTGGTGTCGCCGCTCTCGCGGATGGCAGTTCCGCTGAACACCCCCCCGCTCGCCGGTTCGTCGTCGAGCGGCTTGATCACGACTTCCTGTCGTCCTATCAGACGATCGACAATCAGGCCCAACCTCTCCTGCCCGACCGCGATAACCACGCTGAAACCCTCGTTCTCGGTCCCAGCGGACTCCCCCAGACGCGTCCGCATATCCATCAGCGGGAGGGCCGCGTCCCGCAGACGCATGAATTCCTTGCCGGCCCGGCGGTTTGTCGTCCTCGGGTCGTAACGCACGACCTCCACCACCGATTCCAGCGGGATCGCGTAGCCCCGCTCGCCGACCTCGACCAGCATCACCGGCGCGATGGCCACCCTGACCGGGATCACGATGTCGAAGCCCGTGCCCTCGCCCGCTCGCGAACGGACATGGACACTTCCGCCGAGCCTTGAAACGTTGGCCCGGACCACGTCCATACCGACACCCCGGCCCGACAGGTAACTCACTTCCGCCGCGGTGGAAAACCCCGCGGCGAAAATGAACTCGAAGACCTTTTCATCACTCATCTTCGCGATCTGCTCCGCAGTCGCGATGCCCTTCTCGATCGCCTTCCTCGCGATGACCTGTCGCGACATGCCCCGACCGTCATCGTCCATCGCGACCCGCACATGGGTGCCGTGGTGCTCGGCGGCGAGGACGATCCTGCCGGTCGCGTTCTTCCCGGCCGCCCTTCGTTCCTCCGGGCTTTCAATGCCGTGGCCCACGCTGTTCCGAAGCATGTGCGCAAGCGGATCGCCGAGCAGTTCGAGCACGAATCGATCCACTTCCGTGTCGCCACCGACGATCTGCAGATCGACCTTCTTGCCAGTCTTCCTCGCGAGGTCACGGATGATGCGGGGGTACCGACCGAACAGCTTGTCCAACGGCTGCATGCGGGCGCGCATGACGCTGACCTGCAATTCCAGCGTCAGCCGGTCGAACTCGCTCGCGATCTTCAAGGAGGACTCGACAGATTCAGGAGCCAGATTCTGCTCCTGCAACTGACCCACCAAGTCGTGCATCTGGTGTTTCGTCAGGACCATCTCGCCGACAAGTCTCAGCATGTGCTCCAGCCGGCTCACTTTGACGCGAACGGTTCGCTCGATGCCGTCGTCGCAGCTCACGCCATCAGCCGTTGCTCCTTCGGCTTCCAACGGCGACTCCGGTGCCTGCTCTCCCCAAGCCGGCGGCAGCCCCGGGCGGAAGCCGGTCGCGTCCGCATCACCGCTCACTACGCCGTCATGGACCAGCGCCGCGGAGGCGGAACCATCGCCGGGAATTCGCCAGTTCGCATCGGTCTGCTCAGACTCCAGGATCTCGCGTGTTCGTTCTTCAAGCGTGCTGATGTCCCACGACGCAATGAATCCGTCGCTCAGGCTCCACGCCGACGCGTCGATCAGTTGACCCACGGCGTCCAGCCGCGACCTCAACGGTCCGAGGCGATCCGCATCAACCGACGGCAGCGCCTC
>JANSXG010000049.1 GCA_024743075.1 bacterium | reverse complement strand
GGTATCGGCGTGCTTGAACAGGTCGATGGCGACCCGGCGCGGAGCCGGCGTATCGATCTTCCCGTTCAGGGCGCTCAAGACCCCACGAACCTCGCGCCGGGCCACATCGTGGACACCGCATCGCTCGGCGCGGTCGCTGGCGACACCGTCGAAGTCCGAACCACCGTCACCGACAACCGCCCTTCTGAGATCGGCGGCGCCCAGACGACCGCCAGCCGCACGCTCCGCATCCGAATCGTCGATGCGGAAGAGTTCGAGCGCCTCCTCCGCCAGGAACTCGGTCAGCAAGCCGCGGATGCGTTCCGCGAGAAACAGCAGGGCGAACCGTGCCCCGACTGCCAGAGCGGCGAGTGCGACGGCGAGTGCAATGGCACCGGACCCGGCAGCGGAAGTGGCTCCGGCAAGGGCAGCGGCTCGGGCACGGGCGAAGCCAACGGGGGCGGCACCCCGTCCGGAAGTCCCGGCTCGCGCGGCGACGGCGGCTCATCCGGATCGCCGAATGGCTCAGGTGCACCCGGGGATCAGAACGCGAACCAGTCCGGCGAGGGCAGCGGTTCGGGCGAAGCATCAGATGAGCCGTCCGAACCCGAGAGCGCCGACCATCAGCAGAGCGAGGCACGGCCTTGGGGCGGCGACCGATTCTTCGACGGCCAGAACAGCGACCAGCCCGCCGACCAGTCGCAACCCGACGCGCAATCGAACAGCGCCCAGGCCGACCAGCAGTCGGAAGGCGACGGCACGAACTCGAATGAAGACCGCCGCGGGCCCGACGACCAGCCCGAGCCGGAACAACCCCTCGCGCCACCGCTCGCCGGCGATCCAGACGGTCGCGACTCCTCAGCCGGCTCCATCCCATCGGACGCACCCGAGTTCGACGCGGACGCGGAAGCGAGCGTTCCCGAGCGCTACCGTGATCTCGTCCGCGCCTACTACGAACGCCGCGCCAAACAGCGCAAGCGCGACGCCTCCAACGGAGACTGACCCATGCCGATCAAGCGACTCTCAAACCTCCTGCTCATCCTCGCCGGTGCATTGGCCCTCTCCGCGCTCGCCGTTGCCCAACCGGCCGACAACCGCCCCGCGCCCGCCGAACCCGGGCGCGTCGAAGTCGCCATGCTCACCTACGGCAGTGCTCGCATCACCAGCGTCTGCTTTTCCGACAAGTTCCTCGAACTCGTCCGCAGACAGACCTCCATCCGCGTCCACGACGAGTTTGCCAAAGCCGACCTGGCCACCGACAGCATCTTCGACTACCCGCTGCTCATCATGACCGGCGAGGGCGCCTTCGAACTCACCGACGACGAGGTCACCCGCCTCCGCTCGTTCCTCTCGCGCGGCGGCATTCTCCTCGCCTCTGCCGGCTGCTCCAACGAGCGGTGGAACGAGTCGATGCGCCGCACCCTCGAACGCGTGCTCCCCGCCTCCGAGCCCGTCGAACTCGGCATGGACCACCCGATGTTCACCTCGCTCTATCAGGTCTCCTCGCTCGAGGGCTCTCGCTACAAGGGCGCGCCGCAGGCCCTGCGCGGCATCGAGATCAACGGACGCATCGCCGTCGTCTACTCCCCCAGCGGGCTCAACGACACGCAGAACGCCGAAGCCGGATGTTGCTGCTGCGGCGGCAGCGAGATCCGCAACGCCCGCTACATCAACGCCAACATCCTCGTCTACGCCCTCACCCGTTGATCCGCCCACGCCCTCGCCCTCGCGCCTTCCCCAGCCCGGTCAGTAGAATGCCCGCATGATGCTCCGAGCACTCCTTACCGGGCGATGGCTCATCGCGCTCATGGTCCTGCCCTACACCCTGCTCTGGAGCGATGTCGCGGGTTCCGGCGGCGTGCTCGCGGCGCTTCTCGTCGTCGCATTGCTGCTGTTCTACTTCGCCTGCCTCGACGAACTCCACATCCAGCGCCTCGACGAAACCCGGCTCGGCTTCGTCCGCCAGCGCGGGCGAGTCGATCCCGAACACGCCACCATCGCCAAGTATTTGTTCGGCGCCGTCGCCAAGGTGCTCGCGTTCGTCCTGCTCTTCACGCAGTTCTGGGTCGGCCTCATCGGGCTGATCGTGCTCACCCTCATCTGGCTGTCGTCGCCCGGCACGCGCCGATGGCAGGTCAAGACCCTCTGGGCCGAGATCCTCATCCCGCTCTGCGCGATCATGCTCCCAATCATCTTCATCGGGTTCTTCGCGAGCGGACTCCTCACGCCCGCCGACCGCCTCGCCACGGTCGTCGGCACCGCCATGCTCGCCGGTTACCTGCTGCTGTGCGCCATGCGAGACGAACCCGCCGATCGGGGCGACGGACTGGTCACCACCCCGACCCTGCTCGGACGCATGCGCAGCGGCCTGCTCTTCTTCGCCATCGCCGCCGTCGCAACCACGCTCACCATCCGCGGCGCGAGCGCCATCGTTGGCTACCCGCCGGGCAGCGACCCCGTCGTGACGGTCAGCACCGCCTGGCCCTGGTCCATCGCCGTCTTCGTGGCCATCCTGTCGATGCTCGGCGTCCTGCTGACCGCCGAGCGCGAAGACTCTCTCGCCGTCGGCATCTGGGGTACCGGGGCGATCGCCACCGGCGTGTTCTTCAACCTCGGCGTCTACTGATCGCCGCGGCCGCTCAGGACGCGAGGCCGTTCAGCTTCAGCTTCGGCTGCTCCGGCTCGTCCTCTCCGTCGGCGTCCTCGTCCTCATCGGAGTACTCGTACTCCTCGTCGTCGACCTCGTCCGCGGGGATCTCGTTGCCGTCTTCATCGACGTAGACGTACTCGACCTCTTCGTCGGCTTCGTCTTCCTCGTACTCCTCTTCGTCGTCCTCGGCGTCTTCTTCATCGTCGCCGTCTTCGTCGTCATCCTCATCCTCATCTTCGTCGTCGGAGTCCTCGTCCTCTTCGTCCCAGTCCTCATCGGACTCGTCGTCGAGGTCCTCGTCTTCCTCGTCTTCGTCGTACTCCTCGTCCTCATCATCGTCCGAGGCCCCGGCCACGACCGCCGTGTCCGGCTCGAACGGCGGCTGCTCGGCGGTCTGGCGCTCCGAGCCGCCCATCCCCGACGACATCGCCTCGTCCGCCGCGGCGTCGCGCGCGTCCGCCTCCTCGGCTTCGCGCGCCGCCTTCTCTTCGGCGGTCTCCTCGATCGGGAACAGCGTCTCGTCTTCCAGGTCGTCTTCGCTGGGCTTGTCCGACTCGTCGCCCTGATAAACGGCGCCTTCCTCGGCCTTGGCGAACTGCTTCATCGCCTCCCACTCGTCGAGCGACATCAGCACCTCGCGTGCGACCGAGCCCTTGTGCTCGCCGATGATGCCGGCCTGACCCATCAGCTCGATCAGGCGAGACGCGCGGGTGTAGCCGATCGCCAGACGCCGCTGCAGCAGCGACACGCTGCCGCGCTTCGTCTCCAGCACGATCTCGACCGCGCGATCGAAGATCGGGTCTTCCTGCGCGGACTTGCGCATCCGTTCCTCGTACTCCTCGGCCGTGAGACCGGTGCCGGCCGAGCCGTAGCCGCTCTCGCCGATCGCCGTGAGCGCACGCTCAAACGTCGGGCCCGACACGTCCTTCACGAAGCGGACCACGCGCCGGATCTCGATGTCGTCCACCAGCGTGCCCTGAGCACGGATCGGAACCGAGGACCGAGGCGTGAGCATCAGCATGTCGCCATGACCCAGCAGCAGCTCGCCGCCCTTCTGATCGAGCACGATCCGCGAGTCCATGCCCGACGCCACTCGGAACGACACGCGACCGGGCATGTTCGACTTGATCAGACCCGTCACCACATTCGCCTGCGGGCGCTGCGTCGCGAGGATCAGGTGGATGCCCACCGCACGCGCTTTCTGCGCGATGCGAACGATCGCGCCTTCCACTTCCTTGTTGGTCATCATCAGGTCGGCGAGTTCGTCGATCACGAAGACCATGTACGGCAGCTTCCGCGGGATCTTGGCCTCTTCCAGTTCCGTCTGCGGGTTGAACCGCTCCTTGAGTTCGTCCCAGCCAAGCTCGTTGTACGACGCGATGTCGCGGCAGCCCGCCTCGGCGAGCAGTTCGTACCGCTCGTCCATCTTCGTGACCGCCCACTCCAGGATCGCCGCCGCCTTCGACATCTCGGTAACGACCGGGCACATCAGGTGCGGGATGTCCTTGAACTGCGACAGCTCGACCATCTTCGGATCGACCAGCACCAGCTTCAGGTCGCTCGGCTTTTGCGTGTACAGGAAGCCCATCAGGATCGCGTTCATGCACACCGATTTGCCCGAGCCGGTCGTACCCGCGATGAGCATGTGAGGCAGCGACGCGAGGTCGATGATCAGCGGGTTGCCCGACGCGTCCTTGCCGAGGAACAGGGGCAGCTTCATCTTCGCCGCCGACTGCGAGTTGGTCATCAGTTCCTTGAGGCGCACCTTCTCCTTCTTGCGGTTGGGCACCTCGATGCCGACGGTGTCCTGGCCCTCCTCGTTGGGCACGATGCGGATGTTTACCGCCTTAAGCATGCGCGCGATGTCCGAGGCGATCGGGCTGAGCTGGCTCACCTTCGTGCCCGGCGCGAGGCGCACGCGGTACAGCGTGATCACTGGGCCGGAGTCGATGCCGACGACCTCGCCCTCGATCTTGTAGGTCTGCAGCGCGCGTTCCAGAGCCTCGGCCTGTTCGCGCACCCACTTCTCGAGCTCCTCCGAGAAGTTCTCCTCGGGGTCGGCCAAGAGCTCCAGCGTCGGGAAGTTGTAGTTCCGGTCCGCTTCTTCCTCGCTCTTGCGCTGCTCGCGCAGCGCGTCGAGATCCTCCTGCGTCGCCTTGTTCTTGGTGGATGCAGCGAAACGCACGGGGAGCTTCGCGATCTTGTCGCGGAGTTGATCCTCCGTGAAGACCTGCGGCGCGCCCGGCGCGTCGTCTTCCTCGTCGTCCTCGTAGTCGTCCGTCTCGTCGGCTTCCTCGTATTCCTCGTCCTCGTACTCTTCTTCGTAGTCGTGCTCGTCCTCGACGGGTTCGGCCGTCTTCTTGGTCTTGCCCTTTCGCTTCGACGGCTTCGCCTCGACCTCGCTCGACACGTCGTCCAGTTCGTCGAGGTCCTCATCGAGATTGCCGGCCCCGCCGATGCCGCCCGCCCGCTCGTCAATCTTCGCCTTCGCCGCTTCGCGCTGCTTCCGCCGCTTGGCGGCTCCGAGGAAGGTCTCGACCGCGCGCAGGCGCTTGTCATCGTCGATGTCGTTCGCGCGCATCGCCTCGCGACGCTCACTGGCCTTCTCCTTCAGGTCCAGCGCCGTGTCGGCGGACTTGGCGTACACCGTGCCGAGCACGTTCGCCGCGTAGTGGGGGACCACCACCAGCAGGCGATCCACCGCGATCCAAGCCCCGAGGATGAAGAAGAGGGTCAGCAGCCCAGCCGCCCCGATCGTGCCGGCGTACAGTTGCAGGTGGTGCGCCGCGATGATGCCGAGCATCCCGCCGCCGCCCTCCGCCGTGATCGCCAACTCCGGGAGCAGCAGCGCATGACCGGCGCTGATCGCGATGGCCCCGATCACGACGCCGACCGCCCGGATCACCGGGTGGCTGACCGGCCCGCGCCAGGCGAGCACCGCGAGGTACGCCCCGGCCGAAGCCAGGATCACCCATACCCCGACGCCCAGCATCAGATAGCCGTGGTGGGCGATGAACGCCCCGACGACACCGATCCAGTTCTGCACCTCAGCGCTCGCGGCGCCGGACGCGATCCCTGTCCCCGGAGGGTCCGCCGGGCTGTACGAGACGAACGACGCCGTCAGGCCCAGCCAGGCGAAGAGGGCGATCAGCCAGACCAGACGAGCGATGCTCGACGGTTCCTCGGACTCATACCGCGCGCGCGATGTCTTGGACTTTGAAGCCATACCCACCCATATCGGACGATGCCCCGCCTTGTTCGGAGAAACGGAGCGTCAAATCGACCCCCCGGAATCCCCGCTCGACATGTGAAAATGGGCAATCCGCATCCGCCAGCATGCGACACAACTCCCACTCCGAAAGTAGCCCCGAAAAACAGGGGAGAAGCGAGGTTGCCGGGCCGAAACTACGGTGTAGTCTGTAGTTGTGCCGTTGCCCGTTTGTACGGGGCTCCACGGCTATTCCAGGGTTTGAGAGAGGGATTCGTTGATGAACGCATCGACCGCGGCGGTAAGCACACGGACACTTCGTCTGTGCGGCGGGGTGGTCCTCGGCGTCGTCGGTCTGACCGTCGGCATCAGCGCGCTCTCATCCAGTTCGGCCATCGCCGCACGCCCGGCCGACGACGGCAGGGGCGGCGACTTCATCGGCCTGCCCCTCCCGACCACCCACGAGGACTTCAGGGGCAAAGGCACCCCCTCCAACTCGCTCAACGACGAGATCTTCAGTTTCTCCAACTGCGTCTCCTGCCACGCTTCCGTCAACACCTCCAGCACCCTCCCGGGTCGCTGGCAAGGCTCGCTGCACGCCAACGCCGTGCGCGACCCCATCTTCCTCGCCGCCGTTTCCATCGCCGAGCAGGACGTCGCCGGCGCCGGTGAAACCTGCTTCAAGTGCCACGCCCCCGGCGCGTGGATCGACGGGCGCGTCGAAAACGCCACCGACGGCTCGGACCTGTTCCCGAACGATTTCGACAACGGCATCACCTGCAACTTCTGCCACCGCACCGTGAACCCGGTGTACGTCCCCGGTGAATCTCCCGAGGACGACCAGGCCATCCTCTTCGACCTCGCCAACCACCCCGACGGCAACTTGGTGCCGGCCGTCCCCGGCGATCCGTCCGACGACCGCTTCATCGGCAACACCCAGTTCGTCGTCGATCCGCTCGACGTCCGGCGCGGACCCCGCGGCTACGGCCCCGAAGACCCCCAGCCGTTGCACGCCTGGCGCGAATCGCCCTTCCATCGCACCGGAACCATGTGCGGCACATGCCACGATGTGTCCAACCAGGTCTACATGCTCCAGCCCGACGGCTCCTACAAGCCGACGCCCTTCGACCAGCCGCACCCCACCGGCGACAAGAACGACATGTTCCCCGAGCAGCGCACCTACGGCGAGTGGTCCGTCTCCGCTTACGCTCAGGGCGCCGGCATCGACACCGGCGGACGCTTCGGCGGCAACACGCCCGTCGTGAGCACCTGCCAGGACTGCCACATGCCCGACACCAACGGTCGCGGCTGCTTCTTCCCCAACTACGAGTTCCGCAACGATCTCGCCTACCACTCGTGGGCCGGCGCCAACCTGTTCGCCCTCGACATGATGCTCGAGATGTACTCCGGCCAGTCCGTGACCATCTCCGGCCCCGGCGGCGAGATCCTCACCGTCCCCGAGCTCACCTCCGACTACCAGAACTTCATGGTCCTCGCCAAGGGCGACACCGAGTACATGCTCGAGAACGCCACCGACCTCGAACTCAACCAGGTCGGCTCCAAGCTCGTGACCCGCGTCATCAACGAGTGCGGTCACAAGCTCATGACCGGTTACCCCGAGGGCCGGCGCATCTGGATCAACGTGAAGTTCCGCGACGCCGGCGGCAGCGTCATCGCCGAGCACGGCGCGTACGACCTCGACACCGCTGAACTCACCGACGACACCAAGGTGTACGAGGTCAAGCACGGCATCGACGCGTACATGTCGGGCGTCACCGGTCTGTCGGCCGGCAAGAGCTTCCACCTCGCGCTCAACAACGAAATCCTCTTCGACAACCGCATCCCCTCGCGCGGCTTCACCAACGAGGCCTACGAGTCCGTCGGCTCGCCCGTCGTCGGCTACACCTACGAGGACGGTCAGCACTGGGACGACACGCCCTTCTGCATCCCCGCCGGCGCGGCCGAGGCCGAAGTGACCGTCTACTACCAGACCGCCTCGAAGGATTACATCGAGTTCCTGCGCGATGCCAACACGACGACCGACATCGGCCAGCAGGTCTACGACGCATGGGTCGCCGTCGGCAAAGCCGCCCCGTTCGCCATGGATAGCCAGGTCATCTCGCTCGGCGGGTTCGTCGCCGGCGATGTGAACGGCGACAACGCCGTCGACCTCGCCGACCTGAACCTCGTGCTCGCGAACTTCGGCCAGTCGAGCCCGGCCGGAGTCCTCGAGGGCGACGCCAACTGCGACAACACCGTCGATCTGGCGGACCTGAACACGGTTCTTGCGAATTTCGGCAACAGTCTCTAACCGCTCTCCAGCAGCTTGATCAGCGCCTGCGCCGGGTCATCGCTGGTGCGGTGCTCGACGTAGCGACCGCCCATGGCGAGCACGCCGTGGCGGAGGGTGTCGCGGTGCGCGCGCATTCGCGTTCGGTACGCTTCCAGCGCGGCCTTGGTGTTCGCGCGACCCCACTTGCCGGTGCCGATGCCGCGCAGGGCCGAGTCGACGAAGCGCTGGGTGCCGATGGGCGGGCCGTCGGCCTCTTCGGGGGTGAGGATGCGGATCAGCGCGACCTCGCGCAGCGTGCCCGTCGTGCCCGATGACCGCGCCGCTTCGAGCGCGCCCAGCACCTCGCCCGGCTCGCCGAGTGCGTCGGAGAACAGAATGACCATGGCCGAGCCGCCGACGCCGCGGGTGGAACTGAGCTGGGCGGCGGATCGCAGTGTGTCGCGCAGGCCGTCGGCGTTGAGCGCCTGACGCCGGCGCGCGGTCCGGGTCTCCGGGATCTGCGCGCCCTCGACCATCCGGCCGCCGAGTTCGGCCAGCGAGCCGAGGCCCGACAGCGCGGGGATCTCGACGCGGGCCTTCTCGCGCTGCGGGTCGGAGACGATCCCGGCGACGCGGTCGCCCGAGCGGAGCGTGATCAGCCCGAACGCGGTGGCCATCGCCAGCGCGACCTCCAGTTTGCTCGGCTTGTCCTTTGCGTTCGGACCCAGCCCCCGGAACAGCATGGAGGGCGAGCAATCGATCGCCAGGCCGACGGTCTGGCGGGTCTCGGCGGCGAAGCGGCGCAGGTACAGCCGGTCGCTGCGGGCGTAGACCTTCCAGTCGATCCGCCCGGCATCGTCGCCGACGCTGTAGGGGCGGAACTCGTAGAACTCGGTCGAGGCGCCCGCGCCGCGCGAGCGGTGGCGCCCCTGCACGATGCCCGTCGCCCCGCCCCGGACGCGCAGCTCGCGCGGGCCGACGCCGGCGGCGATCCGCGAGGCGTTCTTAAGCAACTCGCGCAGCTCCTCGCCCCGGCGGCGCTCGCCGAGGAGGTCGCCCAGACTGCCGGGCTGTTTTGCGGGACGAACAAAGGCCATGGCTGGGCCTGAGTCTACCGCATCGGGTGCGTCCGACGCCTATCCTCTCCGCTTATGGCCGCCCGCTCGCCCGCCAATCCAGCCCCCGTTCACGAGCAGCCCGCGCCGATGTCGGCGGCGGCCAGCCAGGCGCTGGGCATCGGCGCGATCGTGGTGACGCTGCTGGCGTGGACCGGCACGCCGCTGCTGCTCAAGTTCTTCTCCGACAAGCTGGACGTGTGGACGATGAACGGCTGGCGCTACGGCTTCGTGGCGCTGGTGTGGTCGCCGGTAATCTTCTTCGCGCTCGCGCGCAAGAAGTTCCCGAAGGGCCTGTGGAAGGCCGTGCTCCCGGCGACGGCGTTCAACACCGCGGCCCAGGTCTGCTTCGCGGCTTCGTTCTACATGATCGACGCGTCGACCGTCGCGTTCGCGCTGCGCCCCCAGATCATCTTCGTGACGCTGGGCGCTCTGATCTTCTTCCCGGCCGAGCGGCGCGTGACCAAGTCGCCGTGGTTCCTCGGGGGCGGGGTGCTGGTGATCGGTGGCGTGATGACGGTGATCGCGCTGGGCGATGACTTCGGCTCCGGGGCCAACGCGTTCGGCGTGCTGCTGGCGGTGCTCGCGGCGTTCGGGTTCAGCGGGTACGCGCTGGCGATCCGCCCGGTGATGAAGATCGCCGGGCCGTTCCTGGCCTACGCCGTGATCAGCGCGTATACCGCGGTCGGCTGCATCGTGCTGATGCTGATCTTCGGTGAGCGCGCGGGCGCGACGGTGACGGGGCTGTCGGGCGAGATCCTGCTGCTGCTCGGGCTGAGCGCGATGCTGGGGCTGGCGATCGGGCACACGACCTACTACACGGCGATCAAGCACATCGGCGTCGCGCCGTCGTCGGCGCTGATCCAGCTGCAGCCGTTCACGGTGGCGATCGGCGAGGTGCTGCTGCCGATGTTCGCGGTGACGATGCTCCTGAGCCAGTGGGTCGCGGGCTCAGTGGCGGTGTTCGGCGCGATCGTGATGCTCGCGGTGCAGCACCGCATCGCGATGCGCGATCGCCTGATCAAGCACCCCGACCCGGTCGAAGACCTCGCGGTGGACTCGGCGGCAAGCCAGTTCGAGGGGGTCATGGACACGGCGGATCACACGGACGAGGCGGTTGGGGTGAAGTAGTAGGAGCCTCACTCCAGCGGTTCACCCATCGCCACCTTGAGGATCTCGTCCGCTTCCAAGGGGCGGGCGAACCCGGCGAGATTCGGCCAGTAGATGACGTCCGAGCCGCCCGGGTGTTTGCAAAACCGCTTGAAGAGCGAGAGCAGGCAATCGTGCTCTCACTCCGACCAGAACCCCACATCCAAGATTGTGTCGATCAGGTTCTTCATCTGATCGCGGGTCAGCTCCTTGGGGGGATTGAGGTAGTCGAAGCCCAGTCTCGCGTTGATCTTCTGGTTCATCGTTCGCTCCCGTGTTGTCCACGATTGTCGCGCTGCGGCCACTGGCGCAAGCTAACTTGGCAGGGCATTGAAGTACTCAAAGACTGGTTGGAAGTGCCTTCGTTGTGCGGGTTTGCCGAAGCTTTGCTCCAGCAGGTCTCTGGCGTCTTCGCGTTGACCGATGAGGAGCTTTGCCGCGATGACGCAGAGTGTTTCTTGCTGGGTCTTGGCAGCCCGATATGGATATGTGCCTTGTGTTGCTGCTGCTGCTGCCAGCCCGCCGACCGTGCAATATCTGTCGATGTAGGGGACCGTCCATGATGTCAGAAACTCAGCGACTTCCTGCACAGCGTCCGGGACGGAATCCGGCTGGTACACGTACCAGCGAGCACGGGGTTTGTTGGGAGAAGTCCACGCGACCGGCCCGCTGAGCGATGACCGAGACTCGCCGAATAGCTCGGAGCGACCACTGACCATCTCGCGAACCAAGTCGTTGGCTTTGTCCACGACGATCCGGAACATCGGATAGACCGCTGCCGCTGCGTTCTTGTCGTCGATTGGGTGGTGCTCCAGATCAATGGCGATGCTCTGTGAACCGTCGGGTGATCTCCGCGTGTAGACCAGAGAGTTGGGCCTTCGACAGAAGCCATGCTCCGCGAGGACTTGGTCTCCTTTGTGCTCCAGCCAGTGGCAGACACACGCCTTGATGTCTTTCTTTTGTTGCGTCACAGGCCGATCTCCGGAACACCTTTGACTGGTCGACAAGCCGTGATTTACGGATGGCGTAGCCAACGACTGGTCCTGATGAACGCTGATGTTAGCGGCTCTTGTCAACATCGCAGTTCAATTTGTGCCTCTCGCATGGCCTGCGCCCGACCTTGTCGGGCTCCGACCTTGGCACGCGCGACAGTCACGGTTCCTGAAGCCGCTCTATCCAGTATTCGTACGTCTGTAGCCAGATATCGGGGCTGCGTCTGCCACAGACGCACCCATGAGCGTTTGCGATGGAGCCACCGACGGGGTCTAGGAAGTCCACGGATACCCCGCAAAGGACCGGGAGGTTGTAATTCATGTGCCGCTTCGATTCCCGGCACACCCGCCACGAGATCGCCCCATTGCCGTCATTCAGCAGCCATCGAGCGACCAACAGTCCCATGTCTGCAGCGAGAGCGCGCCCCGGCGCTTTTAGTCGTGCCCGCCTGCCGATGACGCCTGAATACTTTGGCTGCCGCAGTCTGGTGTACGCTTCTTGCCCCGCGACCGACAAATCTGCAGATGCGATTGTGTTGCGATCCATTCCAAGAATGTCGAACATCGTCGCGATTCGATCGTCCATGGTCGATGCGAGCCAATCGAGATACGAATCGGCTTCGGCCTCGCTCCACTCAACTTGCGGGTTCGTGACTCCCTGTGGGAAGAGCGCAGCCGGTGCATTCCAAGGTGGGTAGGCGGGCACGAGCAATCTCCGGCGTTGGCGATGGAAGAACCGGTCGTGCGGATCGCGGAGTTGACGGTGACTTCCGGCCTCTTGGGATTGTATATGGCGCACATTCGCCTTCCCAACTATGGCTCATCGCTTGCGTCGTTTGCGTGAGTTCTTCTTGGCGCGGGCTTTGGTCATCGCCTGTTTTCGTTCGGCGAGGTACGCCTGCTGGGCGTCGAGGGTGGTGAAGCCGGGGGGTGGCGGTTCCGATGAGGTCGGGGAGGTGCCCGGGGCGTTGCTCAATGTGTGGGGGCCCGGCACTGGCCGGCGAGCGGCCAGTGGCACATTTGCGGACATCGGGTTCTGGGATCGCTCGGGCTGTTTGTCCGCCGTGGCGCGCGCCTTCGCGGCGATGCGCTGTTCGCGTTCGACGGCTCGGATGTGGGTCAGGGCCTGGGTCGCGGCGAGTCGTCTTCGGTTGCGCTCGCGTGCGATGAAGGCGTCCTGCCTGGGGTCGCCGGTCGGTTCGGGCTCGTCCATGAGGGCCTGGAGCGTTTGGAGGGCCTTGGTCTGGACGCGCTGCATGACGAGGCGCGCTTCGGCTTCGGCCTCGCGGAGCTGGGTGAGGATGTCGGTCGTCGTGACGGCGTCGGTGGTGGGTGTGGTGTGCATGGGGCCGAGTGTGCGCTGGGGCGGGGCATCGGCCAAGCGAAAATCGCGGGAATCGGGCTATGTCCCAAAGGTTGCGCGCCGGGGTGGTACATGCGCGCGAGATTTTTGGGGTTATGCACAACGAAGTCCGAACGGTCGGAAGGTTCGGGCCGCCCCCTCATCCGTCCGCTTCGCGTCCACCTTCTCCCGCGAGGGGAGAAGGGAGGATTGGCTCCCTCTCCCCTTGCGGGAGAGGGTTGGGGTGAGGGGTCAGCGGCGCAGCCGCTGCATGTTTTGCTCAGGCTCGCCATACTTTCCCTGTGGCGAACCGAGAGTCGACCAACCGGGCTCGGAGACTGCGTCAGGAACAGACGCCGCCGGAAGGCATCCTGTGGTCACGGCTTCGCGGGGGTCGACTGAACGGTCTGAAGTTCCGTCGCCAACACCCCGTCGGCCCGTACATCGCCGACTTCTTCTGTGCAGGTGCGCGTCTGGTGGTTGAGATCGACGGCCAGATTCACGGGAAGCGCTCAGCGCGGGATGCCGCACGGGACCGGTGGATGCGTGAGGATGGCATCCGGGTGCTCAGGATTCCGGCTCACGAGGTTCTGCGGGATCTTGATGCGGTGCTTCGGACGATCCAGCACGCGGCGGTTCGTGCAATCGAGGAAGAGTCCGACTGATCGGAAACTTCGGACCGCCCCCTCATCCGTCCGCTTCGCGGCCACCTTCTCCCGCGAGGGGAGAAGGGAGGATTGGCTCCCTCTCCCCTTGCGGGAGAGGGTTGGGGTGAGGGGTCAGCGGCGCAGCCGCTGCGACTCGAAGGTGACGCATCGGCCGCCCCCTCATCCGGTCTTGTGCTGAACCCGCACAAGACCAACTTCTCCCGCGAGGGGAGAAGGAAGAATGGATGCCACCCCGAATGATTTACTCACCCGTGCGACTTGAGTTCCCACTGCCTCGGCTTGTCCGGGTCGGCGACCGCTTCGTAGAGCGGGTTGTCGGCCGGGTCGTGGTTGGGGAGGAGGATCCACTTCTCGCTGGTGGCCTTCTCGAGCAGGGCGATGCGCGAGAGCATCGAGGTGTAGGGCTCGACGTCGTAGGCGAGGTTGGTGGTCGGTCGGGCGTGGTAGTGCGTGGGCATCACGTCGCTCACGAAGCAGACGGTCCGGCCGTTGGTGCCGTTGCTGCTCGCGGCGGTGAAGCGGACGGACTGCTGGCCCCAGGTGTGCCCGGGCGTCGGGAAGACGGTGAGGTTGGGGAGCACCTCCTGCTCGCCCTCGATCAGGCGGACGCGATCGGCGACTTCCTGGGTGAGGTGGCTGGGCAGGTAGGTCTTGTTCATGGTGGAGCGCCCGGCGATGGCGTCTTCCCACTCCTGGCGCTGCACGATGATCTCGGCGTTGGGGAAGACGAGTTCGGGCGTGTCGTCTTCGTTGCGTCCGGCGCGCGTGAGGCCTCCGGCGTGGTCGAAGTGCAGGTGGGTGAGCACGACGGCGGAGATGTCCTTGGGGTCGCAGTCGATCTCGTGGAGCGAGTCGTGGACGGCGCGGCGCGAGCAGGAGTACATCTTGAGCTCTTTGTCCGAGAGCTTGTCGCCGATGCCGCACTCGATGAGGACGAGTTTGCCGTCGGCCTCGAGGAGGAGCGCGTTCTGCTGGAGCTGCATGCGGTTGGAGGCGTCGGGTTCGAGCCAGCGGGTCCAGACGACGCGCGGGATGAGGCCGAACATGCAGCCGGCATCGAGGAAGAACTCACCGTTGCGGAGGAGCGTGTGCGACCAGGTCATCGGGGTCTCGCGAAGGGGGAACGGAGGCCCGGCGAGGGGAGCGGCCGAAAAAACGCGGTTCGGGCTGCGCCGGATCGACGAGGGTAGCGGATCGCTGGTGTACACTCCACCGTATGGCTACCGAACGCTGGGTCTCCGCCACGAAACAGCCGACCGATCTGCCGGACCCCCCCCATGGGCTGGACCCCGGGACCGACCCGAGTTTGGGCAACGCCCTGCGTCCGACCCGGCTGGACGAGTACATCGGGCAGGCGGAGCTGAAGGAGCGGCTGCGGATCGCCATCGAGGCGGCGAAATCGCGTTCGGAGCCGCTGGACCACCTGCTGCTGCACGGGCCTCCCGGGCTGGGCAAGACGACGCTGGCCCACGTGGTGGCCTCGGAGATGGGGGCGAGCGTGAAGGTGACCTCCGGCCCGGCCCTGACCAAGGGGACGGACCTGGTGGGGGCGCTGACGCGTCTCGAGGCGAACGATGTGCTGTTCATCGACGAGATCCACCGGCTGCCGGTGGCGGTCGAGGAGTTCATCTACCCGGCGATGGAGGATCTGCGGATCGACATCGCGGTCGATGCGGGGGTGCATGCGCGGACGGTGACGGTGACGCTCAAGCCGTTCACGCTGATCGGCGCGACGACGCGGGCGGGGCTGCTGAGTTCGCCCCTGCGCTCGCGGTTCGGTCTGACGCACAACCTGAACTACTACGAGCCGGGGGAGCTCCTAGACATCCTGTGCCGGTCGGCGGGGCTGCTGTCGATCTCGGCGGAGCGCGATGCGCTGGAGCGGGTGGCGCTTCGGAGTCGGGGCACGCCTCGGATCGCGAATCGGCTGCTGCGGCGCGTGCGGGATTACGCGCAGGTGCGCACGGGAGGCGTGATCAGCGCGACGACGGTAGATGAGGCGCTGGCGCTCGAGGGCGTCGACGAGATCGGGCTGGACGAGATCGACCGGCGCTACCTGACGACGATCCACAAGACCTACCAGGGCGGGCCCGTCGGTCTGGAAGCGCTCGCCGCGACGATGGGCGAGGATGCGGGCACGCTGGCGGATGTGGTGGAGCCGTTCCTGCTGCAGCGCGGGCTGGTGGCGCGGACGACGCGCGGGCGCGAGCTGACGAAGGATGGGACGGACCGCGTGCGCAAAGTGATTGCGGGTGAGGTCTGGACTTGAAGCGGCAGCTGACGCCGGAGTGGATGGACGACCCGGCGGTCGATCCGGCGGAGTTGAGGGAGGCGCTGGCGTTCATCCGGAAGGTGAACCTGCGCCTCGGCGGCGTGAAAGCGCTGACGAAGCATCTGGAGCGATGGTCGGCGAACTGGCCGGACGGTCACGAGGTGACGATCCTCGACATCGCGACGGGCTCGGCGGATATCCCGGTGGAGGTGGTGCGCTGGGCGCGCGAGCGCGGGCACCGGGTGCGGATCACGGGGGTGGATATCCACGAAACAACGCTGGACTCGGCGCGCGAGCACGTGGAGCGCGAGCTTGGCGCGGATGCGCCGATCGAGTTGGTGCGGGCCGACGCGAAGGAACTGGTAGATCGGTACGGGCCGCTGTCGTTCGACTACGTGCACGCGGGGATGTTCCTGCACCACCTGACGGAGATCGAGGTGCTGACGGTGCTTCGGATCATGGACCGGGTGGCGCAGCGGGGGATCGTGTGGAACGACCTGGTGCGCAGCCGCGTGGCGGTGGCGGGGATCTGGGCGCTGACGCTGCGCGAGCCGCCGATCACGAAGCACGATGCGCGGGTGAGCGTGCGTGCGGGGTTCACGAAGAAGGAAGTGAAGGACTACGCGAGGCGGACCTCGCTGGGGTACTGCCGCTACCGGTCGAGCTTCTTCACGCAGCGGTTCACGCTGGCGGGGGAGAAGCGCGGGGCTTGGGTCATTGGGTGAACCTACACTCTCGCCATGCCCCTCTGTCTCGCATCTGACGATCAGTACGACGCCGCGATCATCGGGGCCGGGCCTGCCGGGTCCGGGGCGGCGATTGCGCTGGCTCGGGCGGGGAAGCGGGTGGTCATCGCTGAGAAGGCTTCATTCCCGCGCGTGAAGGTGTGCGGGGAGTTCATCAGCCCGGCGGCGACGCCTTCGCTGGAGCGGCTGCTGACGGCGCGGCAGCTGCGGCGGGCGGATGCGCAGCGGGTGCATGAGCTGATCATCGAGTTCGGGGAGCGGCGGGCGTCGTGGGCGATGCCCGAGCCGGCGTGGGTGCTGAGCCGCGCGACGTTGGACATGGTGCTGCTCGATGAGGCGCGCCGCGCGGGGGCGGAGGTGCGTCAGCCGGCGATCGTGCGCGATGTTGAATATGGAGCGGATCACGCGAGCGTGACGCTCGATGACGGGGCGGTGATCCGGGCGTCGGTTGTGCTGCACGCCGACGGCAAGGGGCGCTTCGATCCGGCGCGGGACACGCCGAACCGGCCGGGTGTGGTCGGGCGGAAGGTGCAGCTGCGCGTGCCGGTGGGCGGGCCGGATCTGTCTGGCATTCGGATGCGCGCGTGCGACGGGGCGTATGTCGGGTCGGTGGGGGTGGAGTGCGGGCTGGTGACGGTGGCGCTGGTGGCGCGGTCGTCGCTGGTGGCGAAGTTCAAAGGCGCTGGCGATGACGCGGCGGACGCGATGCTGGCGCACCTGTGGCCGGGCTACGACCCGGCGTGGCGCGAGACGGCGTGGCTTTCGTGCGGCGTCGCGGGCTCGCGCTACATCCGGTCGGGGCACGAGCGGAGTTTCCGGCTCGGCAACAGCGCGGCGGCCGTCGAACCGGTCGGGGGCGAGGGCATCGGGCTGGCACTGTGGTCAGGGGCGACGCTGGCGGACCTGTTGGTTTCGGGGCGGTCGCTGGGCGCGGTGCAATCGGAGTTTGCGCGGGCGTACCGGAGGCGTCTGCGCTGGCGTCGCCCGGCGTGTCGGGCCGCGGCGTGGGTGCTGGAGAAGCCGCGGGTGATGGGGGCGCTGTGGCCGCTGCTGTCGCGCGAGGAGCGCGCGGAGGCGGTGATCGCTCCGTGGTATGCGCTGACGGGGAAGGCGTGACGCGGGTTACGCGCGTCGCGAGCCGCAGCCGAACCAGTCGGCGGTTTCGGCGAGGCCTTCGTCGAGCGTGGTGACCGGTTCGTAGCCGATCAACTCCTTCGCGCGGGTGATGTCGGCGCGGGAGTGGCGGATGTCGCCGGATCGGGCGTTCTGAAAGACCGGCTCGGGGGCTTCGGTGTCGCAGGAGGCGGCGATGCGCTCGAGCAGTTCGAGCAGCGTGACGGCGTGCCCGCAGCCGATGTTGATGATCGAGCCGTTGATCGGTTTGTCGTACGCGCCCGCGAGGAGGTTGGCCCAGACGGCGTTGTCGACGTGGGTGAAGTCGCGGGTCTGCTTGCCGTCGCCGAAGACGGTGGGGGTGGCGTGCTCGCTGAGGGCCTTGTAGAACGCGGCGACGACCGCGGCGTAGGCCGAGTCGGCCGACTGGCGCGAGCCGAAGATGTTGAAGTAGCGCAGGCTTACGCCGTCGAGGCCCATCGAGGCGGACCACGAGCGGACGATCTGCTCGCCGGCGAGTTTGCTGGCGGCGTAGGGCGAGAGGGCGGTGGGGAGTTCGGATTCGCGTCGTGGGGATTCGTCGTCGGTGCCGCCGTAGGCGCTGGCGGAGGCGGAGTAGACCCAGCGCTCGGCGCCGGCGGATCGCGCGGCTTCGGCGACTCGGGTGGTGCCGGTGACGTTGACCGCCATGCAGCGCTCGGGGTCCTGGATGGACTGGGGGACCGAGCCCATGGCGGCGAGGTGGAACACGATGGAACAGCTCTCGACGGCCTCGGCGAGGGCGGCGCGATCGAGGATGGAGCCGTAGACGAAGCGGGCGCGCCCGGGGTATCGCTCGACGAGCGAGGCGACGAGGCCGGCATCGGAGTTCGAGAGGTCGTCGATGATCTGGACGGATGCCCCGGCATCGAGCAGGCGTTCGGCGAGGTGGCCGCCGATGAAGCCCGCGCCGCCGGTGACGCAGACGGTCCGGCCGCGATAGGTCTCGCGCAGGGCATCGGGCGTTGGATCGGGGAAACCCATGGTCGGGTGAGTGTAGCCGCGTTCCCGATCCGGAACAGGGGATCAGGCGGAGGCGCTGGCCCGGGGCAGTTTGCAGCGACCGTTTGAGCAGGACGGTCCGCTTTTCATGCGAGGCAGGCGCAGGCGCAGCCAGGCGAAGAAGCGGTAGCCGAGATCGGCGAGTTGGCGGAGCACGGGCAGACGGGTCCAGTTGAGCAGCCAGCCCCAGCCGACGGCGTCGTAGGCCTGACGGAAGACTTCGACGCCGGTGATGAGGCGCCCGTCTCGGGTGACGCCGTGGATTTCGCCCATGAGCTCGTCCATGGTGCGTCCGTACTCGGCGGGATCGAAGCCGGGCTCTGCGATGTCGACGATGCCGAGGTTGCCCTTGCCCTTGTCCATGCGGCGCATCATGGTGGCCTCTTTGGAGCAGAGGTGGCACAGCCCGTCGACGAGGATGGTGAAGCGGGGTTCCGTGGCGGAGCGAGCGTCGGTTTCGGGCTGGGCTGGGGTTGTGGTCATTAAAGCCTTGATCGAAGCATGGGATGGGGCAAAACGACAGGCGGAACGATCCAGGATTGGATTCGTTCCGCCGGCGTTCGTGGATGCGGGCTTG
>JANSXG010000137.1 GCA_024743075.1 bacterium | reverse complement strand
GGCGTGTTCGGGCGCCTGCTCATCGAGTCGCCAGCCGTCCCCGTCGTCGGCCCGAAGTTCCTCGAATCCATCCAGCAGTTTGGCGAGGGATCCCGCTGGACGCCCGAGACCGACGATTTCGTCGGACGCGTCTTCATGGCGATGGGCACCGCGGAGACCGGAAGCGAGACCTACAACAGGCAACTGGTCGAGCTGATGGACGAACTCCGCGAAGCGTTTGCCGGCGAGAACCACCTGATCGTGGTTGAGGAGGGTGCGATCCACAACGAGCGGGCATGGGCGAGACGCTTCCCGGGTGCCGCGAGATTCCTGTTTGGCCAGCCGGAAGCGGGGGAATAGTCCGCGTTTCTTGGTTGTGGCCGGGATCGGTGGTAGTCTCCAAGCACGCCCTGTGCCGGGCTCTTGAGGAGAGACAAACATGAAAGCTGCCACATTGCTCGCTTCCGCTGGTGTCCTGTTCAGCACCCAGTTCGCGTCGGCCGGAGAACCGCTCCCGCGCGTCGTCATCGTCGCCGCGGCGACGAACACCGCCGACGCCCAGAACGAACCCCGCTTCACCGACCCGCGAGACAAACTGCTCGCGACCGGTCTGTTCAGCGATGTTGACATCATCAACGCGACCGGCATCGGCGATGGCGTCGGCACGCCGGCCCTTGAGACGCTGCTCGAGTACGACGCGGTGCTGACCTGGTCGAACGCCTCGTTCGAGAACGCCGTCACCATGGGCGATGTGCTGGCCGACTACGTCGACGCTGGCGGCGGCGTGGTCGTCGGCGTGTTCGCCAACACATCCACGAATACAGCGCGCTTCCTGCAGGGGCGCTGGAACTCCGAGCCTGGCTACATTGCCATCCCGCAGAACGGCGGGTTCGTGGACGGAACCTCCGCCGGCCTGGGCGAGATCCTCGTCCCTGGCCACCCCATCCTCGACGGCGTGGACTCGTTCTTCAACAACGCACCGATCGGCACCAACGGCCCGTTCGGAGCCTGGCGCGTGGCCGAGCCGGACCTGACCGAGGGCTCGACGCTCGTCGCACGCTGGACCACCGGCGAAACCCTCATCGCGATCGCGCCGAACCCGAGCGTGGTCGAAATCGGCTTCCACCCGGTGTCGAGCGCGGTGAACGCCGGATACTGGGACCAGACCACCGACGGCGGGCTCATCATGGCCAACGCGCTGCTCTTCGCGGCCACGCAGGGCGGGGACGAGTGCCCCGCCGATGTAACCGGCGACGACATCGTCGATCTCGCCGACCTCAATCTTGTGCTGGGTAACTTCGGCGCGACGACTTCGGAAGGCGACACAAACGGAGACGGCGAAATCGATCTCGCCGATCTCAATACCGTGCTCGGCGAGTTCGGCACCACCTGCCCCTAAAGGCCGATCAGTGTTGGGTCGTCAGCTTGGCGATCCAGCCGCCGCCGAGAACCAGATCGGGCTCGTCCGCGCTATACAGCGCGGCGGCCTGTCCCGGTGTGACCGCGCGCTGGGGCTCGTCGAACTCCAGTTCGAAGGCTCCCGTTCGCCCGGAAGGCGATGGTGCGCTGGCGGGCAATGCGACCGGGTCGATCACGCGGACACGGGCCGGAACCGGCTCGGAGTTGTAACGGACCTGTGCCAGGCACTTGGCCCACCGCCCGGGTGTTGGCGGATCGACCAACCAGTTGGCCTCGGCCACGGCGCAGCCCGACGACATCAACCGCTCCGGATCGCCAACGGTGATCGTGTTGGATTCGGGGTCTTTGTCGACGACATAGATCGGGTACCCGAGCGCGACCCCTACGCCGCGGCGTTGGCCGATCGTGAAGCGGTGCTGGCCCTCGTGCTTGCCGACAACGGCCCCCTCGGTGTCGAGGATATCCCCCGTCCGGCCGGCGAGGTCTTCTCGTCGGCGCTCGACGAGCCCGGCGTAGTCGTTGTCCGGGACGAAACAAATCTCCTGCGAGTCGGGCTTGTCGAACACCGGCAGCCCGAGTTCCTCGGCCATCGCGCGGACTTCGGACTTCTCGTATCCGCCGATCGGGAGCATCATCTCGTTCAGACGCGGCCGCGGGGCACCGAACAGAACGTAGGACTGGTCTTTGGAGTGGTCGACGCCGCGTAGAAGGCGGGGGGTACCGGTCGATCGGTCGATCCGGGCGTAGTGCCCGCTGGCGACGAATTCGGCGTCGATCTGTTTGGCGTAGGCGTGAAGCTTTCCGAACTTGAGCCAGTCGTTACAACGGACGCAGGGGTTGGGCGTCCGGCCGTTCGCGTACTCCTCGACGAAGTAGTCGATGATCCGGTTGAAGTCCTTCTTGAAGTTGCAGACGTAGAACGGCACGCCGAGTTCGGCCGCGACCGACCGGGCATCCGCCGCGTCGTTGATCGAGCAGCAGCCCTGATGACCAATTTTGATACGGGTGGGGTCGCAGCTGACCCCGGCGGAGTCGAACGGCTCGAGCTGGTCGAGCGTTTCACCCGGGGACCCGAGGCGCATGAAGCAGCCCACGACCTCGTACCCGTCGCGCAGCAGCAGCGCCGCGGCGACAGAGGAGTCCACACCGCCGGACATCGCGACCAGCACTTTGCCTTTGGAGGAGGGCATGACCCCCAGTCTAGCCGCCGAGCAGCGGCTCTTCCGGGGCCCGCCGGCGATCTCACCCTACAATAAGTGGCCCCGGGTCCGCCGTCTGCGTGTGCAGCGGGTCCCTGTGGAGTTCCGCAAGAAAGCGAGCATCCATGGCCATCTTTTCGCGCCGATCGACCAAGACCAAGCCGCTCAATGTTCAGCCCAGCGTGACCGTCGTCGCCGAGGGCAAGCACGTGCGGCCTCCGGTCCAGACGAGCGCGGAGTCCGAGGTCTGGCGCGATAACCGGGTCATGGAATTCGGCACGGAACTGCTCAAACTTGCGGAGAAGCACCGCTCTGGTCTGCTGTCGAAGCAGTTCTGGTCGGACAAGATCATGGACTGGTCGATGAAGGACCAGGACTTCAAGGTGCAGATGTTCCGTTTCGTGGACTGCTTCCCGATGCTGCGTACTTCGGACGCGATCTTCGAGCACCTGACCGACTACATGAACCAGCCGGGCGTGACGCCGCCACCGGTGATCTCGACCGCGATCAGGGCGGGGTCCATGGCGAAGGGCATGGCCGCGAAAACGATTTCGGGCCAGATCCAGAACATGGCCAAGACGTTCATCGCCGGCACCGATGCCGAGAGCGCACTGCCGAACCTCGAGAAGCTCTGGAAGAGCGGCATCGCGTTTAGCGTCGACCTGCTCGGTGAAGCCTGTGTCTCCGACGCCGAGGCCGATATGTATCAGGCCAAGTACCTCGACCTCGTCGGCAACCTGCCCGACACGGTCGCGGGCTGGAAGTCCAACGAACGACTGGAGACCGATCACCTCGGCGTCGTGCCGCGCACGAATGTCTCGATCAAAATCAGTTCGCTCAGCGCAAAGTCCGATCCGATCGATACCGAAGGCGCGATCAGGGATCTCATGTCGCGGATTGTGCCGATCCTCGAACTCGCGCGCGACAAGGGCGTGCTGATCAACTTCGACATGGAGCAGTTCGAGCTCAAGGACCTGACGCTCGAACTCTTCATGCGCTGCTGCGAGAAGGTGGACTTCCACGCCGGTCTCGCCATGCAGGCCTACCTCAAGTCCGGCGATGAAGACGCGAAGCGGATCGTGGAGTGGTCCAAGCGCACCGGGCGTCAGGTTACAGTGCGTCTGGTCAAGGGCGCCTACTGGGACTTCGAGACCATCCACGCCGAAGAGCAGGGCTGGCCCTGCCCCGTCTGGAACACCAAGCCAGAGACCGATGCCTGCTTCGAACGCATGACCGAGATTTTCCTCGAGTCCACACCGCGCTCGGAGAACGAGGGCGGCGTGAAGCTCGCGCTCGGCTCTCACAACGCCCGATCCATCGCCGCGGCTCTCGACGGTCTCGACCGTCGCGACCTTCCGCGCAACGCCATCGAACTGCAGATGCTCCACGGCATGGCCGACGACCTCAAGGGCGCCGCTTCGGAGTGGGGGTTGCGCGTGCGCGAGTACGTGCCCGTCGGCGAGATGATCCCCGGCATGGCCTACCTGGTGCGTCGCCTGCTGGAAAACACTTCCAACGAGTCGTGGCTCATGGCCTCATCCACGGGCAAGCTCGACACCAGGGCGTTGCTCAAGTCGCCCCACGCGATCGTGCGAGAGCAGGGCAGCAAGGCCGACCTGTACCTCTCCGCGCCCGAGCGACACGAACTGTCCCCGGCGATCGAAGGCGTCGGCGACGGCAAGCCGTTCCACACCGAGCCGCTCCGCGATTTCTCGTTCAGGAGCGTGCGCGAGACGTATGCGCGGGAGGTCGAAGCCGCCAAGGTCCCCCAGATCCCCATCAACGCCTCGATCGACGACGCGAAGAAGGCACTCGACACCGTCGAGTCCAACTTTGTGGCGTGGCGCGACACCGATGTGAAGACCCGCGCGAAGGTCTTGACCGAAGCCGCACGCATCATGCGCTCGCGCCGCGACGAACTCGCCGGCGTCATGATCAAGGAGGCCGGCAAGACCTGGATTGAGGCCGATGCCGATGTCTGCGAAGCCATCGACTTCTGCGAGTACTACGCCCGCTGCGTCGTACCGCTGTTCGAGCGCAAGCGCCTCGGCAAGTTCATCGGCGAGCTCGACCAGACCTGGCACCAGCCTCGGGGCGTCGCCGCGGTCATCAGCCCGTGGAACTTCCCTCTGGCGATCTGCTGCGGCATGACCGTCGCCGCCCTCGTTTGTGGCAACACGGTCGTTGTCAAACCCGCCGAGCAGACGCCGGGCATCGCAGCGCTGCTCCGCGACATCCTGTACGAAGCGGGCTGCCCGAAGGGAGCGCTCCAGTTCGTCTTCGGCGAAGGTGAGACCGTCGGCGCCGAGATCGTCCGCGACCCGCGGGTCGCGATTCTTGCGTTCACCGGATCTAAGGCCGTCGGGCTCGACATCATCCAGGCGGCGGGCGTGACGCCGGAGAACCAGGCCCACGTCAAGAAGGTCGTCTGCGAAATGGGCGGCAAGAACGCCGTCATCATCGACACCTCTGCCGACCTCGACGAGGCTGTGCTCGGCGTGCGCCATTCTGCGTTCGCGTTCCAAGGCCAGAAGTGCTCGGCTTGCTCGCGCTGCATCGTCGTCGACCCCGAGGGCCCCGACGGCCCCGCCATGCGAAACTTCACCGAGCGCTTCGTCGAATCCACGCGATCGCTCATCATCGGCGAACCCATCCGCTCGGGCACCGATGTCTCGCACGTCATCGACAACGAGTCCGCAGCAAAGATCCGGTCGATGATTCAGAGCGCGAAGGACGAGGGCTGCGCGTGCCTGCTCGAGATGGAAGTCCCGGAACATGTTCGCTCCGACGAGCGGTATGTCGGCCCGACCATCTTCGGCGGCGTGAGGCCCGATCACCGCATCGCCCAGGAGGAGATCTTCGGTCCCGTCGTCGCCATCATGCACGCCTCATCGTTCGACGAGGCGCTCAAAATCGCCAACAACCACGTCTACAAACTGACTGGCGGCGTCTTCACTCGCAAGCCCGCGAACATCGAAAAGGCCAAGCGCGAGTTTCGCGTGGGCAACCTCTACATCAATCGCGGCTGCACCGGCGCCCTTGTCGCACGCCAGCCCTTCGGCGGCTTCGGGCTTTCCGGCGTCGGCTCCAAGGCCGGGGGCGAAGACTACCTGCTCCAGTTCGTCGAGCCGCGCGCCTGTTGCGAGAACACCATGCGTCGAGGCTTCGCGCCGGAACTCTGAGCAATTCCTCGCAGCACAATCACGACGGGGCAGGCATGACGCCTGCCCCCTTTTCATTCACCTTCGACCAACTCCCGCTGAAAGAACCCGCGGATCGCCTCGGTCGCGGTGCGACTGGTCATCCAGTCCGCGTGGTCGTAACCGGGAAGCAGCACCAGCTCGACCCGCACGCCCGCATCTGTCGCGGCGTCGCGCAGACGCTCGGAGTGGTACGAACGCACGATCCCGTCCGAGGTGCCGTGCACCAGCAGCAGCGGGCGCGTGCCGAGCGCGAGCACCGAGTCCTCGGCGTTGAAGCCGCCGGGGATGAGCAGCTGCCCCAGGATGGGCACGTAGTCGCCCGCGACCCGCTTCCACGATGAAAACGCCGCGGCCGCAACGACCGCATCGATCTCAGATCGTTCCGAAGCCACCGCCAGCCCGATCACGCCGCCCATGCTCCACCCGTACAAGCCGATCCGCTCCGGATCGACATCTGATCGCGTCAGCAGGTAGTCGAGCGCTGCGTGTCCGTCGGCGATCAGGTTCGCACGGAGCAGGCGCCCGCCGTCGCTCCGCCCGTATCCCCGATAGTCGAACATCAGGACATGCACGCCGGCATCGCGCAGCCAGTCCACGGTCGAGAGGTGTTCGTTCATGGTCCCGGCGTTGCCGTGAAGATGCAGCACTGCCGGTACCGGCTCGTTCGCCTCGAGGCCACGGGCCGGGATGAACCAGCCGTGGATCCGGGACCCGTCTGGTCCGTCGATCCAGACCTCCTCGATGCCGCGAGGCGCGCCGGGTGTGTTCGAACCCGGGTGGTAGAAAAGCGTCGATTCCAGGCAGCCGGTGACGCTCGCAAGCGCGAGCAGGAATCCAGGCAGAGCGATGTACGCTGAGACGCGGACCAGCGTCGCTTTCCAGAATGTACGGCTTCTCTCGCTCACGAAACCCGATAACCCCATCGTCAAACTCACGAGCCGAAAATGAGCGGCGATTGTGCCTTCTGCGAGCCAATGATCGCTTGCAATCCGCTCTGCGTGCTTATCCTATGGGTATCTGGACCGGGCTATCCGTTCGTGCCCCTCCTGAATTGATGAAAGAGAAGAGTTGAACATGAAGTTGAGTACCGCGATCCTTGCGGCCACCGCTGGCGTTCTCGGTTTCTGCGCGACCTCGTTCGGATCCACCGTGACGTTCTCGAATCCAAACGGCCTCAGCGCCGAGGCGACCTTTGTCCTCCTTAATGGCGGCAACTCGCTGCAAATCGCCTTACGCAACACGTCCTCGTCTGTCCCGGCTGGGTTCGGAGACTCCGACCGCCTTCTCACCGGCATCGCGTTCGACCTGGGCGGCGTCGACATTCTGGCCACCGGCTCATCGGTGTTCACCGGCGCTTCGAGTTACACCTTGAACTTCAATCCGTCCGGTCCCGGAGGCGCTCAGAACTACGGCGCGAACTACGATGTTTCCGGCGAGTACGGCTTCGGCAACGGCTCCGCGACCGGCACCCTCTCAGGCTTCAGCGGCCTGACAAACCATGTCTCGACAAATACATCGCACACCACGCCATTCGGTGGCCCGAACCTCGACGGCCCCAGCGGGCTGGGCGGACCGGCCGGGGGATTGATCTCAACCGCTGGTCTCACTGGCTTCGGCAACGGTCAGGGCGCGATCCATGACGAGATCGTCATCACCCTCGGCCTCAGCAGCGCCCTCGCTGATTTCTCGTTTCTGGAGAACGGAGCGCGAGTCGAGTTCGGCTCGGATCGATTCTTCTTGAACGGCACGCCGACAGCCACGACGGTGATCCCCCTCCCGGGGCCGGCGGCCCTCGCCGGTGCGGGCCTCCTGCTGGTCGGCACCCGCCGCCGGCGCTGAACCGCACAGTCTCCCTTGCTCGTCCAGTGGTTTGCCCCAGCCTCCCGACCCTTCGGGAGGTTTTTTCGTGGTGGTCGCGTCGAGCGAGGCCGCACTAGCCTTCAGCGTTGCGTTTGGATTCCGGGCCAAGCGATTCCGCTTCCGCGTTCGCACGCACGCCTCCCCTCGAAAGGAAACTCATCATGGCCGAACAAACCACCAACTGGCCCGAACTCGCCATCGGTCTCTATGACAAGCTCACCGGTCGCGGAGCGGAGATCACCTACGAGTTTCAGAAGATGTCAGTCGCCGTCCCAAGCGGCACCGGCGACAACGCCAGCCACGCCACATGGAAGCTCGACGGCACGTTGAAGATTTCCACGCGTGACAACTCCAACTCGTGAACCGGCACGATTCGGCGTTGTCCATCCGGGGGCGACTGAAAATCAGCTCGCCGACTGATCGGTTCACGCTGGAAGGCTGCGGACAGACGATCTGGTTAGACGGGCCGTCCATTCGCGCGTTCCTACGACTCCGTCGTCAGCTGCGACAGGCCGAGTCGCCCCCTTGGGTGGCCTCAGTAGCCGAGGACATTTCTGACCGCGCTGGCCTCCGTGTCGAGTGCCGCTGCCGCGGGCGCACCATCGCATCGGGCCCGGTCGCGGGCAACTCGGGCGGACCACGACCGCACTTCGCATCGATCCTGCTCGCCGCACTCCGCATTTGATGTGTCGCGAGCGGTACGATGCGCGCATGCATCGGTCCGAACTCGCCGGACAACGCGTCACCGTCATGGGCCTCGGTCGCTTCGGAGGCGGTCTCGCGGTCACCCGCTTCCTCGTCGAATCGGGCGCTGATGTTCTCGTCACCGACCTCGCCGATGAGGATTCGCTCGCGAAATCTCTGCAATCGCTGCGCCCCCTGATCGACTCCGGCGCGGTCCGGCTCCGCCTTGGTGAACACAATGTCAGCGACTTCACCACCCGTGACCTCATCGTCGCCAATCCAGCGGTCCCGAAACCGTGGGCCAACCG
>JANSXG010000235.1 GCA_024743075.1 bacterium | reverse complement strand
TTCCGGCCAGATCAGGCCATCAGAGGCAGCCGATGGAGCGACCGCATCCGATGCCGACAGGAGGCACATGGCAGCTGATCGGCGACTTTGGTCAAGAACGGACGGCTTCGAAGCGAAGAAAGACAGGCCATCGCGCGCAAAAGGGCTGGTTTACATGCGGGGAGATGCGAGAGGGCCGAAACGCGACAATCGCGTATTCCGCGGTCAGTCGAACAGTCGCTCGTCCCACCAGACCGGTGTCTCGAGGCCCGGCTTGATCGCGGGGAACTCGGCGTGATCGGCGTTGATGATCAGATTCTGTTCCATCCGTGCGACGACTGATGGCACGAGCAGGACGACGCTGCGTGCCTCATCGTACCAACTGCGGGCGAAGCGCCGAGCGGCCTCCCCGTCCGGCCGATGCCAGTCTGGCAGGATATCGGGTGTGACGACTTCGTAGGTCAGCCCGGCGGGGATCGTGACCTCGATGAAATGCTGGTTCGGCGGAAGCGCACCGTTCCAATGGACGAGCTTCTCAAGCATCGCCGTCGAATAGTGGATCGAGGCGTAGATGACGCGGTCGCCGACCTGGTGCCAACGTCCCTGCACGCGCCGGGCGCCTTCCGCACTGTAGACCGGATACTGGCCGGCCGGATCGCCGATCCGGAAGGCGGTCAGCGGCTCGGGCAGTGCTCGGTGCGACGTCAAAGGGCGACGCCAGCGTCCGCCCGCCGCAGAAGGTTGAGGACGGCATCGGCGCCGGCGGAATTCGACCGCGCCATGTCGAAAGGTGTCGAGCCGTCCAACAGCGGATGCGGGCGGCTCAGAAAGCTCGTAATCTGCTTGGAGTCACCATGATAGGCACGACTGACCGCGTCGACGACGCGGCTGAGCTCGTAAAGACGTTCGCTGTGTTCCTTGGACAGACGGGTGCGGTTCTTCCGGACACGGCGCAATGTGGCTTCGGGAACGACGGGACCGACCACTGATCCGCTGCCCAACAATTCGCTCAACGCGGTCACGGATTTGGGTTTCAAGCCGGCGGTGATGCGCTGCGCGAGACCGACATCATCGACATACTCCGCATCGTCCAGGTCCAGCAATCGCGCGATACGCACCGATTCACCCGTCGGCATGGCCGTTGGTTCTGCATAGGCTGCTAGCGGACTCATCCTGGCTCACCTCCAATTCGTCATCTGACGCCAATATAGTCGTCAATTGGCGAATCGCCAAGGGTGTAACCGAATCTGGCTGGGCCCACCGTCCGGAAAACTGGGGACTATCCATCGCCGCTGTTCACCGGCCCGGTGAACGTTTTGGACCGTAGAATCCCCAAAGGAGACGAAAGCAGCATTATGGCACACCACCGAGCTAGGGGTGCATCTGTTCGCTATAGACAGCATAAAACGGCGGTTTGCCGCCGAGTGGGATGATCGGCCGTTTAGTACTGGCGACTATGGACGTGTGCCTAACCTGCTTTCATGCCAGAGCTTCTTTCGGTCGACGCGGCGACAAAACCTCGCTATTTTTGTTGATATCCGGTCGGAATCTAGAGGTGACCGAACTAGGTGCGGGGGATGCATGGTTTTATCGCGGCAAATCCGACTGGAACGGCTGCGCGCCCTGAGGGATGACAGTACGAAGATCGTCAGCTCGGAGAAGGTTTTCTACAAGGGAAGCTCTCAACACTTCGATGTTTTCAAAATCCCGTTGGAGCTCCTGATTTACAACCGACACAACGGCCGGATCGAAAGCCAGATGCTCACATGGCAGTTCGAGCACGACATTGGCCACAAGGACTACAACGACACGATCCATAGGCTGATCGACCAGTTTCTGTGGGAAACGAACGTCGAGCGGAACAAGCACACGTTGAAGGACTTGAAGGAGAAGGAGCAACAGCGGCCCGGTATCGTCAGCCTCGATGGGTTGATCATCGACGGCAACCGGCGAGCAATGCTCCTACGTCGGCTCGGGTCGAACATGTTTTTCGAGGGTGTCATCCTCCCCGACGAGTATTACGAGAACGAGAAGGAGATCGTCCGGCTTGAGACCGAGTACCAGATCGGCGAGGACGCTAAGCTCGATTACGGTCCGCTGGAGAAGTACCTAAAGGTAAAGCGCCTGATAGATGGGCTTGGCTACGATGAGGAGGAGGTTCGTCAGATGATGGGCATCGGCCCCGGCGAACTCGCACGCCGCATCGCCACTATGAAGCTGATGGACGAATACCTTGAGTACATTGACTGCGCTGGGCTCTACAACATGCTGAAGGAGCGGGACGGCAGCACCAAGGAGGGCATGTTCGTCGACCTGAACGCGGACCTCAAGCGGCTGAACGACGGCGCCACCGGCATCGCTTGGGCCCCGAACGCGATTGACATCGAGGAACTCAAGGCGACCCAGTTCGACTACTTGCGGTACGGCACCAGCCTGTTCGAATCTGGGAAGGACTACCGTCAGATTTCCCACAACGGCCGCGGCGAGCGTAGCTTTTTCGCGAACGAGTCGATCTGGCGCGCGTTCCGCGCCGAGCACCAGAAGAACATCGATCCGATCACGCTTGAGATACCTCCACTCGAAGAGTATCTCGGCGAGCATCCCGAGCTCGGTTCTCGTAGAGAGGCGGCAGAACTCCGCAGCGATGAGTGGAAAACGAAAGCCAAGGGCCTCCTAACGGGGAACTTCAACCGGTCGAGCGATAAGCTCGAAGCGGAGAACGACGCGAATGAGCCCCGCCGCCTTCTAGAGCGCGCTTTCGCGGCCCTTAACCGTGTGAACTACACCGCGCCGAGCTTCACCAACGACACCGCAAATCTGAACCTAGTCGATGACATCAGAAGGTTGGTATACGAGATGAAGAAGCGGCTCGGAAAGCGTGCGATATAGCCCGTGCCGGCCCAGATCAGCATCGAGTTCGACGGCGATCTGCAGACGATCCTTCTCCGGGGTGACGGACAGGCGATGTCGCGTCACCCGCTCTTCGGCATTTACCTCAGGTCGATCGGCGCGGTCCGCACCGGTTTAGGCATGACAATCGCCACCGACGAGGAGTCGCTCCATACGCGTTACCAAGAATTGAGTGATCTCGTGAGGCGATGCGGGTTTGAGCTAGTCGAGGCTGAGGGCAACCAAACGCTGGCGCATGTGAAGCAAGATGAGGAGGACTTCGCCTCGTTTTCTCGCTCAGCCGAAGACATCTGGAACGGTGATGTCGACGCTGCACC
>JANSXG010000092.1 GCA_024743075.1 bacterium | reverse complement strand
TGAGATGTTCGGCCGCGCGGCGCGTTGTCGCGCGAGTGTCGAGCGCAATCGCACGGCGGGTGCGCGGCTGTCGCTGCGCCCGTCGGCAACCACCTGGAGGCAGATAGAGATGACACGCAACACCATGATGACTTTGGGCGCGACTACGGTTCTGGCGATCGCGGCGGGCGCGAGCGCGGCGCCCGTGAACGTGACCGTCAGCATCGAGAACCTTTCGCCGATCGGCGGCTCGGCGCTGACGCCGTTCTGGACCGGGTTCCACGACGGGTCGTTCGACCTCTACAACATGGGGGAGGCGGCTTCGATTGGTCTGGAGCGGATCGCTGAGGACGGCAACACCGGGCCGCTGTCGATGAGCTTCCAGGGCGCGAACCCTGGTTTCGTCGACGGCACGATCATCGCGGATCAGGGCATCCCGCCGATCCTGCCGGGCGAGACGGCGACGGCGACCTTCACCGTCGACAATACGAGCGAACTGAACCGCTACTTCAGTTACGCGGCCATGGTTCTCCCCAGCAACGACGCGTTCGTGGCGAACGGGGATCCGTTGGCGCACCCGCTGTTTAACTCGTCGGGTGAGTTCATCGCGCAGAACTTCTTCATTGCCGGTTCGGAGGTGCTCGACGCGGGCACCGAGCTGAACGATGAGCTGCCGGAGAACACGGCGTTCTTCGGGCAGCAGACGCCGAACACCGGTGTGGACGAGAACGGCGTGGTCACGATGCACCCCGGTTTCAACCCGGTCGGGAGCGGTGGCATCCTCGATAGCCCGGACTTCCCGAACGCGGACTTCACCGCTGATGGCTACCCCGTTGCGTTCATCAGTTTCACCGTGAGCGAGGTTCCGACGCCTGGCACGGTCGGCCTGATGGGGCTTGCCGGCCTCGCGGCGGTCCGTCGGCGTCGCTGACTGAAAAGAAAGATGGTCTGTCCGGGTCCCGGCAACCTCCAAGCCGGGGCCGAGGTCGCACGCGTTGCTGGTCGGGGCGTGCAACCTTTCTATTGATGGAGGGGCTTGGCTGTCGGGTTCGCCCAAATCTGGGTCGGCTCACGAGGCGGTTGAGTGCGATTGCGGGGGAGGAAATCCGCAACCCACTTGCTTTGGGGGCGTACGACTCTGGTAAGGTGGGCGGGAGCGTTCCGGATTCGCGGGACGGAAGGGAGACTTCGTACCCATGCAACGATCGTCTGTGTCGAGCGTCGCGAACTGGCGGGGAGTGATCTCGCTGGTGGCGACGCTGTTTGCCGTGGCGTGTGTTCTCGGACTTTCCCCCACCGCCGCGGCCCAGAGCCGCCCGGTCGCGCTGACCGGCGCAAACGTGCGGACGACCGATGGCGGGGTTCTGGAGAACGTCACGATACTGATCGTCGAGGGCAAGATCGCCCGGATCGGTCCTGGCATCGAAGTCCCCCGGTTCTCTCAGGAGATCGATGTCGCCGGCAAGTTTGTGACGCCGGGGCTGATCGACGGGGCGAGCCTGCTTGGGATGAACCCCGGCGGCGGCTGGAGCGCCAGCGCGACCCGTCGCGCGGTGGACGCGTTCGACCCGTTCGCGACGAGTGAACTTCGGGAGGCGGCTCGCAACGGCGTGACCGCGGTCCGGCTGATCCCCGGGCAGAGCGCGGGTATCCGCGGGATATCGGCGCTGGTTCGGCTTGAGGGCGGAGACGGCGGAGCACGCGGAAGCGTGCTCGTCGATGAACTCGACCTGAGCATCAATCTGAACTCGGACGGTCGCCCGACGCAACGGCTCGATGTGTTCGACGGCGTTCGCCGCGCGTTCCGCGACGCACTGGCGTACCGCGAGTCGCAGGAGGCGTACGAAGTCCAACTCGAGGAGTACCTCGAGAAGATCGCCGAGCGCAAGAAGAAGGCCGAGGCGGACGGCGAAAAGAAGGACGGCGAAGACGAGTCCAACGGCGACAAGAAGAAGGAAGAGATCAACAAGCCGCGCGAGCCGGGAACGAACCGGGATTTTGAGATTCTGCTTCGCGCTATGGACAAGGAACTGCCGGTACGGATCGAAGCGCACCGTAGCGCGGACATCCTGAATGCGCTGGAGCTGGCCGACGAGTTCGGTCTGGATCTGACGATCGAGGGTGGCGCTGAGGCGCACCTGGTCGCGGAACAGATCGCGTCCGCGAACGCCGCGGTGATCCTGGCTCCCCTGACCAGCGGAGGCGGTGACACCGGCGCACGGGCTCGGTACGGCGCGGAGGCGTTCCGCATTCTGCAGGATGCGGGCGCTTCGGTCGCGCTTTCAGCGGGGCTGGATGACGGCAGCGGCTCGCGGTTCGTGCTTGATAACGCCCGCATCGCTCAGTCGGTAGATCCAACTGCGGATGCCGTTCGCCTCGCGACCGCTGGCATCGCGGAGCTGCTCGGCGTGTACGACGAGGTCGGCTCGCTGCGGTCCGGCCGATACGGCGATGTCGTCGTGTGGTCGGCTGATCCGATGGAGCCCGGGGCAACGGTCGAGCGGGTGTATGTCGGCGGGAGCCTGATTTTCATGGATCCGTCCGCGCGTCAGCGCGAGGCGCGGAGCGGCAGGAGAGGGCGTTGATGCGAGTGTCCAACAGAATCCAATCGAGCCTCGGCACGGGGCTCGCGGCGGCGCTGCTCGCGCTCTGCGGCTCTTCGGCCGCGCTCGCCGAGCGGTATGTGCTCATTCCGACGCAGCTGGTTGCGCCCGATGGTTCGCTGGTCCCCGACCGAGCGGTCGTCGTCGAGGACGGCAAGATTGTCCGGGTCGGTGAGGCGTCGGCGTTCGAACGGGACGGCGATGCGATCCGCATCGACGGCGTTCTCAGCCCCGGGCTCATCTCGCTCGCGTCGTCGCTCGGCGTTGCCGGGGCGAACGCGACCTCGGAGACGGTGCTGCCGGACCTGATGGTCTCAGACTCCTTCGATCCGACCGACCCGAATCTCGCTCTGGCGGTGGCTTCGGGTGTGACGGGTGCGATGATCATCCCGTCGCCGACGAATGTGGTCAGCGGGAGCAGCGCGTTCATCACGACGCACGCGCCGGATGGTGAATGGTTCATCGATCGCGACGGCGCGATGGTGTTCTCGTTCGGGCCGCCCGTGTATGACCTGAATCTCGGGCCGACCTCGCGTTCGGGTGCGCTGGTGGTGCTCCGCAACGCTCTCGAGGCGGCGAAGAATGGCGACGGTGATTCCCGGTTGAAAGAAGTGCTCGATGGCGAGCGTCGGGTGGTGTCCTACTGCCCGGCGATCGACGATGTCGATGCGGCGTTCCGGGTGTTCGACCGCTACCGCGTCGAGACTCAGATCATTCACAACGAAGAGGCCCGGCTGCTCGCCGAGGCGCTTGAGAGCACGCCGACGCTGGTGGCGATGGGGCCGTTCGGCTTCTCGACTCCGTCGTGGCAGATCGCAGGCGCCGGGCAGGTCGCCGAGACCGGGTCGAGTGTCGCGTTGATCGGCGGCGACGGCACCGATCCGGGACGAGCGCTGCGGACCACCGCCTCGCTCGCGGTCCGCTACGGTCTGAGTGCTGATGCCGCCCGGCGGGCGATGACCGGAGCGGCGGCGGAGTACGCGGGCGTCGACGACACGGTCGGTTCGATCGAGCGCGGGCAGCGCGCGGATCTGGTCGTATTCAGCGGCGATCCGCTGCGACTCGACTCGAGCGTGCTGTGGGTGATGGTCGGCGGCGAGTGGGTGGCGCGTCCGTCGTCGCCGGCGCCGGCAGATGAGGAATTCGACTTCTCCGACACGATGTCGGAGTCAACAGGTGAATCGGAGGCACGGTGATGTTCAGGAACGCGAACTGGTCAGGACGGCTGGCGTCGGCGGCGATCGGAGCCGGGCTCCTCGCGGCCTCGACGCTTTCTGCGGATGTGGTCGCGCTTATGGCCGGCACACTGCACACCGGCACGGGTGAGCCGATCGAGAATGGCATCGTCATCATCGAGGACGGCACGATCGTCGCGGTGGGGCCGGGCATCCCGATCCCGGGGGACGCGACCGTGTACGAGCTCGAAGAGGGCCACATCACCGCCGGGCTCATCGACGCGAACGCGCGGCTGGAGCGTCAGGACATTTTCCTTCCGGAAGAGGCGAGGCCCGCTGGCGACCTGAGCACTTTCTTTGTGCGTCAGTTGTCGTTCCACAACGACGGCGCGGCCTGCGTGACGTGTTCCGGCTTTGCGATGTGCCCGCTGAGCAGCCTGCACGGTGAGTTCAAGTCCGGCACCGACCAGGACCTCGAAGAAGAACTCGGCTGCCCGTGCTGCGGCTGGCCTTCGCACAACATCGCCTCGATCCTGACGGCGGGTGTGCAGCCGGCGATTACGTCCACGGAGTCTTCGTCGGAGGTCGTGCCGCACACGAGTGTGCTGGATGTGGCAAACCTTCGCTCGTCCGACTACAGCTGGCTCGCGAACTCGGGAGTGACCACGGTGTTCGTTGCGCCGGATACTTCCGCGGTGATCGGGCCCCAGGGCGCGATCGTGACGACATACGGTCGCATCCGCGACCGCATCCTGAATGACAGCGGCGACGTGCAGGCGGTGATCGGCACCGACCCGTACGCGGTCGGTCTTCGCAACTCGCGCCCGTTCGGTCAGTTCGTGAGCTCTCGCACGCGCCGCCCGACCACGCGGATGGGTGTGGCGTGGGTGTTCCGCAAGGCGTTCGCCGACACGCAGGACTGGATCGCGGGCCAGGAAGTCACCGGCTCCGATCAGCCGCCCGCCGAGGCGTTCCCGGTTCTGCAGAAGATCATGGAAGGTGATGTCCCGCTTCGCATTCTGGCTCGCGACCGCAACGACATCGAAGGCGCGGTCCGCATGGCCGGAGAGTTCGATCTGAAGTTCACGCTGGTCGAGCCGGTCGCGGCCTACGACTGCTGGGAGGTCCTGGAACAGACGCGTCCGGAGATCGTCTTCGGCCCGATCAGCGATAGCTCGGTCGGCCTGCGTCGCTTCAGTGGCGATGACAACCGCACCCGCCTGGGCACCATCCGCGAACTCTTCGAGCGAGGATTCGAGCCGGCGTTGTCTGCGCAGGACATGCGTGACGAAGAGGGCCTCGCCGGGCAGGCCATGCTCGCGATCAAGGCCGGTGTCTCATTCGACCAGGCGCTGCGAGCCGTGACCGTGAATCCGGCGCGAGTCCTCGGCCTGTCGGACCAGATGGGAACCGTGGAAGTCGGCAAGCGGGGCGACATCGTCCTGTGGACCGGCAAGCCGTTCGAAGCCACAACCAAGCCCGCGGTCGTCGTTGTCGGCGGGCGCGTTGCGATGAACGAAACCGACGATTGATCCTCTCGCGGGGTGCTGATCGGCACGCCGCTTCTCAGCAGATTCCGACCGACCCAGACCCGCAATCACGAAGCCCGCGACGAAGCGGGAGCATCGAGAGAGACGACCTATGAAGCTGATGTACCCGCTGGCCGCCGCAATCGCAGTGTGTGCCATGAGCAGCTCGACCCTGGCGCAGATGCCTCCTTCAAAGATCGCCCTCAGCGGCGCCCGGATCATTCCGATCATCGGCGACGAGATCGAGGAAGGCACGATCGTCATCGAGCGTGGCAAGATCACCGCGATCGGGGTCATGGGCGAGGTTGATATCCCGTTCGACGCGATGGAGATGGACCTCGAAGGCATGGTGATCATGCCCGGGTTCATCCACGCCGCGAGCGCGGACGGCCTGGACCGCGACAACGAGAGCCTTCCGGTGACGCCGTACCTCGATGTGTACGACGCGGTTGACCCTTCGTCGCTGTTCTTCGAGCAAGCGCTGCGGAGCGGCATCACGGCCGTGCATGTCATTCAGGGCCCGAACACGGTGATCGGCGGCGTGAGCCGGCTTGTGCGACCGATCGGCCTGAGCATGGACGAGATGTCCATCCGCGGCGACCTGGCGATGGTCATTTCGACCTCTCCTCGGAACGGCTTTGATCGGATGGCCCAACTCGCGACGCTCCGTGAGGCGTTTATTGATCTCGACAACGCGATCGACTCGCTGGCGGAGCGACGCTACGAGGAAGAGCAAGAGAAGAAGGACGAAGACGTCAATGTGAGCCCGCAGGAGGCGCGTGACCTCGGTCGTGAACTGATCCGCGATGAGGATTACAACGACGGTGTCTACAACCTCGTCCGTCTCCGTCGCGGCGAGCTTTCCCCCTGGGTGTACACCGGTGCTGCGATGGACGTCGCTCCGGCGATCGAGATCATGGGCTCGCAGGATGTCCTCGAGAACACGGTTTTCGTGGTTGGCGGCGACGCCCACAAGGCCTCGGGCCAGATCGCGTCGACCGGCCGCCCGGTCGTGCTCGGTCCGAACCTGCTGTACCGCGAGCGGGATCCGATGACCGGGCGCCTCGACGAGGTCTTCGTTCCGAAGCAGTTCCACGACGCCGGCGTGACCTTCGCGCTGCTCCCCAGCCAATCCGGCGCCTTCGCCGAGCGGTATCCGACGTTCCAGGCGGCCCAGTGCGTTCGCAACGGCATCCCGCGCCAGACCGCGCTCGAAGCGATCACGATCAACGCCGCGAACATGCTCGGTGTCGGCGACTCGCTCGGGTCGATCGAGGTCGGCAAGACGGCGAACCTCGTGGTGCTCTCCGGTGATCCGCTCGACTTCAACTCGTGGGTTGAGAAGTCGTTCATCGACGGCATCCTCGCGTACGACCGTGAGAAGGACACGCGCCTGAAGCAGCTTCTCGACGCCGGAAAGTCCGGGGAAGAGGAAGCGGAAGACGAGGCCGAGGAGAATGGCGACGAAGCGGCGGACGCCGCTGAAGCACCGGCCGACGCCGAGACCGGCGGCGATGCCGGATCCGACGGTGATGGGTCCGGGAACGGGGAGGGACGCTGATGCCCAGCGCACTCTCGCGCATCGCGTTGCTGTTCGGTGTCCTGGTCGCCCTCGCGTTCGGAGTCGCTCCGGTTCAGGCCGGAGGCTCCATCGCGATCACGGGTGCTCGCATCCTTCCGATGGCCGACGCTTCGTCGACTGCGATCGACAACGGCGTGCTCATCGTTCGTGACGGCGTGATCGTTGCCGTCGGCGATTCGTCGACCGTGATCCCCGGCGACCTCCCGGTCATCGACGTACGCGGCGCGACGATCATGCCCGGCATGGTCATCGCCGATACCGTTCTCGCCGGCCGCCACGCCGGCGACGAGTCCGTCAGCGGTCTCTACCACGCGATCGACGCGTTCAACCGATTCGGCGACTACCGCCCCCTGCTCGCCGAGGGTGTCACGACCGTTCACCTGAACCCCGGTGACCATCGGCTCGTGAGCGGTGCGGGGGCGGTGGTCCGCCTGTCGGGCTACTGGAACGATCGCGTTCTCAACGCTGCTTCGGATGTCACGGTCAACCTGGGCAACGCCGCACGCAACCCGCCGAACCTGCTCGACCCGCTGTCGCAGCCGTCCGCGGACAATCTGATCGTGCCCGCGCAGCCACAGAGGCCGTCCTCTCGCATGGAAGAGTGGCCGGCGCTGCGCGACGCTATCGAGCAATCAACCAACGCCGATGCTTCGGCGCACCTCGTTGCGCTGCGTCGCCTTTGGGATGCGAACCTGCCGATGCGGGTGCAAGCCGACGACGCCCTCGATGCACGCAAAGCCGTCGAAGTATTCGACCTTGCCGGACGCGACGGCTACGTTGTCGGCTCGTTCGACCTCGATACGTCAGCGTCGATGCTCGCCGCGAGCGGGACGTCTGTGGTCTTCGGGCTCTCGACGCCGGTCCGCAACGCGGCACGCGACTTCGGCGACGACGCACGCCTGTCTGACCCCGATCTTTCGGCCTTGGCGTTGTTCGATGCCGACTCGGTCGCGTTCGCGCCCGCTCGCGGGCTGCCGCTGAGCGATCTGCGCCTCGCCGCGGCAACCGCCCTGCGTCACGGCCTCGATCGCGAGTTCGTCCTGAGGGCGCTGACCTCCAACCCCGCGAAGATTCTCGGTGTGGGCGATCGCGTCGGTTCGCTGGCCCCCGGTCGTCTGGCGGACTTCGTGGTTTACAGCGACGACCCGCTGAGCCCGACCGCGTTGGTTCAGCGCGTGTACATGAATGGCCAGTTGGCGTTCAAGGCCGACCACGCCGGCTCGGTTGTTGTGCGTGCCGGAACGGTCTGGACGGGCGAAGGTGAGTATCTCCGCGATACGGAGGTTCTGGTCACCGACGGCAAGATCGCCGAAGTCGGACCTCGCGTCGCGCGTCCAAAGGGCGCGATCGTGATCGACGCCGGTCCCGACGCGTTTGTGACGCCCGGTTTCGTCGACGGACGCAGCCATCTTGGGCTCGACGGCGACCGCTCCGCAACGGGTACCAACAACGATCTCTCGGATCTGGTCGGAGTCCCCGGTCCGGCCGAGCACCGCGTCGCCTCGTCGGGCGTGACGAGCGTCGTCATGAGTCCGTATAGCTTCGGGCGCAGCGGGTCACGCCTCTCGGCGGTGAAGACATTCGGCGAAGGCCGCGCAGACCGGCTCATCCGGTCCTCCGCCGCGATTGCGCTTGATGTTCGCGGCTCCGATCCGATCACGATCGGTCGCCAGATCGAGCAACGTCTCGGCCCGGCCAAGCAGTACGACGAGAAGTGGAAGAAGTACGAGAACGACCTCGCCGAGTGGGAGAAGGCGCAGGCCGAGGGCAAGGTCAAGAAGCCGGCCGAGCCGGAAGTGGTCGTCGACGAAGCCGCCGACAAGCCCAAGGCCGACCCGATCACGGGTACCTGGGAGATGCGCGCCGAGTCGGAGATGCTCCCCGAGCCGATCGAGGGCGAGGTCGCCCTGAAACTCAACGGCAGCGAGTTCGAAGGACGCGCGACGGCCCCCGAGGCGGCGGAAGTCGAGCACCGCATCGTCGGCACGCTCGACGGCGAGAACATCAGCGGCAGCATCGAAATCGATACCGGAGGCTTCGGCACACCGACATTCACCGGTACGGTCAAGGACGGCGTGATGGAGGGCACGATTACCCTCGGCCCGATCACGGCCACCTTCAGCGGCGAGCGGACCAGCACCGAAGAGGTGCAGTTCCGCGTGACGCGCCGTCGCGCGACCGGCGACGACGGCCGTCCGAAGCCACCTCCGATCGACGAGTCGCTGGAGCCCTGGCGCGCGGTCCTCGCCGGTGAAGCGCCCTTGGTCGTCGGTGCGAGTACGCCCCAGGAGATCGACGCGGTCGTCGAGACGGTCGCGCAGAAGAACGAGCTGCGTCTGGTCCTGCTCGGTGCCGAGTTTGCCGATACTCGCGCCGAAACGCTCAGCGGCCGCGACATCGTCGTGCTGACCAGCCCGGGACGGTTCGTCCGTCGCGGCAACGACGAACTGCACCTGCCGACGGTCCTGAGCAACGCTGGCGTCGCGGTTGCTTTCCAGAGCGAGGCCGAGGACGGCGCTCGCAACTTGGGTTCGGTCGCGCTCTTCGCGCTGCAGCAGGGGATGTCTCCGAGCGCCGTGATGCGGGCCATGACCGAGGTTCCGGCTTGGGCGTACGGCATCGACGATCGCGTCGGCAAGATCAAGCCGGGACTCGACGGTGACCTCGTCATCTTCGATGGTCACCCTTTCGATGCGTCAACACGCGTTCGCCGAGTTCTCATTAACGGTCAGGAGGTTCAACCATGAATCGCGATCGATACCAATTCCGGCTGCAAAGATTGCTCGGTGCGGCCGCGATCGGCGCCGCGTGCTTCACGGCTTCCGCCGACAGCTCAACCGCCGAAGCCGAGTCCGTCGAAACGAAGACGAACGTCACGACTCAAAAGGCTGACGCGATCGACGTGCTCGTCATCTACGCCGGCAAAGTCACCACCATGGACGGCGACGATCGGGTCATCAACAACGCGGTCGTGGTCGTCGAGGACGGCAAGATCGTGGAGGTCCGCAAGGCCAAGGGCTACAAGGAGCCCAAGGACGCGGAAGTCATCGACGCTCGCGACAGCTGGCTCGTCCCCGGCATCGTGGAACTGCACAACCACACAGCCGGCGCGCTGCGGGACCTGAACGACAGCGTCTACCTGACCAACCCCGGCCTCCGCACCCTTGAAATCGTCGCGCCGGAGACCGAAGAGGTGCGTCGGGCTCAGGTTGGCGGCGTGACCGCTGCCATGCTCATCCCCGGCTCGGGCACCAACATGAGCGGCTTCGGCACGCTCGTGAAGATGGGCGGCTCGTCGGTGGACGAGGTCGTTATGCGTGCCCCCGGATCGATCAAGATCGCTCAGGCCGGCAACCCCGAGGGCTACTGGTTCGGTGTCGGTCGTTCGTTCATGAACTACAACACCCGTCAGACTCTTGAAGAGGCGAAGGCCTACCACGAGGCGTGGGTCGCGTACGAGAACGGTGAGAGCGAAGAGAAGCCCGAGTACAGCATCGTCTTCGATGACTTCCGAGGCCTGTTCGCCCGAGAGTACCCGGCGACGGTCCACACGCAGGCGTACCAGCTCGTCATGACAACGATCGACATGCTCGCCAACAAGCTCGGAATCCGCGTCGTGCTCGATCACTCGACGATCGGCGCATTCCGCACGGCCCAGCTTGTCGCGGAGGCCGGCGAGGAGAACGTCATAACCATGGTCGGCCCGCGTGCACTGTACTTTGACCGGATGGACCGCCGGATTTTCGGCGAGGTCGCCCGCTGGCACCTCGGCGGCGTGAATCGTCTGGGCATCAACACCGACGCCCCGGTCGTGCCGCAGGAAGAGCTGACCAACCAGGCCGCCCTCGCGGTCTGGCTGGGCTGGGAGCCGTACAAGGCGCTGCGCGGTCTGACGATCGTCGGTGCAGAGGCGGCGATGGCCGAAGACCAGATCGGCTCGATCGAAGCCGGCAAGGACGCGGACTTCGGTATCTGGACCGGCAACCCGGTCGATCCGACGTCGTGGGTCAAGATGACCATCGTCAACGGCAAGGTCGTATACGACGCGGAGCGTGACGGGCGCCGGTTCTGAATGCGGCGTTGCGAGAACTGACACATTCCCGGCGTGAGCCGGTTGCGAGGCGGAGCGAAATGGCTTTAGCGGCAGTACGAAACAGCATCCTCGGCGGCGCACTGGCGCTGGCGACCAGCGCCGGAGCGGTCGCTCCGGCCTACGGCGCCGCGTCGGACATGGTCGTGGTCCGAGCCGGCACCGTGATCACGGTTTCCGGAAAAGAGATCCCGCGTGGCGACATCGTGATCATCGACGGCAAGATCGATCTCATCGGCACGAACCTGGAGTTCCCGAAGAGCGCGACCGTCATCGACGCTCGAGATCAGGTCGTCATGCCCGGCATGATCAACGCCCAGACCCGCTTCGGGATGGACGGCTTCCGGCGCAGCGGCAACAACAGCGGTGAGACCGCCGCGAAGGAGATCGAACTCTCATTGTTCGACTTCGAGCCGCTGATCAGCGAGGGCTTCGTCACCGCGGCGTTTGTGCCGACTGGCAACAACATGCCCGGTCGCGCGTCGGTGTACCGACTCGCGGGACCAGACGGTCCCGAGTTGCTGAACGAGTCGGCGTACGTCCCGATCTCCATGACCAACCCCGGCGGGGACAAGGGGCAGCTCGAAGCGGCCATCCGACAGGCCGAAGCCGAGATCGCAAAGGCCAAGAAGGCCAAGGAAGACTTCGACAAGAAGCAGGCCGAAGAGGCGAAGAAGAAGGCCGAGGCCGAGAAGAACGGCGAGGGCAAAGAAGCAGAGAACGGCGAGAAGAAGAACGGTAACGGCGAAGAGAAACCCGCCGAGTTCCAGCCGCCGGAGATTCCGGGGGACGCCCAGTTCTTTGTCGATGTGCTCCGGGAAGAGGCGACGATCCCGGCGGTGTTCGAACTGAGCAGCGCGTCGGACTACATCCACCTTCTCGATGCGCTCGGCGATAACGCGGAGAAGTTCGGGACGACGTACAGCTTCACGAGCACCAGCGGCGACTTCAAGGAAGTCATCGGGAGGCTCGGTGAGAAGAACGCGCACGTGATCGTTCGTCCGGGAATCTCGTTCCTGCCCTCGACCACGATCCGCTACAGCATCCCGGCGTCACTCGTCGCCGCCGGCTGCACCGTCACGACGGTTCCGCCGTTCGACGCGCCCGCGGGCTACGAAGCGATGAGACTGCGCATGGCCGACCTGATCCGCACCGGCTGGAGCCGCGAGGACGCGCTCAAGTCCGTGACGATGAACCCGGCGACGCTGCTCGGGCTTTCCGATGAGTCGGGCTCGCTCGAGAAGGGCAAACGCGCCGATCTGGTGTTCCTCAACGGTGATCCGCTCGACCCGACCTCGTCGGTCAAAGCGGTCATGGTCGGCGGCGAGATGGTCTGGGAGGACGATCAGTGATTGAACGACACACGAGGCGTCTGAATCTGTTCGCTGCCTGCTCGCTGCTCGCGGTCTGCTCCGTCGCGGGCACCGCCCACTCGATCGAGCCCGGCGATCCCGAGCCCGAGGTCCAGCAGCAACAGGACCCGGAGATCGCTCCGGAGGTCGTGCAGGACCCGCCGCCTCGCCCGCGCCGCCGGCCCCCGGAAGGGCGTCCTGGTCGTGGCGGGGGAGACGAGGCCGCATCTCCTGAGGCCGAGGCCGGAGAGGCCGATGAGGAGAAGAAAGACGACGAGGCCAAGGGCGAGGAGCCCGAGTGGCTCGCCATCACCGGCGCGATCGTCCACACGGTCACCGGTCCGGAGATGGACGGGGCGACCGTGCTCTGCAAGGACGGCAAGATCTTCGCGATCGGTCATCGTGTGACTGTGCCGGAAGGCGCAAAGGTCATCGATGCCGCCGGCCACCATGTCTATCCCGGTCTGATCGGGATGGACAGTTCGAACATCATCGGTCGCGGGAACCCGGCCGACACCACCGATGTGTACGGTCTCGCCGGATCCCTCGCCCGGGCGGCCGGTCTGACAACTTTGGTCAGTGGCAACGCCGTCGCGAAGATCAAGAACGGCACGCTCGATGGCATGATCGTGGCCTCGAACATGTTCGAGGACCTGCGGTACGACACAAACCAGCCCAGACGCCGTGCCGAGGTCCGCAAGGGTTTCGAAGACGCACGCGACTTCCTGCGAAGCGTCGAGGAGTTCCGTCAGGACGACGACAAGGAAGAGGGCGAGCAGCCGCCTCAGGAACGCGATCTGAGCCGCGAGGCTCGCTCCGCTCTCCGGCTTCTGCGAGGCCAGGCGAAGGCGCAGGCATTCGCGAACGACGCGGCTTCGCTGGTTGCGCTCGCGGATCTGGCCGAACAGTACGGCTTCGAGATCGTCATCCGTGGCGTGACAGAGGGCTGGACCGTTCCCGAGCGGATCGCACAGGCGAAGCTGTCGGCCATCGTGGTGCCCCGCGACCGGACGCTCGCCGATGAGCGAACCAACCGTCCGAACGGCGCGACCATTGAGAACGCGGCGATTCTCACGCGCCACGGTATCCCGGTCGCGGTCCTTCCCCCGGGACCGTACTTCGGACCCGGCACGGGTATCGGCCTCAGCGGTCTCGGTGGCCGCGACATGCTCAACATCAACATGTCGGCGGCGTTCGCGGCTCGAGGCGGCCTCACCGAAGAGCAGGCGGTCCGGACGCTCACTATCAACCCGGCCCGCATGCTCGGCGTCGATCACCGCCTCGGCTCACTCGAGGTCGGCAAGGACGCGGACCTGATCATCACCGATCGCCCGCTGCTCGATTACATGATGCTGGTCCGCTACTCGATCATCGACGGTGAGATCGCCTACGACAAGGACGCCGAGGGCATCTTCGCCCACGTTCGCCCGACCGATCCTGACGCCGAGCACCCGAAGGACGCGTGGCCCCGTCGGCTCGGCGCTCCCTGGTAAGCACCGGCTTGCGTCAACCGACCGAATCACTCCCCGCCGCGATAGTTCGCGGCGGTTTTCGTTGCGAGTTCCTGCACCCGCTCGGCGAGTTCGCGCGGCTTCACCACTCGACACATCGGCCCCATCGACAGCACCCACCAGACGATCTCGTCCAGCCCGTCGACGGTGCATCGG
>JANSXG010000124.1 GCA_024743075.1 bacterium | reverse complement strand
GCCGGAGCCGGACCAGGTCCAGAGCATGGAGCTGCGGTATTTCTCGCGGGTCGCCTTCGGTCTCGAGGGGTTGTCGAGCGGGAGCGGGAGCATGTCCAGCATCGCGGGCAGCCCGACAGACATGCTCGACGAGGTGGCGACCGGTCCGATCGAGCAGCTTCGGGCGGCGATCGTGGTCGCGGCTGCGCTGAATGAACTCCAGCAGGCCGAGACCTTGCTTCAGGACGCCGAGCGTTCGCTCGGGAGGCTGGAAGGCGGGATCACCAACCAAGGCGACCCTCGCGGTGAAGCCGACGCCGACTGGTTCGCGGATATGCGCGAGGACATCCGGATTGTCCGGCGCGTGATCGAGCGCGAGAGCGCGGCGGGGCTGGCGAAGGATCTGGCCGATCGGCTCGAAGCACGACACGGCGACTTCGGCGAAATGGTGCGCGTGATCGGATCGCCCGAGTCCGATCCGCTGCGTCAGCGCTTCGCGAGTCGCGGGATGCAAACCGCCATCGCGGCGGTGGTGATTGTCGGCACGGCGGGGCTGGCGATCCTGGCCGGCTTCGTGCTCGGGATCGTCGCGCTGGTGCTGCTTGCGACGGGCAGACTCCGGCGCCGGCTGAATGTGCAGAGCCAGTGGAGCCATCGCGATCGGACGCTGTTGCTCGAAGGGTTCATGCTGTTCCTGGTTGGATTCGTCGTGGTGACGACCGCCGCGGCACTGATCCAGCAGTTCGCGGGAGTTGACCTCTCGCCGGTGCTGATCTGGCTGCTCCTGCTGACACCGTTCTGGCCCCTGCTGCGCGGCATGTCGTGGGGCCAACTTCACCTTGCGCTGGGCTGGCACGCCAATGGCAAGGGCGTCGGCGGAGCGATCAAGGAGGCGTCGTGCGGCGTGGTGGGTTATCTCGCCGGCCTGCCGATCGTGGTTCTGGGGTTCCTGATCTCACTGGGACTGATCAGCATCCTGCACACCGAACCGTCGCACCCGGCGGTGAGCGAAGCGATGAACGCGGATCTGAAAACGGCGATCAAGCTGTTCGTGCTGGCGTCGCTCTGGGCGCCGATCGTGGAAGAAACGGTGTTTCGCGGCTTGCTCTACTACAACATGCGAAAGTGGGCCGCGCCGATCCTTGCGGCACTCGTGGTCGCGTTCCTCTTCGCGATCATCCACCCGCAGGGGCTCGCGCTCGTCCCGGCGCTGATGGGCCTGGCGGTGGTCTTCGCGCTGATGCGCGAGTGGCGCGGGTCGATCATCGGTCCGATGGTCGCTCACGGCATGCACAACGCGTTCATCATCACGACCGTGATGCTGCTGCTGGGTCAGTGAGCCTGTCGGACTTCAGACGCCGTAGACGGCGTGCACCTTGGCCTCGAGGTAGCGCATCAGCGGCTCGGACGACAGCGGCTTGCCCGTCGCGCGCTGGCAGAGTTCGCCGGCGGAGAAGCGGCGCCCGTGCTGATGGATGTGCTCGCGGACCCAGCCGAGGATCGAACTGAAGTCGCCCGACTCCACCTGTTGTTCCCGGTTCGGGATGTCCTTGCCCATCGCCTCCCAGAACTGCGCCGAGTAGAGGTTGCCGAAGGTGTAGGTGGCGAAGTAACCAACCGCGCCCATCGACCAGTGGATGTCCTGCAGGCAGCCGATCCGGTCCTCGGTGACGGTCAGGCCGAGATCGTTCTTGATGCGCTCGTTCCAGACACCGGGCAAGTCCTTGCAGGCGAGGTTGCCCTTGATCATGGCCCTCTCGAGTTCGAAGCGGAGCATGATGTGCAGGTTGTAGGTGACCTCGTCGGATTCGACGCGGATGAAGTTCGGCTCGACCAGGTTTGACGCCTTGAATATCGATTCGACGCCGATGCCTTCGAGCGCCGTGTCGCCGAAGATGCCCCGTGCGACCGGGAGCGCCCACTTCCAGAACGCCTGGCTGCGACCGACCTGGTTTTCCCACATGCGGCTCTGGCTCTCGTGGATGCCCAGCGAAACCGACTCGGCGAGCGGCTGTCCGAAGCGCTCGCCCTTGGGCAGCCCCTGCTCGTACATGCCGTGGCCAGCCTCGTGCGTGCCGCTGGAAAGGGCGTCGCACCAGCCGTTGGCACGGTACCGGTTGGTGATGCGGCAATCGCCGGGGCCCATTCCCTGGCAGAATGGGTGGGTGGAAGCGTCCATTCGACCGGCGTCGTAATCGAAGCCCATCGCCTCGGTGATTCGGGTCGTGAACTCGATCTGCTTGTCGATCGGGAGTTCGCGGACCGCCGGGTCCACGCTGGGGGCCTTGCCCGCGGCTTTGGCGTCCATGACCTTCTGAACCAGCGGCACGGTGAACTCGCGCAGCGGGCCGAAGATCTCCTCCGTGCGCTTGGCGGTCATGCCGGGTTCGAACGTGTCCATCAGCGCGTCGTAGAGCTCGCCGCCTTCGGGAACGCCGAGGCACTCGGCCTTGCGCCGGTTGAGTTCGAATGTCTTCTCGAGCCAGGGGAGGAACTTCGCGAAATCGTTCTTCGCGCGGGCGTCCTTCCAAGCCCTCATGCCCATCGAGGAGCATCGCGTGAGTTCCTCGACAAGCGACTTGGGCAGTTTCGTGGCGAGGTCATAGTCCCGGCGGACCTCGCGGAGGTTGGCCTGGGCGATGGGGTCGTCGGCGATCGCGCTGTCATTCTCGGCCTCGCCGAGGAGATCGCCGAGGCGCGGGTCGGTGTTTCGGTCGTGGTTCATGCCGCTGAGCAGCGTGAGCTGGTCGGCGCGGAGGGCGGCGCCCTGCTCGGGCATCATGGTCTCCTGGTCCCATGAGAGCGTGTTCGCGACGCTCTTGAGGATCTCGTTCTCGCGCAGGAGGACGGTGAGCTTGTCGTAGGCGCTGGAGCCGGAGGGGGCGGAAGCGGTTTGGGCGGAGGTCGCGCTGGACATCGATCGGTACTCCTGGCTGAAATCTGCGTGAAGCGTCCCGGGGAAGCGGGCGAGCGTGCATGATAGGGTTTGGCGACAGGAGGGCCGCACCGATGGTTAGATGTTCGTTTTCGATCGGCGTTTTGGGATTGTCGGCGGGTCTGCTGCTCGGAGCGCCGGCCCTGGCGCAGGACGGTGCGTCCGACGCGGAGCGGCTGGACGGCTGGGAGCGCGAGCGGGCGCTCGAGCCGGACTCGTTCACCTACCAGCGGTTTGCGAGGGCCTGGGATGCCGTCGCTCGGGCGATCGAGGTCCACGGCGGATCGAGCATCGACGAAGCCTATACCGATATCGCGATGAGTTTCGCCGGCGAGGGCACTCGGACGGCGTCGCAGCGGTTCGTCGGCGAAACGGTGGACTACGAGGTGCGCGGGGCGGTCGGGTTCAGCGGCCTCTTCGATGCGCTCTCGTTCATCGAAGAGATCCGCGTCGGCGATCAGCAGTTCCGCGGCTACACGATCATCTCGCGTGATCAGGTGTTCCGCTTCGCGCCGGGAACCGAGGTGCCCGAAGAGGACCCCGACCTCGAAACCGAACGGACGATGGTCGAGTTGCTCCTGCCCTACCACTGGCTCGGGCGAGCGAACGCGGCGCGGGAGAGCCTGCGATGGCTCGGCGAGGGCGAGTTTGGCGGAGAGACGCTGGCCGGCGTTTCGTTCGCCGACGCCGACGGCGGGGCCACACTGCTGTTCGACCCCGAGACCGGAGAACTGCGTCGAGTGGAGCGTCTGACGACCCACTTCGTTCAGGGTGATGCGACGGGCTGGATCGAGTTCGACGAGTACGAGGACATCGGCGGGCACCGCCTGCCGATGGTGCGGCGCGAGCGCAGTGTGGAGGGCCGATTCATCCGCGAGGCGGAGATGCGCTTCGGCGACCTGCGCGTCGAGACGATCCTGCCGGCGAACATCTTCAACATCCCGGTGCAGTTCCGCTTCGCGGCCCCGGAATGGAGCGTCACGGAGTCGCCGATCCGAGCGGCGGCTCCGGCGCCGGCCTGGAACACGGTCGCGCCGGGCGTGCACTGGGTAGACCTCAGCGAACAAGCGAACACGCAGGTGGTCGTCATCGAGCATGCCGACGGATGCACGGTGTTCAACAGCCCTCTGACGGATGAACTCGCTTCGCAGGTGCTGCGATCCGTCGAGAAGAACCTGCCGGAAAAGCCGGTACTCCGAATGGTGTGCGCGACCTTCCACCCTCGGTTTTCCGGAGGGCTCCGGACCTACCTTGCGTCGGGCGCGAAGATCGTCACGACGCCGCAGAACGAACTGTATATCCGCAAGGTGCTCGAAACGCCGACGCGCCTGGTGCCAGAAGCCCCGTCGGTCGAGGTGGGTGACGACGACATCGTGCTCGTCGACGGCGAGAGGGCGTTCGGCGAAGGTGAGAACCGTCTGGTGGTTTACGACATCGGAGAACGCTCGGCGTACACCGAGTCGTATCTTGTCGGCTGGCATCCGTCGACGCGGATCATGCTCACGAGCGACCTGTTCGCGGTGCTCAGCACCGGCACGGTCCGCGGCGCGAGCCTGCGCACGCAGGGACTCGCGATCTGGCTCGGCGAGACCGGACTGAACCCGCTGCAGTTCATACCGACCTCACCGGTCGTGGACCACAAACGGATCATGCTGATGGAAGACCTCGAAGACTCGCTGCAAGCGATCCCCGGTGGACCGCCGGAAATCGGACCGCCGTCGCCCGACGGGGGCTGACTTTTTCTCGAATCTTCCGATCGCGTGCAGCGATCAGCGGATTCCGGGTGTCAGACTGGTAGTCGATGCGTCCTGACGACCCCGATCCATCCCGTCGCGCGCGGTTCTGGAGCGATGTGCTTCGGCGGGAGCATCACGCGCTGTTCGGTGCGGCGATGGCGTGGTGCGGTCAAACCGCGGACGCGGAGGACCTGATGCAGGACACCCTGATCCAGCTCGCTCGCTCTCCTCGGACGATCGACGATCCGGTGGCCTACGTGATGCGAACGATGCTGAATCGACGACGCAACGACCTGAAGCGATCGGGGGTTCACCGGAACGCGATCGCCTCGATACGAGCGACGGTCGCGGATCGCGGGGCGGGGTCGAATCGGGCGAGCGAACTGCTTGCTTCGGTTGAGCAGCTGCCCGCGGACCAGCAGGAGGTTCTGACCCTGCGCACGCGTTGCGGGCTCAGTTTTCCGCAGATCGCGCTGGTGCTCGACGAGCCGGTCGGGACGGTGTCGAGCCGGTACAGCCGCGCGATCGCGGCGCTCAGGGAGATGATTTTGGAAGGGGCGAGTCGTGGCTGAACACGAGACAAACGAACCGATCGAGCGGGAGCTGATGGACCTGCCGGGGCGGGCGATGGAACTCGGCGCGATCGAGCGCATCGAGGATGCGCTCGCCGCGGAGGCGGTGCTCGGACCGGCGGTCATGGAGCCGAAGCCGGGCTTGCTCAAGCGACGAGTGCCCGTGTGGGGCATGCTCGCGGCGAGCCTGCTGCTCGCCTGCGGGGCGGGCGCATTGGGGTGGTGGATCAAGCCGGTCGAGACGGTGGAGCGCATCCGTGTGGTGACCGAGCCCGCGCAACCGGCGGAAGAAGAGACAACGCGATCGGAGCCGGTCGTGGAGGTCGTGCGCCTGGATCGGTCGTTGTTCGAGAGGCCGGAGCGAACGGGGATCGATCCGTCGCGCTGGACGATGGGTCACTAACGAAGGAGTTGATGATGCTTGCGATGATGACGAGCGCGTGCCTGGCGGCCGCGGCGATGACGGCTCAGCCGACGCTGGATGAACCGGCACAGATCATGGTGGAGTTCCGGCTGCTCGAAGCGGATATGACGACAGGTCGTACTTGGGTTGCGGGACCCGCCGAACAGCAATCCGGGCCCAGTATCCTGTTCTCGAACGACGGGAGGATGGAGCTTGGCGGGGGAGGCCTGCGATCCACTTCCCTGAAGTCGGGCAACTTGCACGTCACACTTACCGACGGCGGGACGATCGAAGTCGCTGGGTGGCGGTACACCGTAGGTGGGCCGAACGATGGCATTGAGGATTCGCCGTTCACAGTCTTGAGCGCACCCAAGGTGCTCGTGCTCGACGGGCAGGCGGCCTCGGTGAGCATCGGCAAGGCCGTGGAGTATCTCGAGCCGGCCGGCGAAGAGGGTCTGTTCCGCGTCGTGACAAGCGAAGAGGCCAACGAAGGAGTGTCGTTCACGGTGACGCCGAAGCTCCGCGCGGACTACTCGGTGCTGATGGATCCGATCGAGTTCGAGTTCAGGGAGATCGCCGAGCGTGAGCGGGTGGATGGCCTGAACATGAAGCACGTCGGCAAGCCGGTGATGCGAACGGTGACGCAGCGCGCTTCGGTGATCGTCGGGCGGGACGAGACGGTGCTGATCCCGGTGGTGCACAGCGACTTCACCGAGCGTCCGCTGCTGCTGTTGGTGCGACCGCGTGTGATGCTCGACGCGCCCGAACCTCAGGACGCGACCGGGCAAAACGAGAACACGCCCGAAGAGTCGGGCGCGTCGGAAGAAGAATCAGGTTCGCCCGAGTGACTGTCAGTTGATCGCGTGCTGCAGCGCGATCAGGGAGTAGGCGGTGATGAGGACCGGGTTGTCCTCCATCCAGCGGTCGTCGATCGAACGGAACGAGCCGTCTTCGTTCTGGAGTTCGGCGAGCTTGTCGATGAGGTCGTTGGCCCAGTCGCGACGATCCTCAAGCCGGATAACCATCTTGAAGGTCTCCGAACCGGACTTGGCGGTTTCATCCCCCTCGGATTGGCTCGTGTGACCCGGGATCTCGACGATCTCGTACAAGCGACCGTCCGCGAGCTTCGCGTTCTGGAACGTCAAACTCGACTCCACGCGACCAAGCGTACCGAACACAATCGGGCGGTCGAACGTGTACTCGACACCGTTCGCATCGACACCTGTGTCGAGCGCGACCTCGATCTGCTCGCCCTCACGCACGGTGTACTCTCCCGTTGAAAAGGTCAGTTCTACCGGGATGCCGAGCGTGCCGATCTGGTCCAGCCCCCAAGCATCCAGCGCACGGCTCATCATGATCAGGAAGTAGTAGTACCCGTCGGAGCCGATGCCCGGATTCTCTTCGAGGGTGTAGTTCTCGCGGATCCAGTCGTAGGCCGCCTGCACGCGCGGGTCGTCGCGATCGAGGTCGGCGTAGATGTAGCTCTTGAAGCCGGCGTAAGTCACGGATCCGTACGCGCGGAAGCGCGATTCGACCGTGCCGTCGCTCAGCGTCTCCTCGATCATGCCGGCCTTGCTCTCGCCGGCTCCGACGTTGTCCTGATCCGGCGAGGTCGCGTAGATGAAGCCGCCCTGGTGCGATCCTTCTGCGTAAGGCATGTCGTTGATGACGTTGCCGTTCTCGTCCTTGTGGAGCATCTGCGTGCGCTGCAGGAAGACGAGGGCGCGCTGGAACGCGGGATCCTCGCAGTCCACGCCGGCGTCGTGCAGGGCCTGGAGCATGAGGTTGAGGTTGGAGTTGTCGGGGCGTCCCGAGCCGCCGTAGCCGACGCCGCCGTAGAACGGGTGCGAGCGATCGACGATCGCGGTGTCTTCGCGACCGGGGATGGCGTCCTCGGACCACTGCAGGCGCTTGAGGAACGGGATGGCCCGCTGGATGGCCTCGCCGGCCTCGGCGGTGTTCACATGGGCGAGCGCCGAGACGGTGATCGCGGTGTTGTAGTTGGCGAGGATGACGTCGTAGATTCCGCCGTCGTCCTGCTGGAAGCTGTAGAGGTATTTGAGCCCGGACGCGACGGTCGGGTCGGTGTGGTCGATGCCGGGCTCCATGAGCATGCCGTTGAGGACCAGCGCGGAGATCGCGGGGATGTTCGGGCCTTGCTCCGGGACGGACCAGCCGCCGGACTCGGCGTCCTGCTGGGTTCGCAGGTAGTCGATCGATTTCTCGATCATCTGGCGGGCCTTGCGATAGTGCTCCTCGTCGATCGCCTGAGCGGTCGGGGCGACACCGAGCAGCGCGAAGCCGGCCGCGGCGGCGATCATCGAGAGCGGGCGAAGGGTCAGGCGCATGGTCGTTCCTCTCGGAGACGAGGTGATCGGGGGTCGTCCGTGTCTGAGTCTACCGCGATGCTAGGTCGCGGCTTCGCTGCGCACGACGGTCGAGGCCAGCACCACCGCGGCGGTCTCGATGCGCAGCACGTGCGGGCCGAGCCCGACCACCTGAGCCCCGGCACGTTTCGCGGCATCGAGTTCCTCGCTCGTCCAGCCGCCTTCCGGGCCCACCAGCGCCCGGACGGTCCCGGGTCCGCCGGGTTGGTATTCCCCACCCGAAGCATCGGCGATGACCAGTCGTTCGCCTGCTTCGGTCTTGAGGGCATCACTAAGCGCAAGCGGAGCGCCGATCTGCATGGGCCACGCGCGCAGGGCCTGCTTTGCGGACTCGCGGCAGATGCGCTCCATCCGGTCGATTTTGTTGGCTCCCGGCTCGACCACGCCGTACTTGGTGGAGAGCGGGTGCCAGGCACTGGCGCCGACCTGACTGAGCATGTCGATCATCTTGTCGAGGCGCGGCCCCTTCGGGGTGGCGGTGGCCACCTGAAGGGTGACGGACGGCCGGGGCTCTTCCTCGACGGATTCGACGGCCAGGTGGAGCGTGCGCCGGGCCTCGGTGACGCGCGTGGTCAGGACGAGCCCTTTGCCGTTGAGTACTCGGACGATGTCGCCCTCGGCAACTCGCTTCACGCGGATCGCGTGCTTGGCTTCATCGCCCTCGATTGCGATGGGAGAACCCGGCTGATCGGGGAGGGAGCGGTCATCGATGACGAGAGTGTGGCGAGCCATGGTGAGCCGGATTCGGCAAGGGTCCGAGAACCATTGCGTTCAGGGGAGTCTCGGGCGGGCGGCTGATGCTGATCCCGATAAAAGAGCGTCTAAAGGGCGAAATCCGTCGTTGCGTCTTGAGTCGATCGGCCCGAGGGTCGATCATGGCCGATGAGGTATCTCGACGCAAATGCCTGACACGGATTTCGACAAGCCGGGGAAAAACCCCAAGCCCTCGGGCGATGGAAGCGGTGGCTCGAACGCCGGGGCTCAAGGTGCGCCAGAGAATCTGGATGAGGAACTCGACCGGCTGCTTGCTGACATCGAGATCGCGGTCGACGAACTCGACCCGACGGGTGATCTCGAGGCGCAGGCCGCGGCGGCGAAAGATCTGGCCGACGCCGGCGACCGCGTGAACGATGAGGTCGAAGGCAAGGACGAGGCCGATGAACCGTCGGCTGCCGACGGAGCGTCCGAGAGAGTTCCGGCAGACGAGGCTGCGCTCCCGGCCGAGTCGAGTGCGACGTCCGCGGCGCCAGCGGCAACAGGTGTCGAAGACACGCTCGATGCCGAACTCGATTGCCTCATCGAGTCGATCCCGCCGGAAGTGGCCGAGGCGGTCGCGTCGGGCGACACAGCCGCCCCGCCGAACGCCCCGGAGCACGCGGTCGACGGCCGCAGCACGATCAAGCCGGATGCCGAGAAACCGACCAGCGAAGAGCGGTCGCAGATCGACGATGAACTCGACGCTCTGCTCGCGGAGGCCGAGGCGCTGATCGACGATGACGACGCGCCGGACGCCGATGCGGAGGCCGGAGTCAGTGCAGTTGATGCGATCGACGAAACCGTCGCTGACCCCGCGGGAGCCGAAGCGGAACAGGCGGACGGGGCGTCTGAACCCGCGGCAGCATCGCCGGGCAGCGACGAAACCGGCCCCGGCGCCAGCGACACCGTGGTCGACGATGCGGAAAAGCCGGTCGAAGTTGCGGCGCAACCGGTAGCGGAACCAGAAGCCGCGCAGCCCGATCCCGAGAGTTCGAGCCCCGGCGCGGATCGTTCGATCGAAGACCTCGATGCCGATCTGGCAGCACAGGCTGAAACAGCGACCGAGGACACCGCGGAAGCCGACCCGGAACCGGCCACGAACGACGCGAACGACTCTTCGGCGGCCGAGACCGACGATGACGCGTTCCGCTCGAGCGACGATGTCGTCGAGAAGGTCATCGAGAAGCACGCGAGTGTCACAGAGGACGCGGCTGAAGAATCGGGCGAGGACGCCGATGCTCTGGCCCAACTGATGGCCGAGTCGCCGGCGAGCTCGGAGATGGGCGTGGCCCCCAGCGAGGTGAATCCGAAGTCGAAGTCGGGCGACTCCGCCGAGCAGAAGGTCCCGAAGGCCGACGCGAGCAGCAAAGCCCCGGCTCTCAAGCCCGAGACCACGACCCGGACAACCGATGATCGGGCGGCCTCATCGGCGCAAGGCGAACCGTCCCGCTTCGCACCGGCACTGCGCGCCGTCGAGTTCTTCAGGCCGCTGGCGGTGCGTGTCGCCCGGGTGCTCTCGAAGCCCCTGGAAGTCGTACCGCCCCGGGTCCGTGACGATATCGGCTGGCTGAGT
>JANSXG010000029.1 GCA_024743075.1 bacterium | reverse complement strand
GATCGTGGGCTCTGCATTCTCGCAGAGGTTGTGATCCCCGCCCATGCACTCGTCGCAGGTCATGCAGTACCCCGAGTGCCAGCCGAGCCCGACCGGATCGCCTTCCTTCAGATGCGACACGTGGCTCCCGACGCGCAAGACTCGTCCCGTCACCTCGTGCCCGGGCACGAATGGAAACTGCGTCATGCCCCACTCGTCGTCGAGCATGCTGAGGTCGCTGTGGCAGATGCCGCACGACTCGACGGCGATATCGACCTCGTCGAGAGCAATCTTTCCGAGCTCGAACTCATAGGGCTCGAACTTCCCCTTGGCTTCTTTCGCGGCGTAGGCCTTGACAAGCATTGTTCGTTCTCCTTGTGGTGTGCAGGGTGCTGGTGGTTCAATCGATGCTGACGCAGGTGTGGATCTCTGGCTCACTGGAGAGCAGCGGTGTGATCTGCTCGATGGCGTTCTTGAAATGTGACGATGCCATGTGCTCCGCGAACGCGACCTCGTCAGTCCAGGTTTCCTTGGACAGGATCACGGCCTCGGCGTTCTTGCTCAGAACGAACTCGTACTGAAGGCAGCCCGGCTCCTCGCGGCTCGCAGCCGTGAGCGATCGGCACATGTCCGCGACCGTTTCGGGATTCTCGGGTTGTACGTGGAGGATGGCGACGACGTGGAGTTTGTCATTCATTCCTAGCTCCGTTCAGGCGGTGAACGTGCAACGACACTGTTGATACACCCGCCTCGTGATGTCGTAAGCGAAGAGCGCGGCAGGCGGTAAAGCCCGCCGCGCTTGCGATCTAGTCGTGGGCTCACAGAGTGACGTGGTCCTTGTCGAAGACACTGATCAGCTTCTGGTTCACGAACTCCATGATGCCGAGGTCGGCGAGCTCACGGCCATAGCCGGACTTCTTCACGCCGCCCATCGGCATGCTCGCATACGTCCAGCAGATCTGGTTGACGAAGCAGGTGCCCGACTCGATGCGCTCGGCGACGCGGCGCCCACGATCCAAGTCGTTGGTGTGCACCGATCCGCCGAGCCCGAAATCGCTGTCGTTCGCGATGCGGATTGCATCCTCTTCGTCCTTGGCGATGTGAATGATCGCCACAGGGCCGAAGAGTTCTTCCGTATCGGCGGGCGACCCCTTGGGGATGTCTGTCATGATCGTGGGCTCGATGAACGCGCCGTCGCGCGTGCCGCCGACGAGGATCTTCGCCCCGGCCTTGACCGATTCGTTGATCTGGCGCTCGAGGTCGATCGCGGCCTTCTCGTTGCAGACCGGGCCGTAGCCGGTGGCCTCGTCGAGCGGGTCGCCCGGCTTGAGTTCGGCGAAGAGCTTGGTCGCGCGATCGAGGAATTCCTCGGCGATTGATTCGGCAAGGATGATTCGCTTGGCCGAGATGCAGATTTGCCCCGAGCAAAGCAGCTTGCCGATCATGAACCGCTGGATGGTCGCGTCCATGTCTGCGTCTTCGAGCACGATGAATGGGTCAACCCCGCCGAGTTCCATAACAGTCTTCTTGACGTTCCGTCCCGCCTGCTCGGCGACCGCGGCGCCGCCCTTATTGCTGCCGGTGAACGCGACGCCAACGACGCGGTCGTCGTCGATGATGCTGCCGGCATTGCGTGCCGAGAGTTGGAGGTTGGTGTGCACGCCGACGGGAACGTCTGCATCTTTCAGGACTCGATCGAACGCCTCGGCACACTGCGGCACGTTCGACGCGTGCTTGGTCAACACGACGTTACCGGCCATGAGCTGTGGCGCCGCGACGCGCGAGGGCTGGTAGAACGGGAAGTTCCAGGGCTGGATGCCGTACACGATGCCCGTCGGCTGATTGATCAGCGTGCCCTTGCCCTCCTTGGTGTCATACTCCTTGGGGGCGAGGATCTTCTCGCCCTCGTCGGCGTAGTAGTCGAAGATGGTCGCGCAGAGATCGATCTCGGGGCGCGCGTCCCCGATCTTCTTGCCCATCTCCAACGTCATGAGCCGCGCGAGCTCCTCGCGGCGTTCGCGGAAGAGCTCTGCGGCACGCCGCAGAATTCCGGCCCGGTGCACGAAGCTCGTGTCCCGCCACTCGAGAAAGGCCTCGTCGGCCTTGCCGATCGCGCGATCGACCTCGTCGGGCGTCATTTCTTGGTAGGTCTTGAGGGTCTCGCCGTTGTACGGGTTGATCGACTTCAGTGTGCCGCGTTCCTCTGTCAGTGTCGCAGTGCTCATGATGCAGTCTCCTTTGGAAATCTCAGCGTGACGACCGATCGATCGGTCGGGTGCGTGGGCAAAAAAACTAGACGGTGATCGAAGCGATGTATGACATCGCAGCGTTCATGTACATGGGCTGGTCACGTTTGGCGCGTGCGAGTACTTGAAGCCCTTCAAGCAGCGCAAGGAACGCGGCAGCGGCATCGGCCGGTTCGCCTTCGAACGAGAGCGAGCCCTCTCGCAGGCCCTGCTCGAAGACCTTCGCGTACCGGTCGATAGCCCGGCTCGCGGAGAGTCTGAGGTCGGCTTGGACCGACTCGCTTAGGGTTGAGACACTCTGGCCAAGCGAATTGAGCAGACAAAGCCGATTCTCCTTCAGACCGCGTTCGAAGATGCCCGCAATTCGACGGAGTTTTTCCGGGGCAGCCAGGTCCGCCTCAATGACAGAGCCGTATTCCGCGCCATACTTGGTCTGGCAGCGATCGACCAGCGCCGCCGCCACCGCTTCCTTGTTTGGAAAGTGATGAAAGACACTGGCCTTGCTGAGCCCCACCGCATCAGCAAGCTGCTGAAAACTGACCGCGGCAAGCCCACGCTCTTGGACCATTTCCTCTGCGGCATCAAGGACCTGCTCACGCATACGCAAAGACTACCGACCGACCGGTCGGTAGTCAAGCGGATACGTTCAGAATCTGGGGGCTGTCGCCCGTCTGCGAATCGAGGCGGAGGACTCGGATAACCGGCGGTCTCTGTACCTGCCGGAATCGCGAGCCAACTCGTCTCGCTGTTTTGGCCACGGAGCACCGGTCCCGAAATGGGTTGCGCCCGCACTACTTCTTGAATGACAGGGACTTGCGAGAAATCGCGGGTCCCTTTTTTTATGGTCAACCGGGCCACTTGTACATCAACCTGATGTACACCCGAACCAGAAGGGACCGCCGAACCCGGGTCATCAATGACTCCGGAGGCTCCCGATGGCGTCGCCCCTCTTGCGGCGACACCCATTTACCTGCAGGACCGATTCAGCGGCCCACTCGAGCGGTGGGCGTTGCGCATGGACACCCTGCAGATCGCCAAGGAAAAACTGCGCCAGTACGAGTCTGCCCAGCTGCGAGGGCTCGACAACCCGCTCCCGACACGAACGCCGATCCCGGAGGCGATAGCAGCGGAAGACGAGCTTTCGGTACGCGCGTCAGGCTCAACCGACCGGAAAAGGCGAGAGCCTCGTTTCAAAGGCTCAGCGTGTGAGACCGGTTCCATACCGCTTTGACTACGCTACAAACTGCTCGTTGATCTTTGCCACAGATGATCTCGCGTCACCGAAGAGCATCCTGGTTCTCGGAAGGGTGAATAGCGCGTTGTCCACACCGGCGAATCCGTGACCCATACCGCGCTTGATGACGATCGTGCAACGTGCCATGTCAACATTGACAATAGGCATCCCGTAAAGAGGACTCGTCGGATTGTCTCTGGCATCCGGGTTCACCACATCATTCGCACCGATGACCACAGCGACATCCGTCAGATGCATTGATTCATTGAATTCACCGAGTTCGCGCAGCAGATCGTAATCTACGCCAGCTTCAGCCAGCAACACGTTCATATGACCGGGCATGCGACCCGCGACAGGATGGATAACGAACCGGACATCGCAACCGTTGGCTATCAACAACTGCGAGAGTTCATGAACGGCGTGCTGAGCTTTCGCCACCGCCATGCCGTAACCCGGGACAAATACCACCGACCGCGCCGCCTCAAGCATAAGGTAAGCGTCTTCCACGCTTACTGGTGTTACGTTCCCGGTCGGTTGTTGTGAGCCTGACGAAGCACTCGCGGCACCGAAACCACCGAACAATACGTTTGATAGAGATCGGTTCATGGCCTTGCACATCACCCTTGTGAGCATGAACCCGCTCGCTCCTACGAGCGTGCCAGCCACAATGAGCGCAGGGCTTTCGATCGCGGTGCCGGCTAAAGCGGCGGCAACTCCAGAGTAGCTGTTCAGCAGTGCGATCACGACCGGCATATCTCCACCACCGATTCGGACGACCCCGAGAACGCCAAGTATCAGAGACGCGGCCACGAGTACGATAGCGTGCACCGCAGCAGCGTCCCCGAGCGTCGCCCACGCGCCAGCGGCGACAGCTACCACGAGCATGGCAAAGTTAAACGTGAGTTGAAGGGGGAATGTCACCGACGCCACGCCGATATGTCCGGCGAGCTTCGCGTAGGCGACAAGGCTGCCTGAAAAGGCGATACCGCCGATGACTATCGAGGCGGCAGACATCGCGTGAGCTACAGAATTTGGGTCTGAGCCAGGTAGCAGGCCGATGAACCCGACGGACAGCGATGCTAAGCCGCCAAGCCCGTTGAAGATGGCGACAAGCTCCGGCATCGAAGTCATTCTCACACGAATCGCGAGCGCGACCCCAACCGCTGTCCCCGCAGCCGCGATCGAGACAATGAGGATCAAGTTTGTTTCCGCTTGAAACAGGGCGCCAGCGACGGCAGCCATCATCCCTAGCGATGAGATCCGATTCCCGCGTTTGGCAGACTGCTTGCGTCCCATCTGCTTCAGACCCATGATGAACGCCGCACAGGCCAGGAGCAGTAACACGTCCGCGAAGCTCAATACCCAAACCCCTCTCATGTTTCGGTCTCGTCCGTTTGGTGACCGGTCGCGGCGGTTCGACCTGCCGTTTCACTTACATCGAACATTCGTAGCATCCGGTCCGTGACAACGTATCCTCCGACCACGTTCACCGACGCCGCAAACAATGCGATCGCAGCAACGACAGATGCGACGGGTCCTTCGACAGACGAGCACAGGATTGCGCCAACAATCGTGATCCCTGATATCGCGTTCGTTCCGGACATCAGAGGCGTGTGCAGCCGAGACGGGATGCGATGAATCAACTCGACTCCGAGGAAGGCGGCCAAGAGCAGAATCAGCAGTAGCTCGGTGATCATGGTGTCGCCGCTTCCATCTGAAGAAGCTTCAAAGCAGCCGTGTCCCGAAGGTTGCCTGCGTGCGTGACGAGCGCCGCTTCCATGATCTCGTCGGGTTCATCAGTCTTGAGCGTTCCAGAACCATCAGCGATGTGAGTGAGCAGCGATACCATGTTCGACGCGAGCATGGAGCTCGCAGCGTGGGCCAAACGGGAAACGATGTGAGAATCAGCGATGACCGTGACTCCGTCGACCGAACAGTCCATGCCGTCCCGGGTCCCTTCGATGTTCCCACCGGTCGCGATCGCCAGGTCGACAAGTACAGATCCAGGTCGCATTCGCGAGAAGACGTCGCGCTTGACAAGAACCGGAGCTTGACCGCCGAAGATCTGCGCCGTCGCAATGACGATGTCCGCTTTCTCACACAGGCGGGCGAGAACAGACTGCTGATTGGCAGTCTGCCTCTCTGATTGTGTCGAAGCGTATCCCTGCTCCGTCTCGGTGTCCGCGACCCGCGGGATTCTTGCAAAGCGAGCGCCGAGTGACTCGGCCTGCTCTTTCGCAGTGGCTCGCACGTCGTAGGCGGTCACCTGAGCTCCCATGCGAACGGCAGTCGCGATCGCCTGAAGTCCCGCAACGCCGGTTCCGATGACGAGAACGCTGGCCGGGGAGAGAGTTCCTGCAGGAGTCGTCATCATGGGGAGGATTCTTGGGAGCCTCGACGCGGCCAAGACCACCGCAGCGTATCCCGCCAAGCTCGCCTGTGAACTCAGGGCGTCCATTGGCTGAGCCCTCGTCGATCGCGGAACCAGCTCCATCGCTATCGAAGAAAGCTCTCTTTCGCAGGCCGCCCTGAAAAGCTCGCAAGAGGTGAACGGGCGAAGCAGGCCCAGCAACAGGCAGCCGGGCTTCAATGACCGGACGACGCGCATCGAAGGCGGCTCCACACAGAACACGGCGTCCGCATTCGACAGAGCGGTTGCTTCGGCCGCGACCTCTGCTCCAGAGGAGCGGAAAGCATCGTCGGTCCAGCCCGCCGCATGACCGAGACCTTCCGGAACAACGCATCGCCACCCAGCCTGCCGGAGAGTCTTCACCGATTCCGGTGTAATGGGTGTACGACGCTCCGTTCGCTCTTCCGGAAGCGCTGCGGTGACTATTGGTGCACGGGTTTCAGTGGTGGATGGCATACTCATGGGAGAACTGAATCAGAGGGCATTCTTGACGAACGGCTGTCGGCGGACCGCGCGTTCGTGGTTGATCAGAGTCGTGGTCATGATCGGAATCAGGTGCTCGTGACGCGACGCGTGGTGATCTTGAGTTCCTGAAGCTCAGATGTTTGCCAGAAGTCGGGCTCGGCGACTAGCCACTGAACGTTCAGTATTCCGCCCGGGAAATGCTGACCGGTTTGTTGCAGCGCAACTTCCCCAAGACAACGACTCCATCCGTCGAGCCAGACCGCTAGGTCCCTATGCTGGTCTGGAGAACCATCGCACACGATGTAGACATCGATGTCGCTCGCAGGTCCTGCGTCACCTCTGGCGGTACTTCCACCCAGAAACACTTGCTTTACGCTGTAGCGATTCGTATCAATGCTGTTGGCGAGGGCTTCGGCGAACCGTTGTCGCCACGCCCAGTGCGAGAGTCGCTGCGGGGCGCGTTCACTCAGCAACTCGGACTGCTTCCATTCGAGGAACTCTCCGAGGCGCACGGCGATCCTGTGAAGTAGTTCCTTCTCTTCGTCGAGAAACGCTTGGGTAAACTTCACCTCTGAGCCAGCTGTTCGGCTGACCATCACGCGTCCGATGCCGGTGCCCCAAAGTCGCAACGACTCGCTGATTGCCTCCCCGTTCATGGTAAACCGATCGTCGCTGTAGCTGCACCCGAGATACTCGATGCGAACTCCGGTAGATTGCGGATCCTGCCAACCCGCAGGTATCGCTGCGAGAACACGATCGAATACTGTTGGCAGTGCCTGACTTCTGTCGGAAAGGATCGCGTCGATCGAGTAGATGCAACGAAGCTCTTTCGCTCGCTCTTCAAGGTCATTCATCATGTTCGTGTTGCCCGGTTCTGTGCCGACGCGATCAGGACCCGCCCTCAAGCCGAGCACGAGCGGCATCGCGTTCGGTGATTTCCAGTTGATGGCGAGTCTGTGCGAGAGCCGAATCGAAACGAGATCTCGAGGACTAAAGATCGATGTCCCCCGCGGCTTCCGGTTGATAGAGGATGTTGAGGACTTCGCATGTGCGCACATCACCGCTCGGCACACGAAAACTGACGGAACTTCCGCACCGGCAGCCAAGCAGGGCTGCGCCAAGCGGCGCCAGAACTGAGATCCGATCGTCTTCCGGATCTGCGTCCTGAGGAAACACGAGAGTCACTGTCCACGCGTTCGTGCGATCTCTCAACCGCAACCGCGAGTTCATTGTCACTACGTCCGGAGGTACATCGGTCGCTTCGATGACGATGGCGCGATCCAGTTCCGCCGCAAGCGACAGCAGATAGGGTCGATCCCAGTTGTCACCGGACCCAATCGGACGCGCCGATCCGATCATTGAACGAAGGCGCTTCATGTCGACACCAGTGATATAGATGGATCGATCTGTATGCTTGGTTGGAGTCGAAAATGCCACGGCAGCTCTCCGATTCGCGGTGCTCATGGGAAGATTCCTCGCTCGGCGTAAACCTCCTCGATTCGCTGCAACGCAACAGCGTACGACGCCGTGCGCCAGTCGACCGCCTTCTCCTCAACGATTGCGCGGACACGCGAATACGCGCGCGTCAGTATGTCCAGCAGGCGGCTGTCTACTTCCTCGGCCTTCCACGAGCTCCCGCCACGGCTTTGGAGCCATTCGAAATAGCTCACAATCACGCCGCCCGCGTTGCAAAGCACGTCCGGTAGTACGCTGATACCACGATCTTGCAGAATGCGGTCGGCTTCGGGCGTTGTTGGACCGTTCGCGCCTTCCGCGATAAGCCGAACGTTGAGAAGGCGTGCCGTCTGCGCTGTAAGCTGGTTCTCCATTGCGGCGGGAATGAATACGTCAGCGTCGGTCTCGAAGAAGTCGTCGGTCGACAGGACCTTGGCATCCTCAAAGCCCGCGATCCCACCGAACCGTTGAACATGCTCAGCCAACGCCACCGCGTCCAATCCACGAGGGGAGACCGAACCGATGGATCCCGTCGCGTCCTGAACCGCGAGCAGTATCGCACCCTTTTTGTCCAAGATGCGTGCTGCCCAGCCGCCGACCTTGCCGAAGCCCTGCACCGTGTATGTCAAGCCAGCGAGCGTTTGCCCCTCATCTGCCGCCCACATCTCGATCAGGTCAACGACGCCCTGTCCGGTCGCCTTTTCTCGTCCCGCGAGCCCACCTGCGCTGACCGGCTTGCCGGTGACCACGGCGGGAGCTCGATATCGCTCTTGGGGCGGCATTGTCGCGGCATATGTGTCGGCGATCCACGCCATCGTCCGAGCGTCCGTGTTCACATCGGGGGCCGGAACGTCGTAGCCGGGCCCGATGTTGCTCCCGAGTGCGTAGACAAAGCGACGCGTCATGCGCTCGAGCTCGCGCCTGCTCAGCTTTGACGGATCGACTTGCACACCGCCTTTGGCACCACCGAAGGGAATGTCAACGAGCGCGCACTTGATCGTCATCCATGCCGCCAACGCGCGCACCTCGTCGATGCTCACCTGCGGGTGGTATCTGATTCCTCCCTTGAATGGTCCCAGCACATTGTTGTGCTGGACTCGGTAGCCGGAGAACTTCTCGACGGTCCCATCGTCCATGTTGACCGGGAAATTGACACTGACTTCGCACGCAGGCGAATCGAGAATCTTCTGCACTTCTGGAGCCAAGTCGATCGCCGCTGCGGCACGATTGATCTGCTCCCGAACACGCTGGAAGAGAGCGGAAGTATTCGTGTCATCGACTGAGGGGCGGAGATCTGAAGGGGCGGCCGGTGCATCCAGTGAGTTCGAGGCTGAGACCATAGTCATGAAGGAGTTCTCCGTGTTGAATAGGAACCCATCATGCTTTGCAAGGCCCGTGCCAACACGACATAGGACTTAACACCCTGAAAGGCAGCCTCGCACGATGATCGTGTGGGGCGTTACGCCCCACCGGAGAGAAACGCCCCAAGTCTTGCTGCCGGTAGGTATCTCAATCCACGAGCGGATCATGTTGACGGGCACCCGACCCAAACTCCACCACTATCATCCGGCACAGGTGCACGATCGATCTCCGCCTTTGTTTCCGCCGGTTCAAGCCCCCACCGTTACGGTGGAGATGAAACACTCATCTGTCCGGCTGGATTGAACTACGCGAGCTTCGATCGCAGCGATTTCCGATCGATACCCAGGATCGAAGCGGCTTTCGTCTTGTTCCCGTCCACGCTCGCGAGCACCGCGCGGATGTGCGCGCCTTCGAGTTCTTTGAGGGAGACGGGGTCCCCCACCGCAACCCCGGCCACCTGACGCGAGACTGGCGAGGTATACCTCATGACCGAAGGCAGATCGACTGAATCGATGACCCCTGCGTCCGCGAAAACGAGAAGTCGCTGGACCACGTTCTGGAGTTCACGAACATTTCCGGGCCACGAGTAGCGCTGCATTGCACGAAGCGCTGCGTCGGTTACTCGCGGAGTCGGAATGGAACTATGTTCCGCCGCCTGGGCGAGAAAGTGCCGGAAGAGGCGGACCACATCCTCACCTCGCTCGCGGAGAGGCGGAATCTGAATCGGCAGCACATGAAGCCGGAAGAAGAGATCTTCTCGAAAATCGCCGTCTCGTGCCATGAGTTCGAGATCGCGGTTCGTCGCGGCGACAATCCGAACATTTGTTGCGCGAGTCTTATCAGACCCCACTGGTTGAACAACCTTTTCTTGTAACACCCGCAACAGCTTGGCCTGGGCCGCGGGTGCCAACTCGGCAACTTCGTCTAGAAAGAGCGTGCCTCCATCAGCGGCGACGAAGAATCCTTCTCGAGTACCGGTTGCCCCGGTGAACGCACCTTTGGCGTGACCGAAGAGCTCGCTCTCGATCAGCGCTTCGGGTATCGCCGCACAATTCACCGCTAGAAAGGGACCTGGTTCGTTCGGGACTTGGTAGTGGATCGCTCGCGCGACGAGTTCTTTTCCTGTTCCGCTCTCTCCCGTGATCAGAACCGGAACACGAACAGCGGACGCCCGGGCGATGAGGCTGTAGACATGTTGCATGGGTTCGGACCATCCGATGAGTCCACGCGGTGGTTCCACAGTACCAGCGGGTTCGATATCCCGGCGAAGCCTGACCTTATCGAGACAAGAGCTTACCGCGGCTCTGAGTTCATCGTCGGAGAATGGTTTGGGGAGATAATCGTCCACCCCTTCCCGCATCGCTGAAACAGCTCCGCCCACAGTCGCAAAGCCGGTGACCATGATGACGCCGGTTTCGCGGTGGTTATCTCTGACGTGACGGACCAGTTCCATACCGTCAGCGCCGGGCATACGGAGGTCGGTGACCACCAAGTCAATCTTGCCGCGCGCCAGAACCCCGAGAGCTGTTCGCACATCGGAACACGTGGTCACGTCGTGGCCCTCGGAGCGGAGATTGCGCTCGAGTACCTCCCGTGTCGACGCAGAATCGTCCACAACCAATACACGAGTCGCCTGCGTCATGACAACTCCCTGGGAACCGAGTTTCCCTCGCTCGATAGCAACGGAAAACGCACGCTGAAGGCGCTGCCAACATCCGGATCAGATTCAACCGTGATTGAGCCGCCGTGACCCGCGACGATGCCCTGGACAATGGAAAGCCCGAGACCTGTGCCCTTTCCGATGTCCTTGGTCGTGAAGAACGGGTCGAAAACCCGTCGCCGGACATCATCGCTCATTCCGACTCCTGTATCAACGACGAGGAGTTCTACCGAATCGGCTCGTGCAACCGTGCGGACCGTCACGGTTCCCTTGCTATCAATCGCGTGCATGGCATTGATAATCAGATTCGTGATCACCTGCCGAAGCTGCACGGGGTCAGCGGGAATCTGCGGAAGGTCCGTCGCCAAGTCTCGCACGAACCTGATGCCGGACTTGTCACATCCCGCTTCGAGCAGAAACATCGCTTCCTCGACGACATCGTTCACAGAGACGGGGCGCTTGGACGCCGGAGTTTGTCGAGCGAAAAGCAACAACTTGCGGATGATCTCACGCCCGTGCAGAGCGGCGTCGACTATCCGATCAAGGTCAGACCGAACCTGCGCAGGGATCTCCGAGGATTTGAGTGCTAGTTGTGCAAAGCCGAGCATATTGCAGATCGGCTCATTCAGTTCGTGCGCAACGCCCGCGGCAAGTTGCCCAATCGTCGCCAATCGGTCTGCGTGCCACAATGTCACCTCGATCTGGCGACGGTGCCGTTCCGATTCGACTCCCGCGACAAACACGCCGACTTGCCTGGCGACCGCATCGAGGAGAGCCTGCTCTTCAGCGATGAACAGGTCACACTTTTCCGGCGTGGAAGCATCGGCGGAATCTATACCGGGATCACGGTAAGCGAGCCTGATCTCTCCCCGAGGCTTCCCGTCAACGCGCAGAGGAGCGATGATCCGAGGGCCTGTTCTGTTTCCCGGGCATTCCGGCCAACAGGCCTCAAAGTCATCGAGAGTGAGTTCCGCAAGCGCGAGTTCCGGAAAGCGACAGGCCGATGCGAGCACCGCCACGACTCGTTCGAGACAGTCGCGAACAGGTTCGCCTCGCTCCGCGAAGATGGCAGCAACTTGATAGAGACAGTCAAGCTCCTTGACTCTCTCCGCGAGTTCCGATGAGGATGCATCATCCAACTTGGAAGGATCAAGATGGTGCCGCTGATCGGCCGCCAAGTTCTGATTTCTCCGTGACATTTCTGCCGGGTGAGTTCGTGCCGGCGACCGAGCCCGCCGACCCTTTGCAGTTTATCAGTTCGCTATGCAGTGGACCTGCAAATCGTAGGTCCGAGGGGGGGCGTACGACTGCTCCGGCGGCCCTGCAGAACTTGGGCGGCGAACGGGGGTAAACCGATCGTGATGGATTCAGCGGGTCAGATCCACCGCGATTCTTCGTGATGCTCCACCGCTTCCCGGATGGAGCGGACCGATCCGCAACAACCGGTGCCCAAGATCAAGCGTTTCAAGCCGGCTCGCTCCCGTCCGCTTGCCTCTGGCGCGAACTCGCGTCGGTGTCACTCTTGCTCAGGGGTGATCAATAGATCCTGATCCGTAGCCCAGATGTTCTCGTCGTCCCAGCACTTGCCGGCTGACGCCTCGCGGGCCGCCTCATCGAACGCGACCGAGGTCTCGCCGAGGCTCCGGTTGTTCGTCCAAGCGGCGAGAGAGAGCAGGCATCGAATCCTGAAGTCGAAATGCGATTCGGCTGCCGCGATGCTGACGCCGTTCTGGAAGCGGGCCGGCGAACCCGCATTCTTCCGAATATCAGACGAACTCACTCCCAGGCGAACCGAACGGTCCAAGAGGTGAGCGTGGCCTCATCCTCGAACGATGCACCCAATTGATCCGAAATCCGCCGGATTGGCTCGAGCAGTTGGGGTGGTTGAACAAACCGGCCTTTTGCGGTGATCCGCACCGAAGTCGTCGGGATTTCATCGCAGTCGATATCGAATGCGCCACCGCTACCTCGCTCGGCGTGGAGATCAACCGCGATCATTACGGAAAAAGCGAGATGGGTGAGCCCGCACGCCGAGATCGGAAGCGCTCGATCTCGCCGTGTCGGACCCGTGATTGTCCAGGAGCCATTCGGAACCGCGCGCAACAGGCTCTTCGCGTGCGGCCACCATTCTGCTGCGATCACTGCGGCGTCGCTATCACTCGGATTGAGTGGACCCAAAAAAGCAAGGACCGCTCTGTTCGCTTCCATCATCTCCGTCAGGACCCTGACACGATCGCCGAGCTTCCTGCCAGCTTCGCCCTCGTTCGCGGCTTTCTCCATCAGCGATCGACTCGGGTAGACCACATTGCCGAGGTCGTGACGGATCACACGGGACCACCGTTGCAGGAGCTCCATTCGCTCCCGCAGCCTGTCGTCAAGTTCGGCACGATCAAACTGCACTTCACTCCTTCAAAGCCCGCACTCGCGATGCATCGACGCGACGATCGCCAGATTATCCGAGTTTAGCACCGTGATCATTTATCGTGCTCGCGCCCTCTGATTCCGCAATGATGGGCGTGGCGCCTCGGATGCTTCGGGGCGGCACGCTTACGAGTCTTGAGTTGGCTCGATTTCGATAGTATCGGCCACGCCGCCGTGAACACGCGTTCCGTTCAGGCGGGTCGTGTCGAAACAGGACAGCAGCACGCCCACTTCGGCCGACAGGTCGGCTGGCACACCAGCGCCCGGCATCCCGCGGAGCGCAGTTCGTCGGGACCCGGACCCATGGACAGACGCCCGGCACTTTAGCGGGACGCACGGAGCAGCCTCAACTGGGCTCGGATCGCCGCAGCCTGCTCGCTCGTTTCGCTGAGATGACGAAGGCAGTCGAGCAGAAGTTCCTCCGCGCGATCCGTCTGCCCGATCGTGATCAAAACGCCCGCGAGGTCACGCTGGATCGGGATGACGGTCCCTTCGGAGTCGGCTCCGGCGGCGAGTGCCAATTCAAGTGCCCGGTCGTACTGCTCGGCGGCCGCATCAGCCTGATCCGACGCGCGGAGAGCATCTCCGAGCAGACGCGTGGATTGCGCGACCCGTGGATGCGATTCCGGCAGGACTTCATTAAGAATTTCCAAGCTGGAACGAGCATGATCGATCGCCCGAGAAGAGTCTCGTCGGGTGAGCGCCAGCTCGGCGAGTGAGCCGTGCACGACAGCTGTGCCGAAATTCGGACCGTCGAAGATGTCCTCATGCAGTTCCAAGGATTCCTTGAGGATCTCATTGGCCTGCTCAAGGTCGCCCCGGAGCATGAGCAGGCGACCGAGGTTGGCGAGCGTGGCGGCGACGTCAGGGTTTGGTCGCGGATCGACTTCGTTCCGCACCCGCAGACTTGCCCGGTAATAGCTTTCGGCGTCAGCATTTCGACCGTCCCGTCGGGCCAAAACCGCGAGCGAGTTCAGGACAACTGATTCGCCGAAGCGCTCGCCCACATCGCGATAGAGCGCGAGTGCGGTCTGGTACTCATCCTGCGCCTCTTTGAGCCGACCCATGCGCCGATAGATCGCACCCCGGAGCATCGAAGAGCGCGCCCTCTCGGCCGCGCCGAGCAGGCCCGGCTCGACCCCGTGGCCGTCGAGCATCTCGATGGCTGCGCTGGTGTCACCCTGATCCATAAGGAACTCGGCGTACAAGCGCCGTCCCGAAGCGATCACCCCGGCGTCCTTCGATGACTCGGCGGCATCGATCGCACGATCGAAGGTGGCCCGCGCCAGATCGGGTTGCCCCGTCGCGGTGTACGAGTCAGCGAGTAGTTGAAGGACGAACGCCCTCTCGGTCACGGGTGCCGGATCGAGCGTTCCGAAGAGCTCGGCGGCCTGTTCGAGCTGTTCCACGGCCGACGCGTACTCGAAGATGGAGTGGTACACCCGTCCGAAGAGCGCTGCGGTCTCGGCCCGAACCTGCTCGTCCTCGATTGAACCGGTGTTTGCGGCGGCTCGATCGAGCATGCTCCGAAGCAGCGTCGTGTCCATCGCTTGCGTCTGCGTCGGGCTCAGCCCGAGGAACACACGTTCAAGGATGTCACGCGACGACAGCGCTCGCTCGGTTTGCTGCTCCGCGAATCGGCGGGCATCCGCTTCTCTGTTGAGGGCGAACGATGTCGCAATCAGTCCAAGGACGAGCGCTATAATTACACCGCACACGCCGCCGACGAGCGTCTTGTTGCGTCGCGTGAACTTGCGGAGTTGGTAGAGCAAACTCGGGCGTCGCGCGACGATCGGGCGGTCGTCGAGAAAACGACGGAGGTCGTCTCGGAACTCTCCGACGGACTGGTACCTCCGATCGGGCTCCTTCTCCAGTGCCTTGGCAATAACTACCTCAAGATCGCCTCGGAGCGTCGGGACGACCGTCCCGAGGAGCGTGGCGTCTGCATCGCGGATCAGTCCCAGAGCGTCAGGCAGAGGCAGCCCGTGCACCTCGTGCGGAAGCCTGCCAGACAACATTTCGAAGACCACCGCACCGAGCGCGTAAACATCGCTCCGCTCGTCGAATGCTCGAGGGTCGCCCGACGCCTGTTCGGGACTCATATAGGCGGCGGTCCCGAGAATCTGCCCGGTTTCCGTCTGCAGCGTGCCCCGGTCGGGTTCACCTTCCGTGACTCTTGCGATGCCGAAATCGAGAATGCGCGGAGTCCCTGATGTATCGACGAGGATGTTGGCGGGCTTCAGGTCACGGTGCAAGACTCCGCGCGCGTGCGCATGATCGACTGCAGCGCAGATCGCGATGGCGAGTTCCAGCCGCTCCCTCGTTGACCTTAGGCTTGCCCCGGCGTAGGCCGTCACCGGTACACCGTCCACAAACTCCATGGCGATATACGGGACGGGGCTTCCGAACGCGTCGGCGACACCGACCTCGAAGACGCGAGCGATCCCCGGGTGAGAAAGTTTGGCCAGTGCCTCGGCCTCTCGACGAAACCGGCGTGCCACCTGTTCACCGACAAGACCGGGCCTGATGGTCTTCAGCGCAACCGTTCGGCGCGGGCTGCACTGCTCTGCGAGGTATACCGTCCCCATGCCCCCCTCGCCGATCGGCTTGAGTATCTCGTATCCCTCGACCTTAAGCCCTCTGGCTCGTCCAAACTCCGCCGGCGATGATTCTGCGAAGCCGGAATCGGCGCTATCCATCGCACGGAGCAGGCGTTCAACCTCTCCTCGGATCTCGTCGCGGTCCTCACACATTGTGTCCAGCGCCGCGGTACGCGCAGAACTGGGCAGTTCGCAAACGCGATGAAACACCTCACGAACCTCGGAGTAGTTCGCGCTCATTGGTTCGATGCCTCGTTGAGCTCCGACCACAGCCACGCCTTGGCCATTTGCCAGTCGAGATAGACAGTGCGTTCAGACACGCCGAGAGCGGCCGCCGCCTGCTCGACCGATAGGCCCCCGAAGAAACGGAGCTCGACAATTTGTGCCTGCCGCCCGTTCAGTTCCGCTAATCGCGTGAGCGCATCGTGGATCTCCAGCACATCCCAATCAGCCTGGGCTCCGATTCCGGACAGGGTGACGCGATGACCGGCGTCGCCCCCTCGCTTGAGAGCCCCTTTCTTCCGCGCGTGGTCCACCAGAACTTGACGCATCGCGCGTGACGCGAGCGCCAGGAGATGCTCCCGGTCAGCTGGCATCGCCGAGCCCGACTTCGCCAATCGCATGTATGCCTCGTGGACGAGGGCGGTCGGCTGAAGGGTGTGATCGCTGCCCTGAGCCCGGAACTGAGCTCCGGCAAGAGCGCGGAGCGTGGCGTACGCCTCCTCGAAACCGAGGGCGTCGGGGGGATCGGGATGTCCGCTGTCGCTGGACACGCTCGGGCTCCGTCAGGGTATTAGGAGAATGGTAGGACAAATCCGCCAGAATCCCAAAGATTCGTTGCAGGTTCCACCGCAGAAGTGCGTGGGTGGTTCCGAGGTCTCCGCAGTAACGCGGAGAGCCGCGGAACACCGAACGTCAGGAGGAACCAGACATGAAACGCCGCACCTTCGCCCTAATCTCGCTTGCCGGGCTCGCCGTCTCGGCCCCCGCATCGGTCGCCAGCGATCTCGCGCTCGACTTCAGCATCAGCGATCAGGCCTCCTACGAGGCCTTCCGCGATGCCGTTACAGCGAGCGAGTATGTCCGCTACGACTACATCTACGACCGACGCCCACGGGTGGTGGGCACCGCGACCGCGCTGATGGCGTATGCGACCCGTAACCCGCTCGCCACGGAGGCGCAGTTGGCGGCGTTCCGGGACGCGTACGACGCCGCGCTCGCGTCCTACGCGCCCGGCGATGCCGATCTCCTGCGGCCGGCCAACCTGCTCCCCGCGATCCGGTTCACGGATCTGCGCGGGACCGAAGAGGTGTTTGAGGGTACCGACACCGCTGTCGGCGGTGACACCCTGCGCGAGCTGGGCATCGCGGTCCCCAAGGCCCGAAACTTCGAAACAATGCGTACGCGCATGGTCGAGTACGACCAGGCCATTACTCGCGGCATCGCGAACAGCGCCGAGTGGTCGACCGTACTGGTGCTAGGGTTAGCGGGTCGTGACCTCGAGGGTCAATCCAACCCACATCTGGCCGGGGTGTTCAAGGACTACTTTGTGTCACAGGGCTACGAGCCCGAGCCCGACGGCATCGACGACGAGCGGTTCGAACCGGTGGAACTCGGACTGGCGCTGGCTTTTCCGGCGGACTACGCGTCATTCGAGTCGGCACTCGCCCAGCCGGTTGAGAGCTCAGATCTTTGGTTCGGAGTGAACGAGGCCGGGCTTGAGGTCATCACGGCTGAGAATCTGGAGCGGGTAGGCGAGATCCAGGACGCGATGGACCCCAACACTGGTACGGAGTCGTCGCTGATCGAGTCGGTTGCGAATGCCAACGACCCGGCGTATGTGGACCAACTCGCCGCAGAGATCCGATCGAGCCTCGATGAATACGCGGAAGCGCGGACGCGGTTTAGTGTCAGCGCGCTGCTGCTTGCGCAGAATGAGGACCCCGCCATCCGGAGTCTCGCGCTCCAATCACGGAGCTTCGGCGGTCGCCAGCTTCAGGTCGGCGAATCGTTCGAGGGCGTTCTGGCGGGGATCAGCTACGCGCAGGGCGCGGTTGACTTTGTCGGAGGTATCCTCTCAAAGGACCCGGGGACGGCGCTCAACGGCCTGCTCGATGTGGTCGGCGCGAGCATCGAACTCGCCGAAATCTACGGCGGCACCAGCGAACTTCCCAGCCAGGAACAGCAGATCTTCGACGAGATCACCGCCCTCCGAGACCAGGTCGAAGAGATGCGGGCTGAGATGAACCAGCGGTTCGATCGTATTGAGTCCCAGCTGAACACGATCTACGAGACCGTTTCACAGGGCTTCAACGCGATCGGGGACCAGATCGGCGACCTGAGCGCTGACGTGCAGGATCTCAACGAATCACTGGCGATCGCCCGCGCGTCGTTGGATCGCATCGAAGCAGCCCTCTGGGGCGTCGCCGAGGACATCCTTCTCGCCGACATGGTGGCTCTTGCCAACGAACTTCTCGATTACCGGAGTTCCGGATCGGACCTGCCCTACGCGAATGGGGCGCCCAACTTCGTTTCCGGCACATCCGAGTTCTTCGGCTGGGCGACTTCAATCGCGAAGAACACAACGTTTGCCGGTGACCAGCCATCCACACTGACTGTGCTTAACGCGGCGGACCGTCTGAACGGATCGGCGATCGGCCGGAATATCAATGACCTGCGGGTGCAGCCGACACAGTTCGGGCTCAGCCCGTTGTGGCCGTCCCGTCTGGCCGCTCCGGCCCCGTGGGCGCAGGCCGCCAGCGCGTACCGTCAGATGGCAGCCGAGAGTCCGTGGTACTTCGCGTATATGTTCGAGCAGCAAGGTTTGGGCTCATCAGACCTCGACGATATCATCGCAACCGGCGAAGCGATCGACGGCGCCGCCGCGAACGCTCGCAGCCAGGAACTCTTTGACCGGCTGTTCGACGATTACGAGAGCGCGATCACCGAAGTCGGCACGCGGGTCGACGAGGTCGTCAGCGACATCGCCGTGCCGGGTGTTGACCCCTTTGCCGGACTCGACCAAAACGCGAACGACGCCGCCCCACCCTTCACGGTGCTCGACGGCTACGCTGGGCTCTCGGACCAGCAGCTTCCCTCAGGCATCGGCGGAGACGCGTGGAAGATCTACGGCGACACCAATGCACCGGCGATCGCGTACCTGATGTACGAGCAGGAGAATCAGCAGGCGAACCTCAACGACGCCGCGGTCCGCCATCGGATGACCGCACTCGCCGGCCCCTCTTCGATCAACGATGTGAATCTTGAGTTCCGGTGCGAGATCGGGCGTCAGAGCGGTGGCTCCTTTCAGATGTCGTATCTGCATCGACGCGATATCACGTTCGAGATTTCCTTCGACTCGTCTCCGATGCCGATCAACAACACCAGCGAAGCGCAGTCGCTGATTGAAGACGACTTCATTTTCTGGACCCAGCTCCGCACGATCCTGCTGAACGGTGCGAACCTGGCCGGCTCCAGCTATACGCTCACCAACATCAACAACGATATCGTCATCGTCGACTTCCTCAGCGACGCGCCTGGCTTCGTGAGCAACGCCGCCGCGTACGCAGAAGCCGAACTTGACGATGCACAGGACGCGATCTGGACCGCACTTTCTGAAGACCCGATCGTCCAGCTCTACGCCGACCAGCTCTCCGGCCTGGAAGCACTGATCGACGCCTACGCAACGCTCGGACTGCCCGAGCTCTTCGAGCGAAGCACCATCGCCCGCGCCGGACTGCGTGCAAACCCGGAGAGCGGCGAACTGTCTCTGGCTTTCCCGATGCCCGTCGATGAACTCTTCGCGAGCTTCGTCGGCGACGGTGACGACGGAGAGTTCTACGACATCGAGTCCGAAATGATGCCGCGCGTCGAGATCATCCGCGACGAGTTCAACACCGTGCTCGCGCTGCCCGCCAGCGGCCACAGTTTCGTGGACTGGACGCTCGCCGAACTCCGGGACCTGCGGGATCACGCGTTCGGCCTCGCGATCGACGACGCCTACTCGGCTTCGCCGGGCACCACTCTCGTCATCGACGCCGAGAACGGCCTGCTTGCGAACGACATTTCGCAGGAGTACCGCGTGGTCCTCGTGGACGCCTCGTTCGTCGCCGACCCGATGTTCGACGCCCCTGACTTCGGATCGCTTTCGATCAACGACGACGGCTCGTTCGCGTACACCCCTGATGCCGGCTTCACGGGCACCGACTCGTTCACCTACCGGGCGTTCACCGGCGTGGGCGACGGCGGCACCGGCCCGTTCGTCTACAGCGATCCGGCGACCGTCGTCATCCGCGTCGGCGGCGACTCGAACCCGGTTTGTCCGGGCGACGTAACCGGCGACGGCGCGACGGATCTGGCCGACCTCAACTCTGTCCTCGGCAATTTCGGTTGCACAGGCGGTGGGTGTGCCGGCGACGCAACCGGCGATGGTACGACCGACCTGGCAGACCTGAACGCCGTGCTCACCGCATTCGGCACAAACTGCTCCTGATCAAACTCTCAACGCTCGATCGGTCCCGCCCCGCATCCCTAATGGATGCGGGGCTTTCAGCCTGCGCCGAGTTCCCGATCACCGCGCACGATTCTCCAGCGTCCAAGGACTACTACCGGTCTGAGGGATTCCAGGTCACGATCTCCCGTCATCGACGTTTGGACGCTTCGAGCCAGCAGGTGATCGCATAAACTCTCGCCTGCCGACTACGGGCTTTAGCGACCTCGTGGGCGCCAATGCGGCTGTTCATCGCGTCCGGCCTCATGCACAACGCGTCGGCGCTCGCTGCCGTCCGCGTTCATTACCCAGATGTCCAACGGATCACCCGGACCGCGGGAGAAGGCGATGCGTGAACCGTCCGGTGACCAATCCGGCTGCCAGTCCGGCGCGAGGTCGTATGTGAGATTCACGAGATCGCTCCCGTCGGGATTGATGCGAAAGATGTCCGCACCCGCGAATCCCTCGCCCACGTTGCCGTAGAACGCGATCGACGTGCCATCGGGTGACCATCGCGGGGCCGAGTTGTGCCCCGGTAGCGATGTGAGTTGGCGCTCGGTCCCGTTTTCCAAGCCTACGACGAAGACCTGCAAGAACTCTCCACCGCCAGCAGACGCGGCGAGTGCGCCAAACGCCAGCATTTGCCCGTCAGGCGACCACGCGGGGACCTCTTCATATCGCTCGTTGAATGTAACCCGAGTGATGCGAGAGCCGGTCACATCCATCACGTACAGTTCGCCGCGTTCCGAATCACGCGTGGAAACGAAGGCAATCCGCGAACCATCGGGCGACCAAGCTGGCGCCTTGTCGTCCGCCGGATGCTCCGTGAGCCGAACGGGTTCGGTTCCGTTCAGTGGCATGATGTAGATATCACGGTTTCCATCTCGCGCGCACCCGAAGGCGATGCGGTCGCCGCCGGGCGACCACGAGAGCCCATACTCATCGGAATCGGTCTGCGTCAATTGCCGCGTCGCCCCCGTCGTGATATTCAAAAGGTATATGTCGTAGTTGCCGTTCCGATTCGACAGGTAGAGCAGTTCATCACGGGCGGAGCCGGCATCCCCGATTGTGGTCGGGGCAACGGCGGCGCAGCCGGTCAAGGTCAAGCACCCGACGAGGCACAAGAATCGGCTACCGAGTTCCATTGGCCGTCTCCATTTCTCTTCAGGACGGAATTTCGTCGACACTCAAAGGTACCTCCAAGCTTGCTGGCGTGCAGGCCCCCGGGGGTCCGTGTACATCAAGACCAGGCCGAAGCAGCCCATCGCGATGCGAGGCAGGCCGGACCCCCGCGGAACGCTCGTCGCGGTCTTCCCAATGCTCGGTTCCGGCAATCCGTTACCCGAAGTGCGCCCAAAAAGAACGCCGCGAGCGTTGCTGTGCATCCGCTCGCGACGTGGAAGAGATCGGGCTGTTTCGAAGTCCGCTTACTCGCAAGTAGTTCCGAAGTTCGAAAGAACCAAGTTGAGGTCCGCGAGGTCAACGACGCCGTCGCCGTTCGCGTCCCCGTTGCACGGACCGCCGGGGCCGCCGCCGTCGCAGCTATCGCTGTTCAGCACGACGGTGACATCCGATCCATCGCTGTTGGCGACAACGAAGTCGGGGCTACCGTCACCGTTCAGATCACCGATCGCGATGGCATCGGGTCGGAGGCCGGCGTTGACCACGACCGCTGCGCCGAAGGTTCCCGCTCCCGCTCCGGGGATCACCGACGCGTTGTTGGAATCCTGATTGGCGACGGCAATATCGACGAAGCCGTCACAATCGAAATCGCCCGCCGCGATGGCCCCGCTATCGATGCCGCCGGTGGCGACCAGCGATTGGGCACCGATGCCGCCAACGCCGTTGTTGATCATGACCACCACGAACCCGCCCGCGCTCACGAGCAGGTCAGAGTCGCCATCCTGGTCAACGTCCGCAGAGGTGATACCGTCCGGGCTGTTGCCGCCGGCAACCACGACTGTTCCGTTCGCGCTAAACGCACCGGCGTTGTTCGTGAACAGTGAAACCGTGTCGTTGTCGTTGTTGCCGACCGCGAGGTCGAGATCGCCGTCCAAGTCGGCGTCGTACCACGCCGCACCGCGCGGATCGAGCCCGGTCGCAACGGTGTTGGACGAGAAGGTCAGGCCGCCGAGGTTGGTGAGAATCGTCGCGTTGTTGCTGTCGCGGTTGGCGACGACCAGGTCCATCCCGCCATCGGCGTTATGGTCTCCGGCGGTCAGCCCGCGCGGATTGGCCCCGGTTGCGAAGGAACCGGACGCAGCAAATGTGCCGCCGGTGTTCGCGAGGATGCTCACGCTGTTGCTGTTCTGCAGCGCGACCGCGATATCCATGTCGCCGTCAGCGTCGAAGTCCGCCGCGACGAGCGAACCCGCACCACTGTTCGCACCGGTCAGAATGATCTGGCCGGCGGTGAAGCCACCGAGGCCATCGCCGATAAAGATCGAGACCTTGTCCGGCCCGTCACTCGTGGCCGCCATGTCCGCGAAGCCGTCACCGTTGAAGTCCGCGATTGCCACGCCCGAGGGCTGGCTGCCGACGATCAGCGACGACGGCGCGTCGAAGGCGATCTGGGCGTGGGCTGCGCCGGCGAGCGCAAGCACTGAGAAAAGCATTGTTGATTTGGTCGTAGCGTTCATTCCTGGTCTCCGTTCTTCATCTCTGAGTGTGATGCCGCGGACTCCGGCCGCGATCACCATGGAGGAGCGGGCTCCCGCCGCTCAGATACAGCCACGCCAAAGAACTTCCGAGAAACGTCAAAAAAAGCAAGACGGGTCGCCCCCGAAAGGACGACCCGCTCACTTCCCCTCTCTCTTTCATATGAACTCGTCAGGGGGCCTGTTCGCCGAAAACGCCGAGCAGAGTGTTGAGGTCCGTCAGGTCAACCTGGCCATTGCCATCCGCATCACCTACCGGACCGAGTTGCCCGAACGCGCCAAGCACCAGATTCAGGTCTGCGAGGTTCACGGCGGAGTCGAGGTTCAGATCGCCCTCAAGGAACGGGCCCGTAGCCCCAACGGTTGCGAGCGCCCCGGAGATACTCAATCCGCCCGCTCCGTACAGACCCTGCGGATCGTCGAGCGGATCCGCCGAAGACTGCAGGCGGGCCGCGATCTCGCCCGGCAAAAGCGTTGGGTCAACGGACAGCATGGCCGCGACGGTTCCGCTCACAAGCGCCGTGCTGAAACTCGTACCGCTGGAGCGGCTGGTCCCGTCGGGCGTCATGCCCACGAGGTCTACGCCGACCGCACTGATGGTGACATGCGGTCCGTAGTTCGAGAACGTCGCCGGCCCAAGACTGTCATCAAGCGAAGCGACGGAAATGACCCCCGGCGTCGCCGCGGGAAAGACCACGAGCTGCAATCCATCGTTCCCAACCGAGGCGACCACTGTGATTCCGAGCAGATTGGCTTCCTCGATCATGTCTTCGACGGCCTCAACATTCGCCGTCGAGCCGAGACTGATATTGATGACATTCGCACCGGCGAGCACCGCGGCCTCGATGCCCTGCGCGACTCTGAACATGTTGCCCTTCCCGTCCGGGTCGAGCACTCGGATCGGAAGGATCGTCGCCTCCGGAGCCACCATCTGGATGACACTCGCCACGAAGGTTCCGTGGCCGACAAGCTCATCCGGCACGCCGTCACCGTCGGTGTCTAGTCCGTCCCCAGTATCGCCCGCCGAATCCGTATTCGGCACGAACGTCACACCCTCCAGGATCGGGCCTCCGCCGAAGCCGGCAAGCTGTGGATCCACTCCGGTGTCAACCACGGCGACCACAACGCCACCACCGAGGCCGTCGGTTGGCGCAGGAGTCGTGAGCGAAATTCCTGGTCGCACCGCTTGCGACGGGCGAAGTATGCCGGCGACGGGGAAAAAGAAGCTCTGTGTACTCGGGTCGGGCGCAGCCGCGGTGAAATTGAGACCCGCATCCTTGATGCGCTCGTCCTGCTCGGCGAGCGCCAGGAACTGGACCTCGGTGATGCCTTGTGGAAGCCCGAGGAGATAGTTTGGACGGCTCCCGAGCGTCACCTCCGCCTCGAGCGTGGCGTTGTAGGTCACGAGGACATCTTCGATGGCGAAGCCGTCTTCGAGGCGAACAATCGCTTCCTGCGGCACCGGCTCGTTCCCCGCAAGCAACCGCGGGGCAGACACCAAAATGAGCGTGCTTGCCAACGCGACCGAAGTCGCAAGACTCGCCAAGCGACCACGAAGAACGGCCGATACTCTGAGCGTCAAAGTCTTCATGATTCGGATCCGATCACGGAAAAAGTTGCCCCACGGGCGGGATGCGGGTGGGTGCGGATCATTGCGCGTGGCGCGAGCGCGAGCGCGCGCCCGAGATCGCGCCGTTCGTCGATCCGATGTTCGGCGTGTAGCCGGAGCATGAGTTCCTTTGTGCAT
>JANSXG010000129.1 GCA_024743075.1 bacterium | reverse complement strand
GCAGCGAATCGCTCCTGAGCCACGGCATAGCGTAGATACCCCTGCACACGGATCGCCTCCCCCAGCATCGGATCATCCTCGGAGACCGCAGGCACCGACACCGAAAGCGGCTGGATCGGGTAGCGGCGCCCGACCGTCGCCCAGATGTCCTCGATCGCCGGGAGATAGTCGTTGTATCGAGGCAACCACTTGATCGGGCGCTCGATCCACTCGTCCGCGCCGACCTCACGAAGGTGCAGCGCCCAACTGTCGCGAATCCAGAACGAGTCCTGAGCCAGATAGTCCAGCCCCATCTCAATGTCCTCACGGAGCAGAACGCGCCCGTCGTACTGTTCGAGGTTCTTCACCCGCTGCATCGGACGTCCGCCATTCGAGGCCGGATCAACCGCGATCGAGTCTTCGGTGAACTGCGGGTAACTCGCCAGCAACTGACGGTAGAACTCCGTGCCATCCGGCGGTCGCACACGCACCGTCACCGCGAAGTCTTCCTCTCCGGCAAATTCACCGGTGAGCAACTTGTACTGCGGGAGCACCGAGAAAACCTCCATGGTCAGGGGCCCCGACCCGGTCTCAATCGTCCTCGTCACGCCCGACAGCGCCGGCATAGACGCGGTCTGCCCGTCGGGCAGTTGCACCACGACCTGCCTGCGGATCACCGGCGCATCGCCCTCGATCTTCGTCGCGAAGTAGATCACGCTCCCGATGGCCATGGTGATGATCCCGGCGTGGATCATCCAAACCCCGGCCTTCACGGCATTGAACGGAATCCGCAGAACAGTCGCCAGCGTCAGATTCACGCAGATCGCAGCGCACAGCGCGACGAAAAACCAAGTGTGGAACCACTGGAACTCGGTCATCTCGAACATCCGCCACTGGCGGACCATATCGTGCTTCCACTGGAGACCGTCCGCTCCGAAAACCGGATAGACGATGCCGGCAGAGCCGATCGACGCGTAGAGGAACAAGACGGTCAACAGGGCGATCCCAAGCGGAACACCCGAGATGAACCCGACAACGGAGTTCTTCGGCCCACGCTTCGGCTTGCGACGCTTGGTCCCGACACCGGGGGCGAAAGCCTGATCTCGCTGTTCAGTCATCATGATGGTCCCGGAAGCAGTGAGCGAACGGAGAGGGCAATCGTTTGACGAGAATCCGCTCTCGATTATTCTTGGCAAACAGGAATTTTCCCGAAATCGCAGTACGGGAGTATAGCCCTCTGAGTGGTCTCTTATCGACAGGGGTCTCACTCACGCAGGACGATCGACGATTGCCCGTATACTGACCGCCCCCGTCCGGGCCGTCCCCTCCACATCCCCCGCCGCTGGCCGCGGCTGCACCGGCAGTCTCCGAAAAGGTTCCAGTCTCATGGTAAAGCGTTCTACTAAACCGGTCACCCGCTCCAAGAAGTCCACGCTCGACCGAGCAAAGGACCTCAGCACCAACCTCCGATGGAGCTGGCACCCGCGCTCGAAACGCTTGTTCGAGTCGCTCGACCCGGCGATCTGGGAGGCCACCGGGCACAACCCCATCCTGACCATCGAGCAACTCGCGCCGACGCGCAAGGAAGTGCTCGAGTCCGACCCGGTGGTCGCCGCGGAACTCAAGGCCTGCGAGGAGGAACTCACCGCGTACCTCAAGTCCGACAGCTGGTGGAAGCGTCTGGCAGACAAGCAGCCGAAGGCCAAACGCATGAAGGTCGCCTACTTCTGCATGGAGTACGGCCTGCACGAGCACCTGCCGCTCTACTCCGGTGGCCTCGGTGTCCTGGCAGGCGATCACCTCAAATCCGCCTCCGACCTCGGCATCCCCCTCACCGCGATCGGCATGCTCTGGCGCAAGGGCTACTACCGTCAGGAGCTCACCAACGACGGTGAGGTCCGCATCCTGTACCCCGAGTACGACTTCAACACTCTCCCGGTCATCGACACCGGCAAGCAGATCGAGGTCGAGATCGGCACGCGGACCGTGCACGCCAAGATCTGGAAACTGCAGGTCGGTCGCGTGCCGCTGTACCTGCTTGACACGGACTTCGAAGCGAACAAGCCCGCCGATCGTCAGCTCACGCACCATCTGTACGGCGGCGACAACGAATTCCGCATCCGTCAGGAGGTTCTGCTCGGCGTCGGCGGACTCAAGGCCTTGGACGAACTCGGCATCAAGCCGACGGTCTTCCACCTCAACGAGGGTCACGCTGCGTTCTGCCAGCTCGAACTGCTCACCCGCGCGGTCGAGAAGGGCACGTCGTTCGAGAAAGCGGTGGAGAAGGTTCGCTCGAACTCGGTCTTCACCACACACACCCCGGTACCCGCGGGCAACGACCGGTTCGATGTCAAACTCTTCAGCAAGTACATGAAGTCCTACGCTCAGCGCCTCGGCGTGAAGCCGGCCGAGGTACTCGCCCTCGGACGGGAGGACGTCAGCAACACGGAAGAGTCGTTCTGCATGACCGTCCTTGCCCTCAAACTCGCCGAGCGCTGCAACGGCGTCGCCAAATTGCACGGCGCAACGGCGCGCGAGATGTGGACCGGCGTGTACGGGGTGAAGAACCCTGATGAAGTGCCGATCGGGCACATCACCAACGGCATCCACCCAGAGACCTGGATCGCCGACGAGTGCCGCCCGTTCTACGACAAGTACCTCAAGCCGAAGTGGGTCGGCGCGGGCCCCGAGAACGACTGGTGGGCGAAGGCGAAATCCGCTCCCGACGCAGAACTCTGGGGCCTCCGGCATCGGATGCGCCAGAAACTCATCGCGGGCCTGCGCCATCACCTCCGGGCGCAGCTCATCCGCCACGGCGCCGACCAGGACCAGATCAACGCGCTCTACGACACGCTGCACGAGTCTGCCCTGACCATAGGTTTCGCCCGGCGATTCGCGACCTACAAGCGTGCTCCCTTGATCTTCAAGGACGCGAAGCGCCTGGCAAAGATCATGAACGATGCGGATCGCCCCGTGCAGATCATTTTCTCGGGCAAGGCACACCCGCGCGACGCCGAGGGCAATGCATTCGTGCGCACCGTCTACGAGATGACCAAGCAGAAACCGTTCCGCGGACGGGTCTGGTTCCTCGAGAACTACGACATGTCCATAGGGCGTCTGCTCACCTCGGGCTGCGATGTCTGGCTCAACAACCCCATCCGCCCGATGGAAGCCTCCGGCACCTCCGGCATGAAGCCGCCGCTGAACGGCGGCGTGAACTTCTCCATCCTCGACGGCTGGTGGCCCGAGGGCTACAACGGCAAGAACGGCTGGGCCATCGGTCGCGAGCAACCCGAGACAACCCGCCCCAAGCAGGACAAGGTCGATGCTGAGTCGATCTACTCGTTGCTGGAAACCGAGATCGTTCCCGAGTTCTACAACCGCGATAGCGCGGACGTGCCGACGAAATGGGTGAAGCGGATGCGCGAATCCATGATGTCAGTCTGCGCGGAGTTCAGCAGCCACCGAATGGTCGCCGATTACGTGAACACCTCGTACCTGCCCGCCCACGGCTGAAGTGCCAGCCCGCTCGAGAAGCCCGCCTCGGAGCGGGCTTTTTTGTGCCCCCGCCGGAACTTCTGGACCGGAATCGGGAATCGCCCGAAACCCGCTCGACGCACGCACCGCCGCGACTACACTTGCAGGACAGCGATGAGCCACTCCGACGCCCCAACGCCCAGACGACCCGTGACGCTCAAGACCATCCGCAAGATGGTGGAGCGCGACCAACCGTTCGCCTGCCTGACCTGCTACGACGCCACGACCGCTCGCTGGCTCGAAGCGGGAGGCGTGCACATCCTCCTTGTCGGCGACACGGCGGCGGAGATCGTGCTCGGCTACGACTCAACTATCCACATGCCGCTCGATATTGCCATCGCGCTGACCGCCGGTGTCAAACGGGGCGCGCCGCGCACGATGGTCATGGGCGACATGCCGTTCATGAGCTATCAGGGCTCTCCTGATCAGGCCATGGTCAACGCGGCGCGATTCCTCACCGAGGGCAATGCGGACATCATCAAGATCGAGGCCGATCGCACGCTCGCGCCGCTCATCGAGCGGATGACCCGCGCGGGCGTCCCGATCTGCGCACATGTCGGTGCAAAGCCTCAACAGGTCGGCCTGACCGGAGGCTACTCATCCGCTGGACGAACCCCCGCCGACGCCGACGCCGTCGTCGCCGACGCGATCGAGCTCGAGCGAGCCGGCGCCGTGATGCTGCTCGTGGAAGCCGTTCCACCGGAAGTTACCGATCGAATCCTGGAGCAGACCTCGGTGCCGCTCATCGGCATCGGCGCCGGCCCGGCTCCGCACGGCCAGATCCTCGTCGTGCAGGACCTGCTCGGGCTGACCAGTTGGCAACCCGGCTTCGCCCAACCGGTAGCGGACCTTGGCGAACGCATACGCGATGCGACGGAGTCGTATGTTGACCGTGTCGCACGCCGAGCGGTCACCGAACACCGGTTCGAGATGAAACCAAACGAGCCCCAGAAGTCGAATACGAAATAGAACGTCGCCCGCGGCGTTCTTGGCTTAGACGGACCGAAAGCGAAGAAGGAGTACGACAGCGTGAGACGGTTTTACACCTACGGCCCCGCCCTGCTCGTCCTCCTGACCGCCACGATGGCGATCGTTGCCGCGCCGCCGGTCCTCCGGCAGATCCAGATCGCACAGATCCAGGCGGATGTGACCCGGGCGCGGGCAGAACTGGACGCGTCCTCCCTGCTCGACCAGATCAACGCGGAGAAACGCGCCGTCGCCAACTCCGTCCAGCCCTCGGTCGTGCATCTCGATGTCACCTTGCAGGGCGAGGGCAACCGTCGCGGATTTCGTTCGAACGGTTCCGCGTACGTTTACGACAACGTTGGTCACATCGTGACCAACGCCCACGTGGTTCGCGACGCGGTAGCGATCCGCGCCGAGTTCTTCGATGGTCGCGTCATGCGGGCCGAAATCGTCGGCAGCGACGATCGCACCGATATCGCGGTGTTGAAGGTCGACGCCGGCAGCGGCGTCATCCCGATCCGGCGCGCCACCGGCGAGCCGCTGTATGTCGGCGACCAAGTCTTCGCCTTCGGATCACCTTTCGGCATCAAGTTCTCGATGTCCGGCGGCATCGTCTCCGGGCTCGGACGCTCCGACGGCGCTTCGTTCGTCAACATGGTGCAGGGCTACACGAACTTCATCCAGACCGACGCCGCCATTAACCCCGGCAACTCCGGAGGCCCGCTCGTCGATGTGAAGGGCCGTCTCGTCGGCATGAACGCCGCGATCGCCAACAACCGCGAACAGTTCGACCGCGATTCCGAACAGCCGGCCGTGCAGGGTCAGTCGGCGGGCATCGGCTTCGCCATCCCTCTCGAGACCATCGAAAACGTCGTGGACCAGCTGATCGAAAGCGATGTCGTGCTGCGTGGCTACCTCGGCGTGATGCTTGGCAACTACGAGTTCGTCCGTCGACGCCTCGAATCGGAAGGATTCATGGGGACCGGCGTCCTCATTTCGCAAACACCCCGGAACCAGCCTGCGGCGGAGGCCGGACTGCGTGACGGAGACGTGGTCATCGCCATCAACAACCGCGACACTCCCAACATCGATGTGCTTCGCTCGATCATCAGCGTGCAGCAACCCGGTCGGGCCGTCGATATCACGGTCTGGCGGGATGGCGAGCCCGTGACCGTGAGCGTGCCGCTCGGCGCCGCGTACGACACCGATCCACGCGAGACTGGCTCGACGCTGCAGTACGTCCCCGGCAGCGAGGACATGACCGTTGAACAAATCCGCGAACGGGTCGAAACGCGCGCATCGTCGGACGACGACGATCGCAGCTGATCAGCCGGGCGATTCCTGTTCGGGTTCGGCGGGCGGCTGCGCGTCATCGTTCGTGGGCCGGTCGGCCTGCTGATCGACGACGTAAAGACGCACTTTCACCGGCGTTTTGAACTCGGGAACCGTGTCATTGTTCGCCGTCCAGACCGGGAGGTTGATTCCGGCCTCGTGGTGGATCGGCGTGTTCCACGACAGGACCTCGGTCCCGAACGACGCCAGCCCGACGAGTGTGCCGCTCCGGTCGGCGTCGTACACCTCGCCCGCACCGAAGTCCACGAACAGCGAACCCGCGAACACCCAGCAGCCGTCGGGGAACCGTTCCCCCGTAGACTCGTGTCGGATCCAGTCCTGAGGCGTCGCGGTCCGTTCGATTCCGTCGGCGTCCGTCCAGATGAACTCGACGCGGATCGGTGGCCCTTCCGGCTCGTGGGCCTTGATCGAGCCGTCCTCGTCGGTGGTCCAGCGGACCGGCCGACCGGGCTCCAGACCGAGCAGAAGAAGTCCGGCGTGGATGTGCGAGCCCTTGGCGTTCGTTGCCACGAGCGACTCGTGTTCCTTGCCGGCGGCGATCTCCGGCGATTCACGACCGCACACGACCTGCTCGAGATACACGGTCGGTGCGTCCGGGTCGTCCACCGTGATCGGCACGATGCCGTCGATTTCGAGCCATCTTTCCTGCGTGTTGATGCGCAGGTGAGGGAAGAGCGTTCGCGTCGCTGGGGGTGTCGACGCCTCGGCCGGTCCGCTCGGAACTTCCGACTGCGGCTGGCCGGTCCCGGCCCCTGCGATCGACAGCGCCAGCACGCCTGTAGGAATCAGTCGCATGCGAAGACTGTACGCGGCTGTCTGGATTGCGGCGCAGCAAAAAGCCCGGCGTCCGGCCGGGCTTGCAGAATCGGCTTGCGATTGGTCCGGTCAGTGGACGGTCGACATGCCTTCGACGTGCTTCATGCCGCGACGACGGTCACGCAGGCGACGCTTCTTGCCGATGCGGTCGCGGAGGAAGTAGAGCTTGGCGCGACGGGCGTCGGCGCGACGGACGACTTCGTACTTGGCGACCTTCGGGGAATGGAGCGGGAACACGCGCTCGACGCCCTGGTCCGCGACGATGCGACGGACGGTGATCGACTCCCGGATGCCGCTGCCGCGGCGGGCGATCAGGACACCCTGGAACACCTGAATGCGCTCCTTGTCGCCTTCGACGATTCGGTAGTGCACGTTGATCGTGTCACCGATGTCGAAACGGGGCATGTCGGTCTTGAGCTGCTCGGCCGTGAGGCTTTCGATGAGTTTCTGCGTATCCATGGGATCTTCCGTTTGCGCAAAGCGGCGGCAACCGGCCGCCGAGTCGGGTCGAAGAGTGTACCTCAATCCTCATCCGGCTGCACGGGCCGGGAGGCGGGATTGGCAGGAGAATCTGCCGGATCTGCCTCCAACAAGTCGGGACGGCGTTCGCGCGTCCGCTCGATCATGCGTTCCAGACGCCATCGATCCACCCTGGCGTGGTCGCCGCTGAGGAGGATCTCCGGGACCTCCCTCCCCTGCCACTCGCGGGGACGGGTGTAGTGCGGGCAGTCGAGCAAACGGCCATGCTCCTCGTGCTGGTGGGAAAAGCTGTCCTGTGCGGCCGAGTCCAGGTGGCCGAGTGCCCCGGGGAGGAGGCGGACGATCGCGTCGATGAGGACCATGGCCGGCAGTTCGCCGCCAGAAAGCACATAGTCGCCGATGCTGATCTCCAGCGGGTCCAGCGCGTCGATCACCCGCTCGTCGACGCCCTCGTAGTGACCGGCGATCATCAGCAGGCGGGGTCGGGACGCGAGATCTTCGACCAGTGTCTGCGTCAGTGGACGCCCTTGGGGCGTGAGGAGGATCCGGGTCGTGGGCCCGACCTGCGGGGCCTGAGACTCGGCATTGGCGACGGCGTCCCAGAGCGGCTGGCACACCATGACCATGCCAGGCCCGCCTCCGAATGGGCGATCGTCGACCTTGTTGTGCTTGTTGTTGGCGTGATCTCGGATGTCGTGGACAAACCAGTCGACCAACCCGGCGGCCCGGGCGCGACCGGGAATGCTGGCGCTGAGCACCGGCTCGAACATCTGCGGAAAGAGCGTGAGCACGTCGATACGCACGATCACCCTCCTCCATCGCAGAGTCCGTTCCGGCTCGCGTCCGGGACGATCACATCAGGGATGGCCTCAGCCTTCGGCCGGGGTTTCCTCGGCGGCCGGCTCGGCAGCGGCGGCTTCGGCTTCGGCTTCGGCCTTCTTCGCGGCGGCCTCGGCCTCGGCGGCGGCCTTGTCGGCGGCGGCCTTCTCCTCGGCGAGCTTGATCGCGGCGGCGCGGTTCTTCTGGGTCCGCGACTCGCGCTCGGCCTTCCAGGCTTCCGCGTCGATCACGCCCTCGCGGGCGAGGATGTCGTTGACGGTGTCGGTGGCCTGCGCGCCGAGCGACAGCCAATGCTTGACGCGCTCACCCTTGACGGCGAGTTGCTTGGCCGGGTCGGTCGCCATCGGGTCGTACCAGCCGAGGTTCTCGAGGATCTTGCCGTCGCGCTGGGTGCGCTTCTCGACGGCGTTGATGCGGTAGAACGGACGGTTGCGACGGCCCATGCGCTTGAGGCGAATACGAACCATGATCTGAACTCCGTTTCCCCGACGGGACGGGGTGTGGAGCCGGGTGGATTGCCCGGCTGTGGTGAAAGCGTGCACGGATCGCCGTGCAGCAGGGCGCACACACGCCTGCGGATCCGCCGGGAGGCGGGGCCGAGCATTGTAGCGATCGCCGCGCGAGTCGCAAGCGACTGCGGCCAACGGGCTCGGAGCAAAAAAACCACCGAGGAGCTTTCGCTCCTCGGTGGGTTGACCCCGGAGGGTCAGTTTCGAGTCAACCGGAATCTCCGGTCAGTCGTTGGTCTGCTTTTAGCAGGAACCGCCGAACTGGCCGAGGACGAGGTTGAGGTCAGCGAGGTCAACGACGCCGTCGCAGTTCGCATCGCCGATGTCGGTGGTGGAACCGAAGTTGCCAAGCACCAGGTTCAGGTCAGCGAGGTCGACGTTGCCGTCACCGGTCACGTCGCCGCAGGTCGGGTCACAGGCATCGCCAGCTTCGACGAGCACGTTGTACTCGAAGCCGCAGGGAACGCCGGTGAAGTCGGCCGTGGAGACGAAGCAGATGTAGGTACCAGCGGGGAGGTCACCGCTCAGGGTAACCGCGCCGCAGCCCTCGGTGAAGCCGACGAAGTCGGGCAGGAACGCGGCGGTGCCACAGTTCGAGCCGTCGGGCAGCACGTTGAGGATACCGAAGAGGGCGTCGTAGCCAGCAGCCGAGACGGTCATGCTGATCGGGCCGCCCGGGTGAGCAACGGAGTACCAGTCGGTGTCACGGTTGCCCACACCACCGACGGTGAAGGTACCGGTGGTACCGCAGGTCGCTTCGTTGATGGTGAGCGTGCTGGTCGGGAAGGAGCCATCGCCAGCGTTGCAACCGGAGTTGAACAGGTCGACGTACTCGTCTTCGCAGATCTGCTCGCCTTCAGCGTTCTCGCTGCCGTCGCAGACGACGCAGCAGGGGCTGTCGGCGCAGAGGACGCCGG
>JANSXG010000134.1 GCA_024743075.1 bacterium | reverse complement strand
GAAGACGATCTACCGGATCAAGCGCCTCGAATCCGAGGTGACGATGGTCGCCGCGCAGACCAAGGCGCTCGAAACGCTCATGGCCTGCATGACGCCGATCCAGACCACTGGCGACACCAAGCTCGACGCGTTCTACGCCCGCGAACGCAACCGCCAGCGCCTCGCGGCGATCCAGACCCTCCTCCACATCCGAACCGTCCAGCGCGAAAGGCGCCTGCGCCGAGCGATGCGCGCCAAGCAAAAAGCGAAAGCCGAAAGATTAGAGCCCAATCGCGCAAGCGATGGGTCACAAGCAACCAAACAGAAAATGCCCACGCCGCCCGCTCCCTCCAAGGGTGGCGTGGTCAGGAGCGAAGCGCATGGCCACGTGGGCTCGTCAGCGCCGGACAGCCCGCCCCATGGCCTTCGCCCGATCGAAGATCGGACTCAGACCATGCCACCCCCGAAAGTGTCACCCCCGCGCAAACGCTCCCGCTACAAAACTCGCAAGCCCAAGCACCCCGAACAACCACGCAGGCGAAAGCTCTGACCCGGCCCTCACTCGCCCCTTAAAACGACCAAAAAATGCCATCCTCAACGCGACCTCTTGGGTTCGATCTTCCGTCCTGCCGTTGATCGCCGTCGAAACCGGTGTAGCCTTGCACTCTGCCCGCGCGGATCCATGTGGACCACGCCCCGAACGCTCCCAATGGGATGTCAAGATGAACCTCGCCGCCGCCTGTCGCACCGTGCTTGTGCTCCTTTCGTTCGCTGCCCTGGCGGTCCCCGCCTGTGCCGATGAGTGCGTGCCCGAATGGACCGCGCTGGACAGCGGTATCGAAAGCGGGTTCGTGTTCGCCATGGAGGTGTTCGACGACGGCTCCGGCCCGGCGCTGTACGCCGGGGGCTCGTTCACCAACGTCAGTGGGGTCCCCGCGAACCGCGTCGCGAGGTGGGACGGCTCGGAGTGGTCCGCCCTGCAGACCGGAACGAACGGGCGGGTCTTCGCCCTGGCCTCATTCGACGACGGTACCGGGCCGGCCCTGTACGTCGGAGGAGAGTTCACGGGGGTGACCGGCTACCTGGCCCTTCGCATCGCCAAGTGGGACGGCTCGGAATGGTCGCCCCTCGGCGGCGGGATGAACGGCTGGGTCAGGGCGATGGCGGTCTTCGACGACGGCACAGGCCCGGCGCTCTACGCGGGTGGGGAGTTCACGCAAGCCGGAGGCGTTCAGGTGAACTACGTCGCGAAGTGGGACGGCGAAGCCTGGTCGCCCCTCGGTACCGGTCTGACCGGCGCGGTGATCGACATGGCCGTGTACGACGACGGCTCCGGGCCGGCGCTCTACGTCGGAGGTGGGTTCGGTGCCGCCGGCGGCCAGCCCGCAGCGCGCGTCGCCAAGTGGGACGGCTCGGCGTGGTCCGCCCTCGGCACCGGCATGAACCAGCCCGTCCTCGCGCTCGAGACGTTCGACGACGGCTCGGGCCCCGCGCTCTACGCCGCGGGCGATTTCTGGCTCGCCGGCGGAAACCCGGCCAGCCGCGTCGCCAAGTGGGACGGGTCCGCGTGGTCGCCGCTCGGTGAGGGTCTCGGCGGAACGACACGTGATCTCACCGTCTTCGACGACGGTTCCGGCCCCGCGCTCTACGCCGGCGGAGGGTTCCCTAACGCGGGCGGCCAGCCCGCCGGCGGCATCGCCAGTTGGGACGGTTCATCGTGGTCGTCGCAGAAGACCGCGGTCAACCCGCGCGTCCTCATCCCGTTCAACGACGGCTCCGGTCCCGCCCTCTACGCCGGAGGCGGGTTCACCGAGATCTGCGCTCGCCAGGTCAACAGCATCGCACGCTGGGGCTGCGTCCCGCCGCGATCGTGCGCCGCCGACATCAACCTCGACGGCGTCGTCGACCTGATCGACCTGAACCTCGTCCTGTCGAACTTCGAAGACCAGACCTTCTGCGGCGACACCAACAACGACGGCGCGGTCGACCTCGCCGATTTGAACGCCGTCCTCGCGGCGTTCGGTCAGGCGTGCCCTTGATCCTGCCCTAGTCGAGTGCTCCCAGCACCCGAAGCAGATCACCCATCGCCCCTTCGGCCTCGAGGTGCACGCGCTTCCCCGTGCGTTCTTCCACCTTTGTGATCGGCAGGTGCCGGAACCGCGGCGTGGGGTCCAGTCGCCCGTCGATCTCCGCGCCCGCCGCCCAGATCAGCTGATCGCACAACGCATCCTCGGTCCGACCGAACAGGTTGAAGCTCATCTGCACGAAGTCGGCCAGCGCCTCAGCGCCCATGCCGTGCATCACCGGGAGCACCAGACAGGTGTCCTCGGTCGGGATGGCGAACACCGCGCCCGATTCGGGCTGCCAGTGGGGGAGCAGCGTGTCGAAGATGAAGCAGGCGGACGCCGCGGGCTCCGAGTCGTGGATGATCGCCAGCGTGCCGAAAGACTGGTCCACCTCGTGGATGTCGTCGGGAAGCAGCGAGCGGCGCAGGTTGTCGCAGGCGATCGCGAACGCCTCGTCGAACTCGATGCCCCAGCGGTCGAGTTCCTCGGTGCGCACCAGCGAGGCCGTGGAACCCGGCCCGATCGAGATCGCGCGCAGCAGCCCCGCGAAACTCTCGCGCCGGCACATGTTCCGGCGCGGGCCGGACAGTTCGTCGGGGTTGACCAGGCGCGGACGCAGCCACGACCGGGCCTCGTCGAGGCTGGCCAGCACATCGTGGGGCAGGCTCATGCCCAGCATCGGCGCGACCAGCACCGCCAGGGCGCGCGGGTCATCGACCGAGGTGTTGGGCGGCAGCTGGCGCGCGAGCAGCGACACGTCGAGATCGAGCTTGCCCTCCTCGCGCCGGATGGTCGCGGTGTCGTCCTTCCAGCGCTGCACCGACATGCCGAGCGCACCGAACGCACGCTCGAAGCCGGCTTTCTGCTCGGCGCTGAGGTTGGTGAGAGCGTCTGGTTTGTTCGACGGGCGCTTGAACATCCCGCCCAGCGTACCCGCTGGGGCCGTTTGTTTGGAAATCCCAGATGGCAGAATGGGCTCAGATTGGCTTGGACGCGTCCGTCGAGCAGACCCGCCCGAAACGCCGGTCGCGGGCGGCATAGGACCGGATGGCCTCGTGCAAATCGCCCTCGGCGAAGTCGGGCCAGAGCGTCTGGGTGACATACAGCTCGGCGTAGCTGATCTGCCAGAGCAGGTAGTTGGAGAGGCGCATCTCGCCGCTGGTGCGGATGAGCAGGTCCGGGTCCGGGATGTCAGCGGTGTAGAGCGAGTCGGAGACGGTCTGCTCGGTGATCTCGGCGGGGTCGAGCTCGCCCCGCGCGACGCGATCGGCGATGGCGCGGACGCCGTCGGTGATCTCCGCGCGCGAGGAGTAATTGACCGCGAGCACCAGCGTCGGCCCGGTGCAGGTGCGCGTGGCCTCGATAGTCTTCTCGAGTTCGGCGATGGTCTCGGGCGGCAGGTTGTTGCGCCGGCCGATCTGCATCAGGCGGATGTTGTTCTCGACCAGCGTCTCGCGTTCGGAGGCCATGTACTCGACGTAGAGAGCCATGAGCTGGGCGACCTCGTCGGCCGGGCGGTTCCAGTTCTCGATGGAGAACGAGTAGAGCGTGAGGTACTCGATGCCGAGCTTGGTGGCCTCGGTCATGAGCCGGCGGACCGCCTGGGCGCCTTCGCGATGGCCGTGGAAGCGGGGGAGCGCGCGGGCCTTGGCCCAGCGTCCGTTGCCGTCCATGATGACCGCGATGTGGCGTGGCAGACGCTCGTCCGGCACGCCCTCGACGCCGTGGTGGCGCGGGAGGGAACCGGTGGAGCAGGCGTTTGCGGTGGTCGGGGTCATCGGCATCGGTTGGCGTACGCCGCGTCGGGGCGTGGGGTTCGGATCGTGGTGGCCTGCGGCGACCGGGCCGGGGGGCGAGGGTACTCGATTCGCTCGCTCAGCGTCCGGAAACCGTGGGCTGCGGTCGGTCTGAAGGCGGCTATCGGCCGATCATCGGGTGGGCTTTCGCAACACCGGCGCCTCGGGGGCATACAACCGGCATCGGGGGCAGGGGATCGCTCGCTGCGCGTATACTCGGTTCGCGAAGCACGCGATGTTTGAATGATGGAGAGGACCAGCGCATGAAGCACGGACGAACGATGGCACTTAAGGCGACCGCGATGGCGGTTCTCATGGCGACCGGCCTGGCGACCCTGACGGGTCCGGTCACGCCCATCGCGAGCGCGGTCCAGGCGGGGCAGCCAAGCAGTCCGTCCACGCCGCCGATCGTCCCGGACACCCGGATGAAGAACCTCGGAGTGGTGGACCCGCGCGGCGTGTTCGAGGCGGTGTTCACACTGACCAACCGCTCGACGCAGCCGGTGAAGATCCGCAGCTTCCGCGTGGCCTGCAACTGCACGCGGATGATCCCGGATTCGATGACCATCCCCCCGCGCGGGCAGACGAACCTCAAGATGACCGTGGACCTGCGCGGCGACACGGGGCGGATGCAGAAGACCGCCCTGATCTTTTTCGAGGGGTACGACCGCCCGATCGAGGTCGGCGTGACCGGGCAGATGCAGTACGAGCTCGAAGCGCCGCAGGCGCCGTTGCGCGTGCGCTCGCCCCAGGTGACCGCGCAGCTCCGCTCGTCGACCGGACGACCGGTCCGTCTGCTGAGCGTGCACGGCGAGTCGCCCAACCTGCTCTCGCAGGTGCCCGACAGCGGCGACCGCGTGCTGATGGCGAACGTGCGCAAAAACTTCAACACCGGGGCGGAAGTCCCGGCGGCCCTGCTGGTCGCGACGGATTCCAAGGACACGCCGCTGGTCGCGGTGCGGATCATCTCGGCGGATGTGTCGCGGCGCGAGATGCCGTTCATCCGGATGAACTCCGACCTGAACTTCTCGCACAAGTTCTTCAACATGGGCATGCTCAAGCAGGGCGAGGCCCAGACCTACACCACGACCGTGTTCCGCGACGATCACGATGCGCCGCTGGTGGGGTGGATCCCGGTCGAGGGGCTCGAGGTGAACGTGGTGAAGGTGGAGCCGGACCCCGCGCAGGAGCAGTGGCCCAAGGCGCAGTCGGTGACCTTCACCGTGACCAGCACAATCGACCGAGCCGGTGCGACGGTGTACGCGCCGCTGTACTTCGCGACCGGCACGCGCGAGCAGCCGACCGCGCTCAACCGCGTGTGGGCGGCTGGCCTGACCGCCGATGCCAGCGGGAACTACGTCGAAGCGATCGAGAGCGAGGGCCCGCTTCTGATTACCGGCGACGGCGGCGATGAGGCGCTGGCCAGCGTGGGCAAGAAGCCGCAGTAAGACAGGTATCACCACCTCGGTCCCAGACCACAGCGAGACAGGAATTCCCGACCATGGCCAGCGAAGCCAAGACAGTACGCATCAAGCCGGCTCCGGCCGGGTGGAACCTCGCGGCGCTGCTCGTCGCGCTCGTGATCTGCGCGGTGCTGGGCATCGCGGCGTATTCGAAGATCGTCGATCCGAGCAAGGCGAAGTTCATCACCATCGGTGGGAGCGAGCTGCGCTACGAGCGGTTCATCGGAATCTTCGAGGTGCTGGTGATTCTTGCGTTGCTGGCCGGGCACCGGCTGCGTCTGGCGTGGCTTGGCGTGGTGGCGATGTTCGCGCTCTTCTCCGGGTACGCGGGGTACTACTTCGCGACGGGCAACTCCTGCGGCTGCTTCGGCAATGCGCTGGACGGCACGGCGCTGGAGTGGATGACCATCAAGGGTGTGTCGGTGGCATTCGATGTCGTGTTCGTCGTGGCGGCGCTGGCGCTGCTGGGGTGGCGCGGCTTCGGCGCGAAGATGATCCAGGGGCTTGTCGGCCTCGCGCTGATTCTTTCGGCGGCGGGTGCGGGGCTCGGCTGGCTCGAGTACACGAACTCGCCGGGTGGCGGAGCGAAGCCGCCACCGCCGCCGCCGAACGGGAATCAGGTGCAGAGTCTCCCTCCCGGTCTGCAGGTGAACCATCAGGCCGCGGCGCTGCTCCGTCAGGGCGCGTACGCCAGCCTGATCGCCTCGTCGGCCGCCAACCCGGACAAGATGTGGTACGTCTTCGTGTACGACCCGGACTGCTCGGAGTGCATGGAGATGAAGCCGGTCGTGGACATGCTCAAGGAGCAGTACGAGGCGGAAGACAACCCGTATATGGAAGTGCTCAGCGTCACCAAGCAGGATGCGCAGGACGCCTTCGGCATCGACTTCTGGGCGTGGGAGAGCGGCGCGACGATCATCATCGTGCAGGGCGGCGACATCCTGCGTGTGAACGACGAGCGGCTGACGCCGGGCAACAAGCCGACGCCGGACATGGTGATGGAGGACTTCTTCAACGCGGGCGCGATCGAGAGCAACTGGCCGCCGGCTTCTGGGGAGTGAGGGCGGTCAGTCGGTGTTGAGGTAGACGCCTTCGTTGGGGTGTCCCTGCTCCTCGGACGCGCGGAATGTCAGCGGCGTGAACCGCCTCGGTTCCCACCAGCGTTCGTCCTCGTCGAGCGCGACATAGTGCATGCCGGCGTTCCACAGGATCGCATCGGTGGGGATCTCGAACCAGAACGAGGTGCCGCTGGCGACTTCGGCTCCATCAACGCGCTGCAGGTCGACATCGGTCGTGACGCGTGCGTAGAACCGAGGCGCGGAGAGCATCGGTACGCAGTACAGCGAGAGGGAGGCGCTGAAGTAGTTTTCTCGCACGAGAACTGTGCTTTGCGACGTCGTGTGGCTCGACGCCGACGTGCTGAGCAGAAAAACCCAGTCGTCTCCGGTCGGGACGTAGACCTTGGCGTCTTCGTGGAGCGCCCTCGGTTCGCCCATCGGAGCGTCGGTCGAGGCGGCGCGGCCCCGGAGCGTCCGCCAAAGATGCTCGACCCCGATGAAACTATCGGCGATGTGCAGGCGACCGGACGAATCTGCGAGCCGGTATCGGAGACGCAGCACATCGGAGCGGTCGGGGTCTTCGAACACCTCGGGGACACCGAGTTCGAGCTCGTACTGCTGATCCTTGATGGCGAGCCGCCCCATCTAGTGTGGGAGCCACATGTTCGTGTCGGGGCGTGCCAAGGAAAGACGGAGCGGCGGAGTGGACGCGACTCGGCTCGTGGCGGTTGCGGGTGGTCGCGCGGCGATGTCCGCCGGTGTGGTGTTTCGATGCGGCGGATCAGTAGACGCCGACGCTTGAGAGAGAAGGGGCGCGGTCCGGCACCCTGACATGGCGAGTGCCACGCCGGGCAGGAGCAGGGTCGTGACGATTGTTGCTGATAACGACTGCTTCATGGTCTTCCGTTCTGCGGGCGTTTTCGCTGGGCATCCGGTTCCCGCTAGGGCGGGGAGCAGTCTATCCGCTGATCGCGGGAGCCAGCGATCTGCTCATACTCCGGTGGATTCAGCATGCATTCGCTCAGTCGCCAAGCCACTCCGCCTGCCTCTCGCGCCACTGTTCGGCGAGGTCTGCCAGGTCACTGCGGATCAGATTCTGTTCGATGCGTTCTGCAAAGGCAGCCTTGTCTTCGACCCGCTTGAGCGCTTCGGAGAAAGCGTCGAGGGCTTCGTCGGTGCGACCTGCACTGATCATGAGGGAGGCGAGGCGTTCGTAGCGGGTGGCCGAGCTGCGCTGCAGCTGGATGGCGGTGAGCAGTTCGCGGATGGCGCTGTCGGGGTCGCGCTTGTACTGGGCGTAGGCCGCGGCGAGGTTCTCGCGGATGACGGCGTCGCGGGGGTTGGTTTCGACGGCTTCCTGCAGCGACTGGAACGCTTCCTCGAAGCGCCCGGCGGCCTGGAAGGCGCGGGAGCGGTCGAGAAGCGCCCGGGAGCGGGCTCGGCGGTACTTCGAGGTCTCGGGGAGCGCTTCGAGGGCTTCGTCGGCGGCCGTGATGGCCTGCTCGGCGCGGCCGGTCTGGTTCAGGGTGTTGATGAGCCGCTCACGGGTCGCCCACCAGTCGGGGTTGGCGTCGAGGGCGGCGCGCATGTTGTCGAGGGCGCGTTCGGTCTGCTCGCGGGCGGAGGCGAAGGCCTGTTCGACTTCGGGGCGTGTGACGCCGGGGCGGTTCTGGGCGAGGCGTGCGACGGCGAGGCCGCCGAGGATGCGGACCTGCTCGCGGTCGGCGGTGAGCTCGTCGGCTTCGCCGGCGATGGCCTCGACGCGGTCGAGGAGGACGACGGCGTCGTCGTGCTGATTGAGTGCGAGGTGGAGCAGGGCCATGCGGAGCATGGACTCGGCGTTGGGCGCGAGGCCGATGCCGCCGTCGCCGATCGGCGCGGCTCTGTTGTAGAGGTCGAGGGTGCTCTGGAACTGCTGCGTCTGTTCCTCGCTGAACGGGGGCGGCGACGGCGCGAACAGAGCGGCCTTGGACAGGTCGAGCCGCTCGAACGAGTGGTCCGCGCGCCAGCGGTACTGGTTGACCGCGAGGGAGTGCGCGACGAGCAGGAGCACCACAGTTGTGAACGTGAGCCAAACCCAGCCGGTCCTGGTGGTCCGTCCGCGGAGGCGGAGCTGGAAGCCGTGGAACCGCACGTTCTCGACGCGGAGCGTGCGCCAGGCCTTGTAGGCGAAGAAGGTGACGATGCCGGCGATGCCGGCGGCCATGAGCAGCGGGACCACGGCGTAGAGGCCGCGGGCGGCGAGAAGCGTGAGCAGGAAAACGAGCGCGAGTCCGATCTCCTCGGGCCATGAGAGGTCAAAGGCTCGGGGCTTTCGCTCGCGTTTCGGTTTGCGGTTGAGGATCTGCGGCTTGGCGAACTTGAGGGCGAGCGCGTTGGTGGGGCATGCGCTCACGCAGTCAAGGCACTTCATGCAGCCGGGATCGACGACGCTGCGGTAGTCCTTGATATCTTCGTGCACTCGAACGTTCGAGGTTCAGACGGCGGTGCAGTTGGCGTTGGATTCGCACTTATCGTCGTCGAAAACGAT
>JANSXG010000008.1 GCA_024743075.1 bacterium | reverse complement strand
CCGGCACGTTGGTCGGGATCGTGACCACATCGAGGCCGTAGATGTCGTGGAACTCCTGGGCCTCGGTGTCGGCGGTACCGGTCATCCCGGCGAGCCGCTTGTACATCTTGAAGAAGTTCTGAATCGTGATCGAGGCGACCGTCTGGGTCTCCGGGCGGATGCGAAGCCCTTCCTTCGCTTGCACCGCCTGGTGCAGGCCGTCCGACCACTGGCGACCGACCATCGGACGCCCCGTGTTGGTATCGACGATGACGACATCCGGCTCGGCCTTACCGCTGTACTGGTCCGGGATGGCGAGAACCACATAGTCCGCGTCCTTCTCGTAGATCACGTGCGCTTTGAGCGACTGTTCGATCAGGTGAGGCAGGTCGGTGTTCTCGCCGACATAGATCGAACCGACGCCGGCCCTTTTCTGTGCCGCGGCGACGCCGTTGTGGTTCAGTGTCGCGCGCTTCTTGTCCTTCTCGACGTCGTAGTACTGGGTGTGCTGGTCACGCTCGGCTTCGAGCTGCGGCAACTGCTTCCGCAGTTCCTCGAGTCGGGACTGCAGCGCGGGGAGTTTCTCCTTGTCGCGGGCATTGCGGATGTCGCCCTCGGTACCCTTGATCTGCTTCTTGCAGGTCTCGACTTTCTCCTCGGCGCCGGCCCACGGGCGCTGGAGCTGCACGAGGTGACGGGCGACCTGGTCGGCCAGGTCGTAACGCGGCTGGTCCTCGTGGGCCGGCCCCGAGATGATCAGAGGCGTGCGGGCCTCGTCAATAAGCGTCGAGTCGACCTCGTCGACGATCGCGAACTCGCGGTAGCGCTGCACCTGCTGCTCGATCCGCTTCTTCATATTGTCGCGCAGGTAGTCGAAGCCGAACTCCGCCGTGGTGCCGTAGACCACGTCGCAGGCGTACATCTGGCGCTTCACATCTTCCGGCTGCATGTGCATCGGGTGGATGTCACCAACGGTCAGCCCGATGTTCTGGAAGAACGGGGCGGTCCAGTTGCGGTCTCGCTGGACGAGGTAGTCGTTGACCGTCACCACGTGAACCTTGTAGCCCTCGACCGCCGCGAGGTACGAGGCGAGCGGCGCGACGATCGTCTTGCCCTCGCCGGTCTTCATCTCGGCGATCGAGCCCTGGTAGAGCACCATCGCGCCGATGAGCTGCACATCGAACGGGCGCGACCGGAACGGCGGCTTCGATTCGGGGAACAGCTCGCGGACGGCGTCGTAGAGCTCGTGCGGGATATCCGCCCAGACCCACGCCGGCACCGGCTCGGAGTTGCCGAGCAGTTTGCCCGTCGGCTCGCCCGGCTCCATGGCGTCGATCTCGTCCCGGGCCCTCTCGTACAACGCGCGGTGGGTGCTGCTGAGCTTATCGACCGGGAACTGGTCGCGGACGTCCGGGTTGAAGATGTTGCGGATGCCGACGTGCCGGTCCATCGCTTCGCGGGCGACGGCGAACGCCTCGGCCATCACGTCCGGCCACTTCTCGCCGGCCTTGAACCGCTCGCGGAACTCGTTGGTCTTCGCTCGGAGCTGCTCGTCGGAGAGGCCTCGCATCTCCGGCTCGAACGAGTTGATCTCGGTGACGCGAGCCTCGTAGCGCTTGACGAGTCGCTGGTTTCGGGAGCCAAAGAGTTTGTTGATAACGGGGCCGAGAAGCGGGATTTCGGAGGAAGCCATGGGTATCTGCCTGTGATCTGGTCGAAGACCGCGCTGTCGCCGGAGCAGAAACTCGATCCGGCAACGGCACAGCGGGGTTCGTTTGTCTGAATTTGAACGGTGGGTGGCGCGACGGAATCAGTGCGAGACCAAAGGATCTCGCGCTGTGCTCAGAGCCGCGCAGGCGGGGGCGTGCTCGTGCACCACGCACGCGCCGCGAACATCTCGCAGCGTCGAGAATGTGCGAGATCGCACGGAACGACCTGTTCAATCGACGGGTTGACCGCGGGCTCGATCGCACAGATCGCGGGCGTCGAGATGGACTTTGTCCCGACCGCGACCTCGCGAATCGAGGCGCCCGGCTCACGCGAGTCGCGATCCGGCTTCGGCCTGACGACTTCGTGGAGCACGAAGTTGATGTGGCTCATCGCCTCGGGGGCGGCCAGAGCCGCGGCACCGGGCATCACGCCCAGAACTACGAGCAGAGCGACCATGGAACCGGCGCTGAAGCACTGGCGCGCACCGCGCCGGACGGATCCGACCTCCGGAGCGGTGATTTCGGGCTCGGTATGTGCGGGCATTCCCATGGCGTACTCTCATAGAGTATCGACCGGTTCCTCGGGTCGGGCAACAGCATCCGCGAGCGAGCCCAATCTTCGCAAATCCCGTTTCTCGACCCAAAAATCAGGTTTTCTGACCCAGGCGCCCGCCGGATGACACAATCGAAGCCCAATCCGCTCTGCCACGCTGGCAGCCCGACAACCTTGCGGATGGGCTCGGGGACCGTACTGGTGCATCGTCTGGACGCAACCAGGTCGACCAACGACCTCGCACGAACCTGGCTCACCGATCATGCGGCTCCGGTTCCGGCGGCGTGGATCGCCGGAATCCAGACCGCCGGACGGGGCACGCGCGGGCGTTCCTGGGCCAGCCCCGAAGGCGGGCTCTGGATGAGTCTCGCCATGCCTGTTGCCGACCCGGCGGCAGGGGTTCTCCCCGGGCTCGGTCTGCGTGTTGGGGTCGCGGCGGTGCGGGCGGTTCGGGAGTCCTTGCCGGAGCGCGCAGCGTCGGAGGTCGTTCTCCGGTGGCCCAACGACCTCGTCGTCGCCCGTCCCGGCGCGGGGGCCCGCAAGATCGGGGGCATGCTCGTTGAATGCGCGCCGCACGGGATCGTTGTCGGACTCGGCATCAATGTGAACAACACCCCGCCGGCGACTGATGATGCCGGACGCCCGCTCCGAACGCCCCCGGTATCGGTCGCCGAGTTGGCTGGCGAGGATCTCGTGCTCGACCGGCTCGCGGAGTGCCTTCTGGGCCATCTGACCGACCTCATCCCCGTTCCAGGACTGCCAACCAACCTCTTCCGCGAGATCGAGGGCCTCCTGCACCGCCCCGACTCCGGCGTGCAGGTGACCGGACGCGACGGAAGGATGTACAGCGGCCTCATCCGGGGTGTTTCGGAGCACCCCGACTCGCTCGGTGCCCTCCTGCTGGAACAGCCGAACGGCGATGTGATGCGCGTGGTGAGCGGAGACCTCTCGTGAACGCGGCAGAATGGACCGGCTTTGGCGTTTTCGCGCTGATCGGCCTGGTCTGGATGGGGATTATTCTGTTCGGCTCGCTCGGTGTGCTTCTGACGCGCCGGCTCGGCTCTTTCCAGCCCCTTGAAGACCCCGAGCCCGTCACGATCGTCATTGCGGCGCGGGACGAGGCTGAGCGGATCGGCGGCACCGTTGACCACCTTCTGGCGATCCGCTCACCGCGAGTGGAGATCGTGATCGTGGACGACCGGTCATCCGACGAAACGGCGGCGATCGTCGAAGCAAAGGCCAAGTCCGACCCGCGTCTGACGCTCGTCCGAGTCACCAACCTCCCCGAAGGCTGGCTCGGCAAGCCCCACGCGTTGCAGCTCGGCGCCGCGTCGGCGTCCACGCCATGGATCCTGTTTTCGGATGCGGATACCTGGATCAAGCCGGACGCGCTGGCCCGTGCGCTCCGCGCGGCCACATCCAGCCGTCGCCCGATCGACCATCTCGCGGTACTCCCCGGCTACGAGGCGTCGAGCAGTTGGGGGATCGCCGGGACGCTCGCGCTGTACATCCATTTCTTGGTGCGATGCGCCGTCGTGAATCTTGGCCTGCCCTTTTGTCCGGTTGGCGTTGGCGCGTTCAACCTCGTGCGGACCGACGCGTATCGAGCCTTTGGCGGGCATGAGGCCCTTCCCTTCGAAGTCGTGGATGATGTCAAGCTTGCGCTGCTCGTCCAGCGTGAAGGGCGCAAGCACGGGCGTGGCCACTCCCTCGTGCTTTCCGGCCCGGAGTCGGTGCACATCGACTGGCAGGCCGACGTGCGCACCGTCATGGCGCTCATCGAAAAGAACTTCTTCGCGATGGCTCGCTTCAACGCGCTGCTGGCCTCCCTGCTGATCACATCGGGGTTGACAGCTCTCGCCGGCGCGGTCATCGCACCGGTCGTCGCCATGGTCAGTCCTGAGCCGCTGGTTCGGATCGCGTGCTGGTTCGCTTTCGTGGCCTGGCTCGCCACCGGGCTGCCCATGGCCATCGTGGCGCGTCAGTTCGGCTGGTCACCGCTCGGCGGACTTCTATCTCCCCTGATGGCCTGGGTCGCCCCGATCGCCCTCTTGCGATCCGCTCGGGCGACCCTGAGAGCGGGTGGCGTGCGCTGGCGTGGTCGCCTGTATCCGCTTGACGAACTCCGGCGCGGTCAGGTCTGGTAAACCCAAAACATCCGAATTTCCCTCGGTATCGGGCGTGAATGACGATAGATTCGGGTTCCACCCCGCAATCGGCGTCGATGTCGATCGTTGGGCGTTCGTTCGATCCCGTCCGCCAGCCGAGGCCTGACCATGCAGAGCACGACCCAGCGACGCACCGAGCCCGACACGCCCCCGCTGCCCCCGCGACCCAGCGCATCGCTCCGTCGCATCCCGGATTCGGACTTCGGTTACGACCAGGCCCGTCACTTGCTCTGGCGAGCCGGATTCGGGGGCAACTCTTCCCAGATCCGCGCCTTGTCGACCATGGGCGTCGAGAACGCGGTCGCCCTGCTCGTGGACCCGTCCCGCTCGGCTGCACCGTCCCCGGTCGCGAGCGACCGCTTCGACGCGAACATCATGCAGCCGCCGACCGCCGAAGAAGTTCGGCGCTATCGCGAAGCCCAGCGGACGCAGAACGAAGACCTGATCGCGCAGTTTCGCCTGCGGCGTCAGCAACAGCAGCGTTCCGATCGGCGTCAGGTCGCCGACCTGCAGCGCTGGTGGCTTGAGCGCATGATCGAGACGCCACGCCCGCTCGAAGAGAAGATGACCCTCTTCTGGCACGGTCATTTCGCGTCCGGATACCGCAAAGTCGAGAACAGTTACCACCTGTTCCAGCAGAACCAGCTGTTCCGAGCCAACGCGACCGGCAACTTTGGCAACTTGCTCGCCGGGATCATCCGCGACCCAGCGATGCTCGGCTACCTCGACAACCAACTCAACCGACGCGCTGCGCCCAACGAGAATCTCGCTCGCGAGATCATGGAACTCTTCGCGCTCGGCGAAGGAAACTACTCCGAAAGCGACATCAAAGAGGGCGCCCGCGCACTCACGGGATACGCGTTCCAGGGCAATGATTTCGTCTTCCGCCAGAATTTGCACGACACCGGGAGCAAGCGGCTTTTCGGTCGAAGCGGCAACTTCGACGGCGAAGACTTCGTCAAGATCATCCTCTCGCAGCGGGCCTGCTCGGAGTTCATCGCCAAGAAGCTGTACGAGTTTTTCGTGAGCTTCGTACCGAGCGATCGACGCGACCCGGCCTACGACCCGATCGTGAGCGTGATCCGGCAACTCGCGCGCACGCTGGTGCAGAACGAATACGACCTCGCCCCGGTGCTGACCCAGCTTTTCCAGAGTGAGCACTTCTACGAACAGCGGTTCATCGCCGATCAGATCAAGAGCCCCGTCCAGTTGGTGGTCGGCGCGGTGCGCTCGCTGAACACGCCCGTCCGCGACCTCGGCATCCTCAACGACGCCCTGACGCTGATGGGCCAGCAGCTCTTCGAGCCGCCTTCCGTCGCGGGGTGGTCGGGAGGGCGCAGTTGGATCAACACCTCGACGCTCTTCGTCCGCCAGAACATCATGACCTTCCTGCTTACCGGCAGGACGCCCAGCGGCTACGACCCGCTGGCAGACGTCGAGCGGCACAACGCTTCCCAACTGCTCGATGACCTCGCACAGGTTCAGCCCGGCGCGGATCGGGACGCCAAGCAGGTCGCGTCGTACCTCGCCCGTTTCACGCTTGGCCCCAACCCGAACCCCGACCGCCTGCGCGTGCTCCACGAGTTCGTCGAGTCAACAGGTTCACGTGTCACCCCCGACACCGTCACGGGCATGCTTGCGCTCATCACCGCGATGCCCGAATACCAGCTCTGCTGAACACCGCCCCCCTGCCCATCCAACCGCTTCAAGCACGGAGCACCCATGTCAGACCTTCACAACAGCAAAGCCTGGACCCGCCGGCAGTTCCTGCACACGGGTCTGATGATGACCTCGGCCACGATGACGATCCCGCTGTTCCTCCAGCGGTCGGCTTCGGCGATGTCGATGCAGGCCGCGGGCCGGCGCTCGGTCCCCGGCGTGCCGGACGAGAACGTGCTTGTCGTGATCCAACTGGCCGGCGGGAACGACGGCCTGAACACCGTCGTTCCGTTCGGCGATGCGAACTACTACCGCGCCCGCCCGGGCATCGCGATCCCGGAGCAGCAGGTGCTCCGCCTCGGCTCGGACCACGAGGTTGGCCTGCACCCGGCCATGACCGGCTTGAACGAACTCTACGACGCCGGCCTGCTGTCGGTCGTGCAGGGTGTGGGGTACCCCAACCCCAACCGCTCACACTTCGCCTCGATGGACATTTGGCAAACGGCCAACACCGGTGGCGTCGGCGACGGCTGGCTCGGCCGGTTCTTCGACAACCAGTGCGCCGGCTCGCCCGAAGCGGACGCTCGGATGCAGAGCGGGCAGTGCGGCGAGATCGGCATCGCCCTCGGGCGAGAGGCACCGCTCGCGATGCAGGGACGCCAGATCAAACCGATCGCCTTCGAATCGCCCGACCTTTTTCGCTGGGTCGGCGCCGATCTGCACGAATCGCTCGAAGACGGCTACCACGACCTGACGGGCATGCGCGCCCACAAGGAAGGCAAGCCGCCGGCCACGAACCACCACGCGGGATCCAACGCCGAGTTCCTGACGCGGACCGCGCTCGACGCGCAGGTCGCGTCGGAGAAGATCCGATCCGCCGTCGCTCGCGGCACGGGCGCAAACTACCCCAACACCGGCCTCGGTCGCCAACTCGCCATGATCTCCGCCATGATCCACGCCGGCCTCGAAACGCGAGTCTACTACGCGACCATGGGAGGGTTCGACACCCACGCCGGCCAGGGCGGCCCGCAGGGCCAGCACGCCAACCTCATTCGCCAGTTCTCAGACGCGGTCAAAGCGTTCTACGACGACCTCGGTGCGACGGGGCACGATCAGCGTGTGCTCACCATGAGTTTCAGCGAGTTCGGACGTCGTGTCTCGCAGAACGGCTCCAACGGCACCGACCACGGCACCGCCGCGCCGATGTTCCTCGCCGGCCCCATGGTCCGCCCGGGTCTGCTGGGCAACCATCCTTCGCTTACCGATCTGGATAACGGCGACCTGAAGTTCAACCTCGACTTCCGCAGCGTCTACGCCGGCCTGCTCCAGGACTGGCTGAAGGCCGACGATCGTGAGATCCTCAAGGGAAGCTTCCGCCCGGCACGCGTCGTGTCGTCCCGCTGACGCTCAGGTTATCGCTTCGACCGCCGACGAGGGCTCTGCTTCGGGCCCGGCTTGCCACGCCCTCCGACGCGACCGGGAGATATCGGCTTCGACTGATCGGACCGCTGCGCCTTCGTCGGGCCCGGACCCTTCCCACGCCCGTCCGACTTCCGCATGATGAACAGATAGTTGAACCCGCGCAAAAAGAAGTTCTCTTCCTCGGCGGCCTTGTGAAAGTTGCCCCGCTGCAGCTTCTCGTTGTGGCGGACCACGGCGATGATGTCCACCGGCTCGAAGTGCTCTCGCAGGATCGCAAAGAGCTCGAATCCGATCGGCATGAACGGCTGGCCCTTGCGGAACGAATCGCTGACGTAGAGCGCCATGTGCCGGCCGGGCTTCAGAACCCGATCGATCTCGGCGATCGTCGCGCGCATCGCGTCGTAGTACGCCGCCCCGCCGTCCTCGCCGCCGGCGTCGAGTTTGCCGATGCAGCGAGGGTCATTCGAGTAGTCGACATGCGTCGAGTACGGCGGGTCGACGAAGACGAAGTCCGCCTTCTCATCCTCGAGCGGCAGTGACCGTGCATCCGCGTTGAAGATGTCCGAACGGCGCGTGTGCGAGGCCACGTCGTACCCGAGGGCCCGGCGCCCCAGATCGCGGGCCACATCCAGCGTCGTGCCGGAGCCGCACATCGGATCGACCACGAGTTGCTTGGGCTTGGTGTAACGCTGCAGGAGTTGCCAGATGACCCAGCTCGGTGTCGCGCCGGTGTAGTTCTTGTCACCCTGGATCGAGTCGCCATAGTGCTGCGACGGGTACTCCCAGAGTGTCGTCGTCATGATCCGCAGCGGCGGCTTCTTCGGGCCGGCCGGCCGGGACCCGCGACGCGCCGGTTTGCCCGGTCCGCCTCTGCCGATGGGTCCGCCCCGGCTCATCGCAGCGCGTCCTCCAGCGCTTCGACGATCTGCTTCTTCGCTCCCGAAAGATCCGCTTCGATTCGGGCTCCCGCGGCGTGCTTATGACCGCCGCCGCCGAACCGCTGCGCGAGTTCGTTCACATCGATGTCCTTCGCGCTCGCCTTGCTGCGAAAGCTGACCTTGGTCAGATTCGGCTCGACCTGCGTGAGCAACGCGGACACCTCGACCGTCCGCACCGCTTTGGGTAGATCAACCAGCCCGCCGGTGAGCGAAAGATCCGCGCCGGTCTCCTCGAAGTCCGCGGGCGACAGGCACATGATCGCGCCCTGCGCGCCGGCAACCAGTTCCATGCTCTTCATCGCCCGCTGCATGATCAGCAGACGTTCCGGCGGGTCGCTCTGCTCGGTCTGCAGGAACAGACGTGAATGGTCGACCCCGGCGTCGATCAGGTCCGCGGCGATCCGGAACGTGCTCGAACGGACCGAGGGGTGCTTAAACCAGCCGGTGTCGGTTGCCATGCCCAAGTACACCGCCCGGGCGATCGGGAGCGGCAGCTGCGCGATCGACGGCAGTCCGAGCAGGTTGAACGTCACGTCAGCAGCGATTTGGGCCGCGGCGGGCGCGTTCGTGTCGATGTGGCGTAGCGCCGCCACTTCCGGGTCGCCGTGCGCGTGGTGATCGATCAGAACCGCTTTGTCCGCACGCGCCCGCAGAAAGGCCTCGGAGGCCGCGAGCTGCGACCACGAGCCGGTATCGACGACCACGACGGTGTCGGCGTTCTTGACCCGGTCATCAGACCAGGCGGGGTCATCGGCCTTGCCTTCGAGCACCCGATACGGCGTGTCGGCGATCACGCAATCGAATCGGTCCGTCCACGGCGGATCGAACAGCACGATCGCCTTCTTGCCCAAGGCGATCAGGGCCTGCGCGATAGCGACCGACGAGCCGACCGCGTCGCCATCGGGCTTTCCGTGCGTCAGCACGACCGCGCTGTCAGATCGGCGCAGGCGATCGACGATCTGATCGACCGTCGCGTTCGAGGCCCACGCCTGTTCAGTTCGGTCCGTCGTCTGGCTCAACCGCCCACTCCTTCCGGGTGTGACTCGAACAGAGTGGACGCCCGCTCGACATCACGGGCCATCTGTACGCACAAATCCGCCGCCGAATCATACTTAGCCTGATCGCGGAGCCACGCTCTGAACCGAACCGAGATCGGCCAGCCATACTCCTCAAGGCCCTCGGCGAGCGGGCCCGCCCAATCGACCACGAACACCTCCATCGTGCGGTTCATTCGGTTGAACGTCGCCCGAGGCCCGATGTGGATCGCCGCGGGTCGAACGGTCCCATCGGGAAGGGTCGCATCGCCCGCGTAGATCCCGTCGCGCGGGAGCATGGTCTGTGTCTCGATGTTCGCCGTGGGATAGCCGAGCAATCGCCCGCGTTGGTCGCCCCGGCGAACGATCCCCGAGACAAGGTGCGGACGACCGAGCACACACGCGGCATCACCGACGCGCCCCTGTTCCAGCAGCCAGCGCACGACCGTGCTCGATGCTCGCACAATCGATTGATCCGCGAGCGATACATCCACCTCGTCCACAACTTCCACATCGAAACCGACCCGCTCGCCGATCGCTCTGAGTTTCTCGTTGTCCCCGGACCTCGCCTTCCCGAACCGGAAGTCCGGGCCCTCGACGAACACGAGCGGCGCGTACCGCTTAACCACCCAGTCGACGAACGCCTCCGGGCGTCTGCCCAGGAGGTCGGCTGTCGGCTCGAGTGCCTCGACCTCGTCGGCGCCGGCCTCCCGAAGCAATTCAGCCCGTCGGTCGAATGCGGTCAGGCGGGCTGGTGCCGCTTCGGGGCGCAACTTCGACATCGGGTGCGGAAAGAACGACAGCGCGACGACTTTCCCGGCCTGGCCGACGCGGTCTCTCGCGACCTGGATCAGGCGACGGTGGCCCATGTGCACACCGTCGAAACTGCCGATCGTCACGGCCACGGGAGTGCGATCTTGGGATGACGAGCCGAGGTCCATTACGCCAAAGGTACGCGTCCCGCCGGATTCGGGCCAGTTCGACTCGCGGTCCGACGCCCAACGATCTATTGTTCGCGCGATGTCCCACTCCGCAGATGCCGCCACACGACTGCTCGACCCGCTGCGGGGCGATCGTCGCCTGCTCCTCGTGGTCGCCGCTTCGACGGAGGCGTGCCGCGTCGTCGAGGGCGTAACAGGCTCGCGCCCCGAGACCCTTCGCGTGCTATGGCAGCCGCAGGAGCTTGATGATCGCGTCTCTCTCCTTCTGACCGGGGTGGGCAAGGCGAACGCGGCGGGGGCCGTCGGTCACGCGCTGTCGCGCGAATCCTTCGGGGCCGTCGTGTCACTCGGTATAGGTGGCTCGCTCCCGACCGACGAATTGGGGAGATCCTTCCATCACGAGATCGGCGACATCATCCGCTGCGAGCAGAGCGTATTCGCGGACGAAGGGGTGATTTCGGACGACGGTTGGCGATCCATGGCCGATCGTGGGTTTGGTCCCAGAACGAACCTGTCCGAGCCCGCATCGATGGGAGTCGGTTCCGACTCGCGCGCCCTCGAATTGCTTGCCGGGCGATTTCCCGACCTGGGATCCGCCGCCACCGTTTCGACCTGTTCGGGAACGGCCGAAGCTGCCTGGAACACCGCCGCTCGCAGCGGCTGCACGGTTGAAGCGATGGAGGGTGCCGCCGTCGGCCTCGCCGTGCTGCGCAGCTCGCCAGAAACACCCTTCGTCGAACTCCGGGTCATCAGCAACCGCACCGGCACCGATCAGCGCTGGGACCTTCCCTACGCGTTGGACCGCCTGACCGACCTTGCCTCGGCCCTATAACGCCGATCGCCCGGTCGCGCCCAGCGGTCGTTCGGTCTGCGCCGCTCAGGAAACCGAGGCGACGGGCCGTGCACCCCGAGCGACTGAACCGGTTTCCCACCCAGACCGATCCTCCCAGTCGGAGCGCGTACGCGCCCGGGGTGCCCCAGAAGGAGGCATCCTCGCGGACGGAGGTTTGCCCATATGTCTCTGGGATTGTCCAAAGGCACCATCTCACCCATCGCGATTGACTTCGGTGTCGCGTCGTTGAAGGTCCTGCAACTCGCCGACGGCGATGCGCCGTTCGTCGTCGCGTCCGCGTATCTCGAAACCCCGTCGGAACTGCTCGCCAAGGATTCCGAACGGCTCCAGTATCAGTTCTCAGCCCTCCCCAAGTTGCTCAAAGGCAAAGGGTTCAAGGGCAAGCGGGCCGTCTTCTCGGTCCCGGCCTCCCAGACTCTCGTCCACCACTTCATGCTCCCCACCGGCACGGGCGTGTCTCGCGACGAATTGCTCGCCCAGCAACTGGTCACGGTCGCGCAGCGTGACCCATCGAGCATGATTCTTCGCGAGTTCGGAACCGGTGAGATCATCCGAGGCGGGCAGAAGCACGAATCCGTCCTCTGCATCGCCATGGCCCGCGAGTCCGTCCTCCAGCACATGGAGGCGCTCAAGTCCTGCCGCCTCGAGACCGTCGGTGTGCAGAGCGAGCACCTCGCGATGCTCCGCGTGTTCGACCCGATCACGCGGCGCGCTTCCGATCGCGAGATGTTCTCGCTGTACATCGATCTGGGCTACGGTTCGACCAAGGTGGTCATCGCCAAAGGGCGCGACCCCATCGCCGCCCGCACCATCGCGATCGGTGGGCGTGACCTCGACATCTCCTCGGCCAAGGCCACCCGCTGCTCCATCGCCCAGGCCCGCGAGCGTCGATGCCGACGCATGGACGGGTACGACGCGGTGAACCGTGTCTTCTGGCCGGCAACCGGCGTCCAGACACTGGGTCCTGCCCGGCCGGAGACGAGCGCAAAGCAACCGGAGACGGCCACCGCAACGAGCAATGACCGTCGTGAGGGCGCCACCCCGCCCGGACACATCGAAGTGGCTGAGAACTCCGGATCCGACCGGCCGGCCGCTTGTGCGGCGATGCAGTCGCTGCTGGATGAGATCTCGCTTTCCACGGGGTATCTGGAGTCGCTGTACCCCGATAGGGCCATCCAGAGAATCGTCTTCGTCGGAGGCGAAGCACGCATGGCAGACGCCTGCGAGCTGATCAGCACCGCGCTCGGCATCCCGGCCCAGATCGCCAGCCCCACTTCGACGCTCGACCCGAAGGGCGCGAGCGACGACACCGACTTCACAGTCCCGCAGCCCGGCTGGTCCGTGGCCGTGGGCCTCTGCGTCTCCCCCACCGACCTTTAAGCGAACGACCGAAGCGAGGAACACCCACATGCTCAAACGACAGCAAAAGCCCGGTGGATCCAAGGGGAGTTTCCTCCCCGAGGACTACCTCGCGCGGAAAGCAGAGCGCCGCACGAACATCTTCGCCGTGACCATGTTCACCGTCGTCATGTTCGGCGTCATCGGCGCGTTCTTCGTTACCAACCGCCAGTGGAACGATGTCCACCTGCACCAGCGCACCGTGAACGTCCAGTTCGCTCAGGCGGCGGAGAACATCAAGCAACTCGAAGAGCTCGAACAGCAGAAAGCCGAACTCCTCGAGAAGGCGGACCTCACGACCGCGCTCGTCGAGCCGATCAACCGCTCGGTGCTTCTCGCCGAGATCATCAACCGGGCCCCTGCCCGCACGACGATCCTCGAGATCGAACTCGAGAGCAAGCGTCTGGACCGCGCGATCCCCCGGCGCACGACCAAGGACAACGCAGGCGACAGCCTGACCAAAAAGTCCGCCAAGAGCAAGAACAAGAAGCAGGATGACGAGGCTCCGGTCATTCTCGCCCCGCGATACGAATCGACCCTCGCGATTGTCGGTGTAGTCCCTCGCAACACGGACGTCGCCCGGTACCTCGCCGCACTCCAACGCTGCGAGTTGCTCCGCAATGTCGAGATGATCCAGACGGAGAAGACGACGATCCGTGAGCGCGAGGTGTTCAAGTTCCGCATCGAAGCGGGCCTGAACCCCAGTTCCGACGCGTCCCGCATCGAACCGCTCCTGCGCAAGCGCATGAGCAAGGACCAGATCATGGCCATCGAGAACCCCGACGGCGATTTCTTCAACTCCTTCGAGGGCGGGTTCAACTTCGAGACCGTGACCGTGCCGACCGAGGAGGACCCGCTGTGAACTTTGGAATCCGAGAACTCATCTTCGTTGGCGTGCTCCTCGCCATGCCGATCAGCTCGTACTGGTTCGTGTTCAAGCCACGCAACGAGCAGATCAGCCAGGCCCGCAAGGAAATCGAGCACAAGGAACTGCTGCTCGAGAAGCTTCGCGAGGCGACTGCGCAGAGCGAAGGCCTTGCTCGTGAGAACGCGGAGATCATGCGCGAGATCGAACTCGTGCAGTCTCGCCTGCCTTCCGACAAGGAAGTCGATGTCATCCTGCGACAGGTCGCCGAGCTGGCGACGCAGAACAACCTCAAGCTCGACCGCGTCCGAGCCGGACGCGCGATCACCGCGACCAGCTACATGGAGCAGCCGCTCGAGATGCTCATCACCGGCAACTTCGACGACTACTACAACTTCATGCTTGAGCTCGAACAGCTCAAGCGAATCACTCGCCTTCCCCAGATGAAGCTCAAGGCCGCGCGCGAGCAGAACGGCCAGATGCAGGCCGAGTTCACCCTGAGCATCTACTTCGAGCCCACCAGCAGCATCGCCTCGGCAGACAGGAGCTCCAAATGAGCCTGCGCATCCCCGGCATGAACGGATCTGGAGACTCGCAGGACCAACCGCTCAGCGGTTCCGGCGAGCTCGACCTCTCGGCCGATCTGGAGTCCTCAGAATCCGGGGGCGGCCTGCTCTCGGAGCTTTCCGGCGGCGAATCGTTCTCGACCTCCGCCTCGGCGCCGAAGAAGAGCAGCGCCGGCGTCCTGCTCATGGTGATTGTCGTGGCCGTGGCTGGCGGTGCGCTCTACGCCATGCGCCACATCGGGATGACCGGCCTTCCCGAGTTCGGCGAGGAGATCAAGATCAACGACCCCCTCGAGCAGTCGGACAAGAAGTTCGAAGAGGACTATCAGGAACTCCTGCAGGACCTCCGCAGCGCCGACGAAGTTGTTCAGGTTCCGCTGACCGAGGTCGTCATGAACCCTTTCACCTGGAAGGGCGACGTCGAGACCGCGATCGACTCGCCGACCCCGCGAGGCCCCTCCGATCGCGAGCAGGAGATGACCCGCGTTCGGGACCAGCGCAACCGGGAGATCACGTTCACGCTCAGCCGCCTGAAGTTCACCGGCGTCATGGGGCGTCGCGTCCGCTCCGCCACGATCAACGGGGACCTGGTCCGCGTTGGCGACACCGTCGCGAGCTACTTCCGCGTGACCGAGATCCACGATCGCACCATCGATCTCGTCGCTCTGCCGTTCCAGCACACCCTGGCCTCCGGCGAAACCGTCACGATCACGCCCGACTCAAAGGTCCACACCCTGTCGCTGGATACCCAAAGGCAGTAATCGCCGAAGCCACGCTCTCCCGAGGTTCGCAAAGTGGGATCATTCGACATCGACAAACTGCTCAACGAGTTGGAAGCAGAGCCTTCGAACGAGGATTCCGCGCCGAAACCGCCGCCCGGGCCGCTATCGCCGCTGGCCGCCGAGCAGTCCCCATCGCGCCCGCTCTCCCCGGAGGCCGCGAGCGAACGCCCGATCCACCTGCCATTGACCCCGCCGCGCGTCGGTGAGCACCTCGCTTCGTTGCACACCGCTCAGACGGTCCGTCCGAGCCAGTTCACGCCCATTCATCCGACCGGTCCCCAGCGCCCGAAGCCCACGTCCAAGTCGAAGGACAGATCCAGAGATCTCTCGCGCGACCAGTCTCGAGACCAGTCCCGAGATCAGTCGAGAGATCAGTCACGCGACCTCTCGCGCGACGCTTCCGTCGATCAGGACAACTCGCCGGCTTGGAACGAGCGATGCTTCATCGATCTCCGCTCTGCTGAAACCGACGAACTGCAGCTCAGGATCGGGTCGGACAGGCCCTCGCTGGTGCCGGTGCGCGGCAGCGAATCCGAGGGCATCCGGCGCGAACAGGCCCTCATCGAACTCCTGATCGAGTCGAACCTCGCCGACAACTCCAAAGTCGCCGCGGCGAAGAAGATCGCGAAATCTTCGCCGGGCACTCGATTTACCGATCTTCTTATAGATCAGGGCGTCGACGAACTCGGTCTGACGCAGGCCGTCGCCACGGTGTACAGGCTGCCGTTCCAGCGAATCGCTGACGACGCCGACCCGGAGCGGGACTTCTCCTCGGACCTTGCCGACCGGATCGGGCTCAAGATCTGCCAGGAACTCTGCGTCCTCCCTCTCCGGGCTGAAGGGTCCAGGCTCGTTCTGGCCACCTCGGCGCCGATGGACTCCTTCGCGATCGACGAAGTCCGCATGCGCCTCCGCGCCCGGTCGATTTCGCTCGTCGTGGTCCCGGCGCGCGACATCCGCCTTTCGCTCGACCGTCTCGACACGGGCGACGCCGAGGGCGAAGAAGTCGAAGCCATCCTCTCGGACATCGACGAAGACGATGTCCAGGTCGTCAAGGACGCTCAGGAAGAGGTCGACCTCGAGCGCGAGGCCGCCGAGTCGCCGGTCATCCGCTACGTGAACTACATCATCCAGCAAGCCGTCAAGGAAGGCGCCTCGGACATCCACATCGAACCCGGCGACAAGTCGCTGAAAGTCCGCTTCCGCATCGACGGCATCCTGCACGAGTCCATGCAGCCGCCGGCCAAGATGGCCGCCGCGATAGTGTCCCGACTCAAGATCATGGGCAACCTCGACATCTCCGAACGCCGCGTGCCTCAGGACGGTCGTATCCGCTGCTCCGTGCAGGGTCGCAAGCTCGACCTGCGTATGTCGACGCTCCCCACCGCCGCCGGCCACGAAAAGGTCGTCATGCGTATCCTCGACACCAAGTCGATCCAGGTGACCCTGGACGACCTCGGGTTCGACGAGGACTCTCTCACCATCTGGCGCAAGCAGATCGACCAGCCCCACGGCATCGTGCTCGTCACCGGCCCCACCGGCTCCGGTAAAACGACCACGCTGTATGCCTCGCTGGGCCAGATGGACAAGAAGACGAAGAACATCTCCACGGTCGAAGACCCGGTCGAGTACCACCTCGAAGGCATCACGCAGACGCAGATGCACGAGAAGATCGGCATGACCTTCGCCGCGGCGCTCAAGTCCCTGCTTCGTCAGGACCCCGACGTCATCCTTCTCGGCGAGATCCGCGACATCGAGACCGCGACCATCGCGATCCAAGCCTCGCTCACCGGTCACCTCGTGCTCTCCACGCTCCACACCAACGATGCGCCATCCGCCGTGACCCGACTCGGCAACATCGGCGTCGAGAACTTCCTGATCGGTGCGGCCCTCAACGCCGTCCTCGCTCAGCGCCTGGTCCGAAAGATCTGTGACCACTGCAAGGCGCCCGCGGATCACACCGAGGAAATGGCCGAGTACCTCGAGATGCAGGGCATCGATCCTGACGCGACCTTTGAAGGCAAAGGCTGCGACCGCTGCCGCAACCTCGGCTACTCCGGTCGTCGCGGCATCTACGAATTGCTGGTCGTCGACGATCACCTCCGCGACATCATCGCACGCGGACCGAACGTCACCGAATTCCGTCGCACCTGTACCGAGCGAGGCATGGTCACGCTTCGTCAGGACGGCTTCCGCAAGGTACTCGCAGGTGTCACAACGCCTGAAGAGATCCTGCGCGTCACCGACGCGACGATCTGATCTCAGCGTCGCTCGCGCTCGAGTTGCTCCCGCTTCGCGCGCTCGCCGTAGCGTTCGAGGTCCCCGAAGGCACGCAGAAGTTCTGCGAGATCGTCGAACGTGATCGGCTTCTGATCACCGGTGCCCGGACCAACCTCAGCGCGGAGCGTCGCGATCGCCTCATCCGGCGACTGCCGAACGATCACCGTGCCGTCATCGCTCACGGCCATGTCGGGTGTCGAGGCGATCGGCTCACCTCGCGGCGCGATCACCACCGGCGAAAGGTCAGCCGGCCCGGTCCCGAACAGCGCAAGCGCAACACGCCGATCCTTCCGCTCCAGCACCACCCGGTTCCGGTCCGGATCGATCGCCACGACACTCCAGTCCGCTTCCTTGTGCTTGGGCTCCGTGAACATGTCGCCCGGCCCGACCCGCAGTGAGGCAGCGCCAGCCGGCGTCCCGGCGAAATCGATCAGCGCGACCAGCCGTCCGGATCGGTCCGAGTGGATCGCCCGGAGCACGAGTTCGCGGAACGACTTCTGCACATCACCCCCGACCGCCTCCGGCGACTCGACCCGCACCACGCGTACGCCGCCGATGTCTCGTTCTGTCCGCACCGGTTCCGGAGTTTCATCGTCTTCCCGGGTGGCCACCGGCGCCGGCTTCGAGACCGCGTCCGGAGCACCGGTCACCGGCGCCCGACGACCCGCTGTGAACAGGTACGACGAGCCGAGGTGTGACACGAGCGACCGGGACGAGTCCAGCGGTTGTGTGAGCCCTGCTTCGAGTTGTCCCGATGACGGAGACGCGGTTGCGCCGGGGAGTCCGTCCACCCGCTCGCTGCCCGCGGCGAGTGGCCACAGCACGATCACCGCTCCGACAACCACGGCTAAGGCGACAGCCCCAACCGAGGTCTTCGCCGCCTTCACCGAGACGGGCATCCCGCGACCGTGCCCCGGGGCCTGCGAACTCGGGATGGGTGCCCAGTCACTCATGACCCGCCCCCGCCAATCGCGACCGCGGTGTCGATCGTAAGCGTCACATTGACCGATCCGGCGGCCTCATTCAACCCGCCGCCGCGGATGCTCGCCCCGACCACGCGAGCATGGAGATCAGACGCCGAGTCGATCGCTGCGATCGCCGCGTAGACGAGTTTGGAGTCCGGCACATCGAACGAAACGCGGATGCGGACCGGAACCACCGAACTGCCTGGCGATGTCCGGGCGGCTCCTTCGCCCGCACGCACCTCTTCGCCCAGCACACGAACACGGGCCACGCCCGCGCGGGCCAGCACCTCACGCATTCGATCCCGTACCGATGCCGGCGCGAGTTCGGCCGTCCGCGCCTGGATGAGGCGCGGATGCAGCTGCGACCACAGTTCGCGGAGCGTCTCGACTTCCTCACGCAAATGCCCCGCGTCATCGAGGAGCTGACGCTGCTGCGCGAGCTGCGCTTGGACTAATGCGTACCGCTGATCCGGACTCGGCGACGCGTCGGTCGCGATCAAGCCACCGCGATCGACCGCGACCGCGATGCCCAGCACGACCAGAACGCCCAACAGGGCCCATCGGCGAGGGGACATCCCGTTCATCGCTGCGCCCCCTCAGGCACCGGGCGGATCGCCACGCGCACATCGAAGACCTCCCGCTGCGAACCATCGCCCACGGGCTGCGGTCGCTCGACTTCCCGCGCGGATTCGAATTCCTCAGACGCCTCGAGTTCACCGAGCACCTCGCGCGCGTTCAGCGCGATGCCACGAAGCCGCACGCCGGCATCATCGACCGTGACCGACTCCAAAAACGCATCCCGCGGCAGCGCACGGCGCACCGCGTCGAACACGCCCACGAGACCCGAGCCCGCGTGACCTGGCCCGCTCAGCCTTGCCGCGCCCAGCCGCTCGCGCAACTGACTCGCCTCGGCCTCAAGGCGTTCGACCGATTCGACTTCCTGACGAAGGCTCTCTTGCGTCGCAAGCGTTCGATCGATGGCGTTGGCGTACCGCTGCCCCCGAAGCGCCATCGCCCCAACCAGGATCGCGACGCACAATCCCACAGCCGCCACCGCGGGCAAAGCACGCTTCCAGCCCGGCGTCCACGCACCGACCAGCGGCTCGGTTGCCTGCGAACCGAAGCGATCGAGAGCCGCGGCGCAGATCGCCAGTCTCGAAACCTCCGGCCGAAGGGTGTCGCTGATACGGTTCGGAAAGGTCAGCGCGGGTGCTTCACCATCACTGTCGCGCCGAAGTTCAGCCAGCACGCCGCCACGGACGAGAGTGTCCTGTTGATCGCCCAGCACACCGAGTTCGCAGACCACGCAGTCGCGAAGACACACCGCCGCCTGATGCGGCGCGACGATCCGATCGCAGTGCTTCCCGAGCACATCCGAAGCGACTCGGTCAATCCGCTGCTTCGTCGCGCCGTCGATCGCGAGAAGATATCCCCCACCGCTCCCATCGCCCTCAACATCCGGAACATCGCGATCCACATACCCGATCACCGCGCCGGCACCATCGATGGGGAGAAGTTCTTCCAGATCGGATCGCAATCCGCCCCGGGCATCGCGGAACACCCGGCTCGTCATCGCCATCGGACGCGCGTGCACGCTCGACGCATCGGCGACCGCCATGGAACGAACAGCCCGACCGGACCGCCGAACGGCATCCCGCGCTGCATCCACGCCGCGGGCGTCGCTTGCTTCGGGCACCGAGCACACTTCACGCGCCGCCCAGCCGCGGATCCCGCGACGGACATCGATCACCGCGAATCCCGATCCCGCGAACACCATGACCCGGGTTGTCACCGACGCGATCGCCAAACCGCCCTCCTGCTTAGGAAAAATCTACACAGCGCCATCATACCGCTCTGCCTCACCCAGCCACGGGCGGATCTGCATTCCAAACGAGGTGATCTCACCGCCCGACAGCACCGCCGTCCCCTCGAACTCCCGCTCCGCACCGGTTGAACCGCGGACCGTCGCCCGAATACGCACCACCGGCGAAGAGTAGACGCGCAAGCGCTCCGCATCTTCACCCACGCCCTCCATGAACGCTTCGAGCGCCTCCGCGGCATCGGCGCTCCTTCGCGCCTGCAGGACCGCATCGACCTGTGCCGTTGTCAGCCCGCCAACGGCTTGCAGGACTTCCGACGACGCCGACATGAGATGCACCTTGCCGTCGCCGCCGAGACACAGGTCGGCCATAATCGACGCGAACACCGCCTCGTCGATCGCCGGAAGCGCTCGCAGTTCCTCGATCGCTCGGATCGGTCCATCGCGAGCCACGATCCCCATCCGTCGGTAACCTTCGCGCTCCATTCCGTAGCGCCGCGGCACGCTGTCCTCGTCGCGCCAGTCCAGGATCTGGTCGACCGCGCTCGACAGCGCGATCCCGCGCAAGCCTTTCAGTTCGAAGTACCGGCGCAGCTCCTGCTCCTCCACCGTGTTCAGGTTCAGCCCGCCCTGAGCATCGAGCACACGCACCGTCACGACACGCCCGTCGATCTCGAGAGCCAACCCACCACCCGGAAGGGTCAACCGCCCGTCGCCCGCCCGGTCCTCAGGCGACGGCTCGCCAGACGTGCCCACGCCATCGACGATCCCTCCCGGACCGTCGAGTTCCTCCTCGGCTTCCTTCTCGATGTCGTGCCCCGCCGCAGCGAGGAGTTGGCGCACGATCGGCGGCAGGTCAAGGTTCTCCTCTGGCGCGCCCCCACTCCCGGGCCCGCTCGACGAGTCTCGGTCGCGATCCGGCGACCTCCCGGATCCGTTCGCCTTCGCGATCGACCGGAGTACAATGCTCGACGCGCTCTGCGCCGCTCGTCGGTCCGCGTGCTGCGCAGCCACCGCGCTGGTCTCAACCAGCGACGCGCGCAGGACGACCGCGCTGTGCACCGTCATGGCGAACACCGAAGCGACCAGCAACAGCACCAGGATCAGCGCGAAGGCCGAGCGACGAGAACCCATACCGCCTCCTCTCCCGAGTACCGCACCGTCAGGCGAACGCCATCGTTTCGCTCCGCCCCGGCATCTGTGAACGCGAACCAGCCCGGCCGCGGCCCCGCGCCGCCTTCGGTCTCGTCGCGTTCTGCATCTTCATCATCTGCAACCGGCGGTCCGTACCGCTCCACTTCGAACGACCCCGCCGCGAGCAGAAGCACCTCGCGCCGCTCGGCCTCGAAACCATGCCTCGACTCCACCGCCGCATCGCTCCCGAACCGAGTGATCGGCGACTCGATGTACCACAGATCCGCCCGGCCGCCGGACCGCCGACGAACCTCGTACCGCGCCTCAACGAGCGGCGCATCGCCGAACAGCATCGCCTTCGCCGTCGGGAAAGTGACGCCAGTCTCCGAGAACACAATCCGCGGCAGGCCGGCTTCGTCCTCATCGTCCACGAGCGGGTCGAGCACGCGGCGCTGCGACCACTGGTCGCGCAGAAACGTCCCGATCCGCTGCAGCTTCAACCCCCGCTCGCGCTGCTGGGCCCCGAGCGATGCATCGCCCGCCTGGGTCCACAGCGCGGAGCCAAGCGACGCTACCGCGACGAGCACCGCGATCGCCAGGACGACCTCCAACAGCGTGAAACCGAACCGTGTTGATCGCTTCGCTATCGGTGCCACAGGAACGACACCTCCGCTTCGCCTACCACAATCTCGTACCGCCAGAGTCTCAGTTCGCTCTCGGCCTCGGTCGGAGTGCGCAGCGGGTCGCGCCACAACTGCGGTGAACGGCGCACGGCGTACACCCGCGATGACGAAGCGCTGAGCGTGCCGCTCCACTCCGCGATGCCGGTTTCCCGATCCACGCGAGCCGGCGGACCGAGCATCCCCGAGATCAGCATGTCGAACACCGCCTGGGCGTCGCGCTCGTCACGCTGCACCGCCTGCATGCGCTCGCTCGCGATCATCGACCTCGCCCGGATGCCGAGCGTCGCCATCACCGCGCCCGACAGGATGACCACCGCCAGCACCGCTTCGAGCAGCGTGAAGCCCGCAGCGCGTCGCATCGCTCAGCCCTCGCGCCGAGAGCCAGAATCGAGCAGGCCCGCGATCACACGCGTCACGCCCTCGCCGATGCGCCAGCCCGGCACCACCCGGCGGAGCCCCTGCGGGGCCCGGTCCTCGCCCACCGACTCCAGCATCTGACGCAGGATCGGCGGCAGCTCGACCGGCCTCCGCTCTTCATCGAACGCCTCGCTCGGCTGATCCGGCGCTCCAGAATCATTCGAATCGTCCCCGTTGATGAACAGTCGCGGCACAGCCGTTCGGATCTCCCGATCCGAAACCAGTTCGCCCTCCGACGCCCGACGCAGCATGCCCTCCGGCAGCTCGTCCTGCCGGCTCAACAGGGCCGCACGCACCGCCCACGCCGCCTCAAGGAACGAATCCACGGTCTGCGTCGCCGACGCCGGATCGCTCATGACCCGCGGGGTCAGGGTCAGGATGATCTCCGTTCGGTCCTCCACGCTGTCCACGCTCTGGAACGCCGGGCCGAAGAGCGGCAGGTCGCCGAGGAAGGGGATCTTGGAAACCGAGTCGTTCGTGCGCGACTCGATGAAGCCTCCAAGCACGATTGTCCGCCCGTGCGGCACCATCGCGAGGGTGTCGAGTTTCCTCGTGGTAAACGTCGGACCGAGATCGTTCGACGCCCCGACATCCGTGATCTCCTGCACGATCTTCAACTCAACCAGTCCGCTCTCGTTCACCCGCGGCGTCACCTCGAGAATCACGCCGGTGTCGCGGTACTCGATGCTTCGCCGAATAGCCGTGTCACCGTCAACCTGCGCGTTGCTGTCGACATCCGCCTGCACGATCGGCACCGAACCGCCGACCTGAAACTCGGCGGTCGCGCCGTTCAGGACCGTGAACTTCGGCTGACTGACGATGTTGACCGTCGACTCAGACTGCAGCGCCTGCACGATCGCGACCCCGCTGGTCCCAACGAGGAACGCGCTGCCAGTCGGGTCCGACAGCAACCCGGGCGAGCCGCCGAGTTCCAGCGTGCCGAGCCCCTTGAGTGTCTCCTCAAGGAAATACTCCACGCCGTAGCGCAGCGTGTCGTTTAGCGTGACCTCCGCAATCACCGCCTCCAGCGTAATCTGCTGCTGGGGCCGATCAACGACGCGGAGGACCTCGAGCAGGTCCTGGTAATCGCTCATCGTCGCGTGGACGAGGAGCAGTTCGCCCGCGTTGTCCCAGACCAGTTTCATCTTGTCCGAATCAACCTGCAGCGACTCCGGTCCCAGGGCGAGACGCGACTCGAAGAACGAATTGATCAGCGATTGCAATTCCTGAGCCGGGTAGTGCTGGATCCGGTACGCAAATCGGTACCGCGATTCCTCAGCCCGCGCGGTGTCCACCTGCCGGATGAGCGTTTCCAACTTGTCGATCACCGACGCGTCCTTGGCGATCACGATCAGCCGGTCGCTGCCCTCCACCGGGATGAACGCCGCAAGCGACTGCCCACGCGCCCTCAGCCCGGCCCCCTGCACGAGCTGCTCGAGCAGAACCACCGCCTCCGCCGGATCCCGATCTGAAAGGCGGTATGTCAGGATCTCTACACCGTCGAACTCCGGTAAATCGACCGCGCTGAGCACATCGCTCGCGCGATTCAGCTGGCGAACGGTGTCGATGAGCACCACAGTCTGGCCGACCGGCACCTGCACCGACCCGGTCGACATGATCGGCTCCAGCAGCGGTTTCACATCCGCCGGCGCGAGATAACGGAGCCGACGCACGCGCATCGCCACGCCGTCGGTGTCCAGGAGCGTCCGCGCACGCAGGATCGGCGTCGCCGTCTCCCGAGACATTCCCGCGGTCTTGCGCACCGTCAGCACGCCCGCTTCGTCGTTGATCGCCCAGCCGTGCAGCATGCTCAGCACCCCGAGCAGATCCTGCACATCGCCGGTGGTCATCTCTGAATCGATGTCCATCGAGATCTGATCGTTGATCCCGGGATCGATCACGAAATCACGCTCGAGGTACTCGCCGATCAGCACCCGCAGCACGTCCTGCGCGTTCGCCTTGTTCGCGGCATACTTCACCCGCACCAGTTCGCCCGGGTTCTCACGCATAAGACGCGCATCGCCGTTGCCGCGGTCCGGTACTCCAACACCGTTCCCCAGCGACTCCCGACTCAGCATCACCGGGCCGCTACCGCTCCGTCCATTGTCCGGACGCACGGCGAGCATCTCAGAGATGTAGCGATCACCGGCGTCGTACTCCGCGAACGGGCGCACCGCACGAGGCGCATCGCTGGTCAGGGGCGCCGGTCCGTCGTCTACGCACCCCGACGCGCCGATCCCGAGCAAAAGGCCGCTCAAGGCGAGAAGAGTTCGGGCCGAGCCCAAGCCGAGATTTGTGCAGGTTCCGATCCGCATGCGCCGCTCCTTCAGCCAAACACCCGGTCAGCCCGAGGCGATATCCGTCATCGCCAGCATACCGACGACGAGACTGTAAACCACCCACCCGACGCTCGCCGAAAGCAGCAGGATGATCCCAGGCTCCATCAGGGTCAGAAGGGTCTGCGTGATCCGCTCCTGACGCTGCACACACAGCGCAGAAGCCCGTCGCAACGATTCGGCCAGTTCTCCTGTCCGAACACCAACCCCCACCACCGCCCCGACCATCGGGGGCAGCACGCCGCCGCCCTCGCCGCCGCGAAGAGCCTCAGCCAAGTCCTCGCCCTCACGCACCCGCGACCTCGCCCGTTCCAGCCGACGACGGATCTCACGCGATCGGGCCACATCGACGCTCTGGTCGAGCGCCTCCAACACATCCCCGCCGCCCTCGACCATCGAGGCAAGCACATCGCAAACCAACCCAGACTGATGATGCCAGATCAGGCTGCCGACCACCGGCAGCCGGAGCAGCCGGCGTGACAACGCCCCCGCCCGCTCCTCATCGAGCAGCCGGCGGCGCATCGCAACGAGCACCGCCGTGACCACGCCGAGGACCGGCAACAACCACAGCAGCGTTTCGCTCGCCCGAAGCGTCAGCACGGTCTGCCACGGCAGCTCACCGCCAAGCGCCGTCAGCGTCGTCTCGAACTTCGGCACCACGAACGTCGCCAGAACCCACAGCACCACAACGGTCGCGACGACGAGAATCATGGGATAGATCAATCGACCGACGACCACGCCGCGCACCCGCTGCGCATCGGTGATCGAACGCTGCACGAGGTTGCAGGCGTGACCCAATCTCCCCGACCGCTCCCCGCTCCGGATGATCGCGATGTGATGCTCATCGGCCAGCCCCTTGCCCGCCCGGTCTGCGCTCACGCGCACGATCGCCTCCGACAGCGCATCGCCGGCGCGCAGTCGCTCTCGCACGTCCAGACACACTCGACTCAGCCGGTCACCCGGAGCGCCGCCGGCCATCTCCTGCATCGCCGTCTCGATCGGCACGTTGGAACCGACCATGTACGCCAGAGTCTCAAAGAACCACAGCCGGTCCTGACCGCTCACCCGTCGCCCGCCGACGCTCGCCCGAAGCGCGTCCAGCAGGTGCACCGGACGCACCCGCACCGCCAGCAGCCCCTGGTCACGCAGCGCGTCCCGCAGTTCCCGCTCGTCCGAGGCCTCACGAACGCCCCGGACCATCGAGCCCCCCGACGCCTTCAGTGGCACCGCCGTGTACGCGAACTGCGTGCTCATCCGTCGACCTCGTTGGCCGACTCGTCACCCAGCACCCGAACGACCTCGGCCCGGTCCGTCACACCACGAGCCACCAGTTCCTCCGCCGCCGCTTCCATCGGCACGAACCCATCCGCCATCATCGCCTCGCGGATCGACCGCTCGTCGGCCCCCTCCACCATGCACCGTTTAATCGCGGGCGTCATCCCCGAGAACTCCATCACCGCGATCCGCCCGCGATAACCGTTCCCGTCGGCGCTGCGTTTGCGCAGCAGCCGCTGGGCGCTCACCCCCTCAACCGCCGCGTTCACGAGGTACGGCTCAACGCCCATGTCCACCAGACGCACGAACGACGACGGCACATCGTTCGTGTGAAGTGTGCTCAGCACCATGTGCCCCGTCAGCGCCGCCTGAAACGCCATCTGCGCCGTCTCTGTGTCCCGGATTTCGCCCACCAGAATCACGTCCGGGTCGTGACGCAGCACATGGCGCAGCGTGTTCCCGAAAGTCAGATTGATCGCCGGGTTCACCTGGATCTGGTTCACACCCGTCATCGCAAACTCGACTGGGTCCTCGACGGTCATCACCTTCCGCTCGCGGGTCACCAAGCGGCGCAGGATCGCGTACAGAGTCGTCGTTTTGCCGGATCCCGTCGGCCCCGTCACGAGCAGCATGCCGTTCGGCCGCATCGCGGTGCCCACGATCCGCTTCACCTGCTCGCCACCGAATCCGAGTTCCTCCAGCGTGATCTCGCCCAGCTTCTGCCGGTCCTGGATACGGATCGCCGCGTCCTGCCCATACAGCGTCGGCACGATGCTCACACGCATGTCCACATTCCGCCCGCGCAGACGCATCCGGATCCGCCCGTCCTGCGCACGCCTCCGCTCGGCCAGATCCAGCGAAGCCATGATCTTGATCCGGCTGATCAGCGCCTCGTACAACTCGCCCGGCGGCGGCGGCTGGTCCGCCAGCATCCCGTCGACTCGCAGACGCAGGTCGATCCGTCGATCGAACCGCTCCAGGTGGATGTCCGATGCGCCCAGATCCATCGCTCGCTCGACGATCTGGTTAAAAAACCGGATCACCGGTGCTTCCGACGCCATGTCACGAAGCTGGGCCACTTCCGAACTCGCATCGACCGTCGCGCCGCGACCCGACGCACCGTGATCCTCGACCGCTCGCGCTTCGAAGACCCGGTCGATCGACTTCTGTGTGGTGATCACGACGTCACGCAGATCCGACCCCAGCCGGCTCAACACCGAACGCAGCGCGTGCTTGGAGCCCGGGTCCGAAACAGCGAGCCGCAGTCCGTCCTGCACATCACCGAGAACCAGCATGCCGTTCGAACGCTGGAACGCGTGCGGCACACCGTCGTGCACCGTGACCTCGCCCGCTGTGCCGTCATCCCCAACGCTCCACATCCCTACGCCGCACATCTCGGCGAGCGCCGAAGCAAGGCGATCCTCGCCGACCAGACCGAGATCCAGCGCGGCGCGCAGCACCGTGCAGTCCTGGCGCGAAGCCACCTCGCGAACCAGCGCGATATCCTGCTCCGACAACACCCCGCGCTCCGCCAGTTGTTCAGGAGCCGAATCCGTATCGAACGACAACAGACGCAGCGCCGCGGCACCGCCGCGCTTATCGCTCACCGTGCCGTTCGCGCTCCGCTCCATCAGTCTCCCGCTCCGTTCAACGGTTCTCGAGGTCCGACGCGTCGCCCTCGCCGCCGGGCCGACCGTCCGATCCGTACGACAGGATCACGTAGTCAAAGTCCGGGTCATCCAGCGAGTACACGAAGTCGTTGCCCCACGCGTCCTTGGGCAGCTCGCGCATCCCCAGAAAATTCCGCCACTCCGAGGCCGTATCACCCTCCGGACGCTCGACCAGCACGCGCAGGCCCTCTTCCTCTGTCGGCAGCCTCTTCATGGTCATGCGGAACTCCTCGATCGCCGTCGAGAGCTGCTGCAATTGCGCCTTCGTCGTCTTCACCTGACCGCCCGCGAACGCGCCGGTCAGACGCGGCGCGAACAGCGCGACCAGCAGGCCGATGATCGCCAGCACCACCAGCATCTCGAGCAGGCTGAACCCGCGCTGAACCGTTTCCCGTCGTCTCATCCAGTCAGTTCCTCGTACCGCGTACATCAACCGATGGTGCTCCCGAAACAGGGTCGAACCGAACCAACCAGAGTCTACCGCCAAGTCCGCTCCCCGCCTCACCGTCCACGCCCGGCAGCGGCTTCAGCAGACCAAGATCAAACGCCCGCTGCACGTCCAGCCCCGGCCCGGCAAACCGAAGCACCAGTCCGTCGGCACGCCCATCCGGACCAAACTGCACCCGCAGCCGCTCCACCTCGCGCCCCTCCTCGTCGAGCGCTCGCAGGCCCGCGACGGGCAGGACCTTCGCATCCCCCACCCCGTCCACGCGGATCGAGTCGTCCCTCAACTCCACCGCAACCGCGATCGGCCTGCCTTGTTGCATCGCCTCCACACGCGACTCGATCAGCACACGCTCGATGGTTCGCACGGCTTCGTCCAGCCGGCGCACTTCAGCGCCCGCTCCCAGACGCACCACCGCGACCGTGCTCATCAGCCCGATCAGCGCGAGCACCACCACCAGTTCCAGCAGTGAAAACGCCCTCGAACGCCCTCGCACTCGACCACTCACGTCCGGTTCCGAAGCACGCCGATCACATCGCGGATATCAACCTTCCCGTCCTTGTTCGCATCAGCACGCGCGGCAGGCACCACCCGAAACGAAGCGCCCGACATGACCCGAAGGATCTCCGCGGCGTCCTTGATCGTGATCCGACCGTCGCCGTCCACGTCGTAGTTGGGCGTGTCGTCCACTTCCCCGCCGTCGCCGTCGCCGCCGCCGACCGAACCACCCGAATCCTCCGGATCATTCGTCAAACGAAGATCCAGCGGCGCGGTCGGGATCAGATCGATCGGAAAAGGCAGGTCGCCGATGAAGTCGGGCAATTCCTGACCGTTGAACTGGTAGTTGAACACCTCGCCGCCCTGGTTCAGCGTGCCCAGACGCTTGTACACGACGTTCGTGCTCTGCCGGTAGAACCGAAACTCCACCGTCTCGCCAACCGCCGGCCCCTCCTGCTCCTCGGTCGACGGATCATCCCCGAACACAACCACCGAGTACTCGAGCGACTCCGCGCTCTCCACGGTGAACTGGAACACCTCTGAGACAATCTGCCCGTTGTAGAACGCGGCGATCTGGTCGCCATCCACGGGCACCGGCGCGTCCGAACTGAGGCGGAGCACACCGGCAACGCGCTCGCGGACCAGCGTGCCGCCACCGGGCACGAACTGCCCCAACGACTCCCCGGCCAGCAGGGTGATGCCGAGCAGAGACGCGAGGATCGAAAGCCGACTCGGTTTGGTCGTGTTCATCGCTGTTGCTCCCGCGCACCATGGTAGCAGCCCCGGCTCCAAAAACGAAAAGCGGCGCCCCGAAGAGCGCCGCCGGGAAGAGAGCCTCCCAACCCCGTCGATTCACTCAGCGGTAGTGAATGAACGCCGGGGTGTTGCGATCGATCGAGTTCAGGTCGTTGGGGTTGTTCGCCCCGTTGTCCGGCTCGAGCGAACCGACATCGAATCCATCGCCCGTGTTTTGGAACACGAGAATGAAGTCGGTCCGGTTGTTGGCCGGGAAGAACCCGTTCGCGTTCGGGAACGCCGTGCTGACCGTCGCCAGCACCCAACCATCGGTGATCGAGTTGTTCGGGAACCCGGCCGCCGGGAACACCGACGCCGCCTCCAACTCGTCGCCCAACTGGAACACGCCGTAGCTCTCGCTGGTGGCGTTGAACAGCCCGAAGGCGTAGCCGCCGACGAGGTTGTTGATGTTCTCGCCGAACTGCACGCCGAAGCTCGTCAGCGTGAACGCGAAGCTCTTGATCTGGTTCCGATCGATCAAAATCGAATCCAGCGGGTTCGCCCGGTCGTCGTCGGCGTTCCACTCGCCGTCGACCCCGGTCATGTCGCCGTCGGCGTCCTCGATCCAGTAGACGAACTGATCCAGGGGCCCGGCCGCGATCAGGTTCTGCCCGAGCACGACCTCGTTCGTCTGGATGCTCGTCGGCAGAGTCGGACGCCGGATCGAACTGGTCGCCCAGCCAGACTGACGCGCGAACGGCACCGTGTTCCAACCGGGGTAGATACGCTCGGCCCCGGCCTTGCTGATATCGATGGTGAACTGAACCGCGTCTTCAGCACTGTTGTTGTTCTGCTCCGTGCGGTTCTGGGGCTGGAACTGAATCGGGTCGCCGTCAATGGAGCTCAGAAGGCTGGAGACGGGGAACCGCTCGCCGCTCGGAAGCTCGGCCACGATGATGACCGGGTTCAGCTGCGAGCTCAGGCGATTCCGCCCGGTGAACGAGGCGATCGGGGCCGACACGTACAGATCGTACGAACCGTCGGCAGCGGTCACGGTCGCCGTCGACAGGATCGGGGCGCCATCCAGATCGAAGCCGGTGTTGTAGATCTCCGTCGTCGTGCCGTCGGCCGAGCGAGGCAGGTCCCACGCGAGTTCCAGCAGACCGTTCGTGATCCGATCGGTCGACTCTTCGCCCTGACCCGTGAACCGGATCGCCGCGAGGTTCGAAGTGATGAACTGCAGCTGGATCGTGTCCGTCAGGAAGTCGTAGTCCGGGTCACCGGTGGACTCCGGCGTGTTCGTGTACACACGAACGTTGTTCGGACCACGCTGCAGGTACACGAACTGGTTCAGTTCCAACAACCAGTTCGTCAGCGACTGGAGCGAACGCTGGCTGGCGACAGAGTCGTCGCCGCTGGTCCGCTCGTACGAGAACGTCACATTGTTGTGAGCAGCGGTCACGCGCTTCACGGTCGGAACCGCGACGCCCGCGTAGATCTTCGTGCCGATCGGAGCCGGGATCGCCTGGCCGCCGTCGGTCCCGAGCAGCACGCGACCGGAGATCAGCATGATCGCCGGGCCCTGAGCATCCGGATCGGCCGCATCGACCGCCTGCGCCACGAAGGTCTGGCCGTTGACCGCCGAAACATTCATGCCGGTCGAAGCGCCCTGAATCGCGCGGTCCGCGGCGTCCGCGTCCGCACCGTTGTAGGTGATCGTCGGCGTATCCATCATCGATACGCCCGAAACCTCGAACAGCACGCCGTTCGAGTTCGCGCCGTTGTCGGTGTCGATCCCATCGATCGTGCCGACGCTGATCGAGAAGTCGGACGCGTCCAGCAGCGAACGCACGACGACCTGGTTGAACTGCGCGATGATCGAATCGGCGTTGCCGTCGTCATCGTCGTCCAGCAGGAACGCGCTGTCGACCACCGTGCCGCTCTGAACCGTCAGAGCGATGAACGGCGCCTGCTTGTTCGTCTGGTCCGTCGCCGAAGCGGTCGCCGGGTTGCCCGCCGCATCGACCAGCGTCGAAGCAGCGAGAACCGCCACGGAATCGCTGATCGACACGTCCGCGTTCTGCAGCGTGAACGAGTTCGCCGTCGTCAACGCGTCCACGAGATCGCCGTCGTCGAACGGTGTCCCACCAAACGTGATCGACTCTTCCTCAACGTTCGCCGTCGAGACAGTCGTGTCACCGGCGGTCGATTCGATCGCCTCCGACCACACGAACAGGATCCGGTTCGGATCCGAATCGCCAACGTCCGAGGTGTCTCCGACCGGACGCTGCTCGACCACCAGCTGGCGGTTCGAGGTCAGCTCGTCCTGGTTATCACCGGTCAGGAAACCGGCGAAGACCAGCGTCGGGTTCGCACGGTCCGTCGAAGCGTTCGTCGTGCCGACGCTCGGCGCGTCGTTGCCCGCAGCGTCGGTGATCTCGCCGGCGGACGCGTTGTACGCAGCCGCAACAGCGTTCGCGTCGCCCGTGCCGGGGATCGCTTCTTCGTCGTCGCCGCCCGCGGCGGTCGTACCGTCATCGTCCCAGTCGAACGCCTGCGGATCGAACCCGAGGATGATCGCGTTGTTCGTCTCGCGAGTGGCGAGCGGATCGCCGTCAACCACAAGGTCAACGCTGCCGCGACTCGTCGAGATCGTCAGCGTGTCACTGCCCGGGTTCACGACCGTATCGGCAGTGAAGCCACCGAGATCAGCGGTAAACCCGCTGGTCGTGATCTGAGAAACCGGGTTCACCGACGCCGAATCCACCGGCGTCGCTGTCAGGCCGGTCTCACTGGTCGTGTTCGCCATCGCCTCGTCGTAGACGAGCGCGACCGCGTCGACCTCGCCGTCACCGTCAAGGTCGTGGAACGAAACGAACTGCAGCATCGGCGCGATCTCATCGCCGATCGCGCGGTCCTCGACATCCGAAGGCAGCGTCTGGCTGAAGATGTCCGTCGGACCGGTCGCCGAATCGATCGTGACTCGGAACAGGCCGTCGTTCGGATCACCATCCGAGGCGTCTAGCAGGCCGTCGGCCGCGATACCGTCGAGCGCGCCGCCCGAGGAGTCGAGGTCGATGATGACCGAACTGCCCGAGGCGCTCACGGCGTTCACCGTGATGTCCGTCGCCACATCGCCGACGAGGTCCAGCGTGTACGCACCGGCCACACCGGCGCTCGAAATCTCGTTGTTGAAGTCGATCCGGAGCGAACCACCCACGACGCCGCCGTTGGCGGGAACACGCGCGGTGAACACCGCACCGGTCACCGACAGATCGGGAACACTCGTGATCTGGATCGAGTTCGACGTCGCGAGGTTCGCGACGATGTCCTTCAGATCAAGATTCGAGTCCGGGGTGTTCGGGCGGATCCAGCGGTTCAACTGGAGGTTTGTTGAATCGTTCGGCAAGTCGCTGTTGTCGAGCGTCAGCGTGAGCGAGCGAAATTCGCTGCCCAGCGTCACACCCAGGATGCCGCTCGCCGTCGGCGTCGCACCCCCGAAGGAGTTGACCGTGTTCGCCTGGAAATCGTTGTCACCGACGCTCGCGATGATGGTCTGGTTGTCGTCGTTGGCCGTGTCGCCCGAAGCTGCGACACGCAGACGCTGATCGAAGTTCAGCAGAAGCAGGCTGCCGTCCGCGTTCACCTGAGCGCTCGTGATCCGCGGCCCCGTGTTGTCCGCGCGCAGAACCTCGTCCTGCGTTTCGTCCGCCGCGTCAAACTCGGTCGTCGCGCCGCCATCGCCCGGCGTGAACACACGCAGACGCACGCCGCCGCCGGCGTTGACGATGCTCGACCACTGGGCCGTCGAGAAGACAAAGTCTCCCGGCGTGCCGTCACCGTTGCGATCGTTCATGTCGATCTGCAGACCGGTGTTGCCGGCGTTGTTGTAGTTCACCGGACCGCCGAGGATCCCGACCGTGATCGCTGAGCCGAACAGCGTGCCGTCCGAGCCGATCAGGCGAGCCTCAACCGTCAGCGGCTGCCCGTCGGTCAGGCTCAGCCCGTCCAGACCCGCATCCACGGAAAAGGTCACGATCGTGGAGGGTCCGGCGAATTCATCGTCCGCGACCCGGGGCTGAGTGATCTGGACACCGGCTGCAAACGCCGAGCCCGCGACGGCCCCCGCCGCCAGCAGACCAAGCCCGCTCCGCAACAAAGCTCTCATTCCTTCGATCCTTTCTTATTCCGGCGCGTCCGCCGGGATCACTTCCTGGCCTGAGCCACCGAGCCAGCTCCGAATAACCCGCTCGCGGACTATCCGACGCACCATCGGCCGATTGGTTCAGCAGTCCATTCCTTTGGAAAGCCGACAACGTCCGACGCACACGCAGCGCCCAATCCGATCCCGGCCCTGAAGACAGATAAACACGATTTGTTCGGGCAACTTATCAGACCTTCTGGGAAGTTGCCCGCGATATGAGGACCAGTCAAACGATCCGTATGGGTTATCCCGCTTCCTGATCCGCGTCACGCCGTCTTTATCGGCCCGACTGGCTCCGGCCGCCCGAATCGGCAGCCGGGCCGATAACGCCCACCCCGGACGGCGCAATACCTGCGCATCGCCGCCCCCGGGCACATCCTGACAGGATGCGCACTCACCGATCCGGTTACCATCCGCCCGATGCAACAGGCCCTCGAGACGCTGCAGTGGATCCTCCTCATCGCCGCCATCGGCGCGGTCGCGGCCCTGATTTCCCAGTTCCGACTGGTGCGTCGTCGCCAAAAGCAGCTCTGGCGTCGGACCGAGCGGCTCGAGACCGCCGCCCTGGAACTCCGCCGAACCGTCGCCATCGCCGCCGCGACCCAGGACCTCGCCAGCCAGCCCGGCCCCGACCGACCTCGCTTCCGCTTCACCGCTCAGGACAACGAGGACGTCTTTCTCTATGAACTCTTCCAGGGCAGACGCTCCGGACGCTACATCGAGGTCGGCGCCCACGACGGCCAGCACCTCTCCGTGACCCTCCCCTTCGAAGCCCTCGGCTGGACCGGCGTCCTCATCGAGCCCGTCCGGAAGAACTTTGAAGCCTGTCGCCAGGCCCGTCCCGCCAGCCACGTCGTGCACGCCGCCCTCGGCCCCGCCGGATCGAAGGGCTCCGTCACCTTCCACGAGGTGGTCGGCGAGGACCACTCCGGCGTGATGTCCTACCTCGAGACCAACGTCCATCACGAACAGGACCTCAAGGCGAAGGACGCCAGAGTCCACTCGGTGGAAGTGCCTTACACGACCATGACCGAGGTTTTGGCCGAAGCGCCGCAGCCCGAGCAGCCATACGACTTCGCCGTCATCGACGTCGAGGGCGGCGAGGTCGGTCTCTTCCAGGGATTCGACCTCGCCAGATTCGCACCGGCCGTACTCATCGTCGAGGACAAGGCCGATCCGCAGTCCAGCCCCGTCCGGCCCATCATCGAGAGCGCCGGCTACGAACGCGCGACCGCCATCGGCATCAACGATGTCTACGTCATCCGCTCGCAGCCCGAACTTCTCCGCCGCGCGCGCCGACTCGGCTTCGGAACTCGCTGACCCCCCGGCCCCTGTCCCGATGCGCATTATCCACATAATCAACCCGTTCCACGCGCCCGAGGGTTCCGAGCACGCGATCGCCCAGGAGGTCACCCTCGCCTCAATCCGACGCGCACACGCCCACGCGAAAGACGCCGGCCTCGAGGTCGTCCCGGTCGGAGTCGCGTTCGAAGAAGACCTGGACCTGGTCGCCTCACCCTTCATCGCCGCGCAGCCGCTCAAGCGATCCGTGATCGATGTCGCCGATTTCGCGACCAGCAAAAAGTTTCCACTGGTCGCCGACCTCATCGCCCTCGGCGCTGACGCCGCCGGCCCCGCCCGCGAAGGCGACGTACTCGTCTACACCAACCTCGACATCTCCTTGCAGCCCCACTTCTACGCGTCCGTCGCCTCGCTCGTCACTAGAAGCGCCCCCGCCCACGTCATCAACCGACGCACCATCCCCGGCCACTACGACTCGCCCGGCCAGCTCGACGCGATGCTCGCCGAACCCGGCGAGCGCCACGGCGGCTGGGACTGCTTTGTCTTCCCGCGTTCGTTCGTCGGTTCGCTGGAACTCGACCGCATCTGCATTGGCGCGCCGTACATCGGCCTCGCCATGCTTGCCAACCTCGACGCCCTCTCCGGCTTCCGCCTCGTCGAGCACAAACACCTTCACCTGACCTTCCACATCGGCGACGACGCCACCTGGCGCGGACGCACCGACCTCTCCGAGCACAACCGCCTCCGACTGCGAGCCAGTCTCGACCGCCTGCGTGAAGCCCACGCCCCGGCCCCGGCCCGCAGCTGCTTCGAGCGCGTAGACGCCGAACTATTCGATCGCCCCAGGCGCGACAAGGCGTTGCGCCACCGGCTGCGCCGTCTCGTCGGCCTCGGCTGATTCTCGGACCCCCAGCACGCCTCTCGTTCCTCTTCTGACGGCACGATCCAACCGGCGCGGGCCTTCCATCGCCCACGAGACTCATTCCGCCGACCCGCGAGGCCGATGACCACGCCGTGCGCGAGGGTCGCGCCGGCTCTCCCGACCACCCTCGCCGACCAGGTCCGATCATCATTCCACGCCCGCGGCGAGCCCGCGTGGCCACCCGGAGCGAGCGCCCGTCATGACCATCGACGACATTCTCCGCCGTGCAGCCGAAGCCGATGCCTCCGACATCCACATCGTCGCCGGCCACCCCCCGGTCATGCGCTGCCAGACCGTGATGACCCCCATGGACTTCCCGGTGATCACCGCAGAGGTCGCCGAGAGCATGGTCAGACACATGGCTACCGAGAACTCGATGCACACCTTCAACGAAGTGCAGGACGCCGACTTCTCCTACGAAGTCTCCAACCTCGGTCGCTACCGCGTCAACGCTCACCGCCAGAAGGGCGTCCCCGGCATCGCGATGCGTGCCATCAAGACCAAGGTCCCGCCGCTCGCCAGCCTGAACCTTCCCGAGGTCATCACCCGACTCACCTACCTGCCGCGAGGCCTCGTTCTCGTCACCGGCGACACCGGTTCGGGTAAGTCCACCACGCTCGCCGCCATGATCCAGGCGATGAACGAGCGATACCAGAAGCACATCATCACGCTGGAGGACCCCGTCGAATACGTCCTTCACTCAAACCGCTGCCTCATCGAGCAGCGCGAACTCGGCCAGGACATGCCCTCGTTCGCCTCGGCCCTTAAGCACGCCCTGCGCCAGGACCCCGACATCATCCTCGTCGGCGAAATGCGAGACCTCGAAACCACCGCCCTCGCCATCACCGCCGCCGAAACCGGCCACCTCGTGCTCTCGACGCTGCACACCACCAACGCCTCGCAGACGGTGGAACGCATCATCGATATGTACCCCGCCGCGCAGCAGAACCAGATCCGAGCCATGCTCGCCAACACGCTGCAGGCGGTCATCTCCCAGACGCTGTTCCGTCGCACCGACACCAAGGGCATGGCCCCCGCCGTCGAGATCCTGCTGTGCACCCCCGCGGTGCGCAACCTGATCCGCGAAGGACGCACCTTCGAGATCGCGAACGTCATCGAAACCAACCGCTCGATGGGCATGTCCAGCCTCGACTCCTCGATCAGCCAGCTCTACTTCAACGGCATGATCAGCAAGGAAGACGCGATCGCCCAGGCCGCCTACCCCGACAAGCTCGAGCAGCAACTCGCAGCCTGATCTCGCGCGCGACGCCACCGACCCGCTCTGATTCTCAACCGCCCAGCGAGGGAGCTCGACCACCATGCCCGCCTACCGCTACCAGGTCCGATCCGGAAACGGCCAGACGACCGTCGGCGTGCTCAACGCCCAGTCCGTCGCCGCCGCCGCCGACAGCCTGCGCCGGCAGGGCGCGCAGGTCCTCTCCATCGCTCCCGTCCCTTCCTCCGACAACCGCGCGGCGCTCCTCGAGCGCCTGCGCGAGCTGAACTCCGGCAAGCCCAATCAGAAGCACGTCCTCGATTTCACGACCCAGCTCGCCGTCATGGTCCGTGCCGGCATCGGCATCCGCACCGCGCTCGAGGGCATCGCCGAGCAGACGACGCACTACAAGTTCAAGCAGATCATCCTCGGTCTAAAGTACGACGTCGAATCCGGCAAACAGTTCTCCGAGGCACTGGCCCGCCACCCGAAACTGTTCAACCCGCTCTACGTCAACATGGTCCGCGCTTCGGAAATGTCCGGATCGTTCGGCAAGATGCTCGACCGGATCGCGGCGTACACCTCGCAGCAGATCGAAACCCGCAAGATGGTCATCGGCGCGATGATCTATCCCGGCGTCATCGCCACCATGGCCGTCGGCGTCACGGTGTTCCTGCTCACCTTCGTCCTCCCCAAATTCACCGGGGTCTTCGAGGGTAAGGAGGACGCGCTCCCGTGGGCGACCACCTTCCTCATGGGGCTCTCCGAGTTCGTCCGCTCGCAGTACCTGATCATCCTCGGCTCGCTGCTCGCGGTGTTCATCGGCTTCTTCGCGCTGCTCAAGACCGACCCCGGCTCCTGGTGGTTCGACAAGTGCAAGCTCACAATCCCCGTCTTCAAGCGCATGTTCCGCGCCCTCTACATCAGCCGCTCGCTGCAGACCATGGGCGAACTGATCAACGCCGGCGTCCCCATGCTCGACACCATCGCCATCACCGGCGACATCTCCGGCAACCGCCTCTACAAGCGCATGTGGCGCGCCGTGTACAGCAGCGTCAAACAGGGTCGCAAGATCACCTTCCAGCTCCAGCAGTCCGCGCTCATGCCCCACGCCGTCGTGCAGATGATCGGAGCGGGCGAAGAGTCCGGTAAGCTCGGCGAGGTCCTCGACGAGATCTCCGACTACTACGCCAAGCAGCTCCGCGACGCCATCAAAGCGGTTACCGGAATGATCGAGCCCCTCATGATCGTTGCGATGGGTTCAATCGTCGGCTTTATCGCGATGGCCATCATTCTGCCCATCTTCAAGATGAGCCAGATCGTCCAATGAAAGGTGAACCCAACGGCACACCGCCGCCGCTGCTCACACCTCCGAGGACTCTCGCGATGCTCCCGGCACCGTCGACATCCGGACCGACCCCAGCCCCGCGCCCACGCCCACGACGCCATCGCGGCGTGCGCCGCGCCGGCGGGTCATCCGGCTTCACGCTCATCGAGACGATGTTCGCCGTGCTCATCATCGGCCTCGGCGTGGTCGTCATCCTCCGCTCGATGATGCACTTCCTCTACTCCAACATGTGGTCAACCCACTCCGCGACCGCGACCTACCTCGCACAGGAAATCCGCGAGCTCTCCCGCTCCCTGCCCAACCACGACCGCTTCGCCGGCGGCATCTACTTCACCGACCCCGCCGACCCCGGAACACTCGAGGGGTGGGGCCTCGAAGGCGACGATCCGCAGATCGCCGACATCAACGACATCGACGATCTCGACGGACTCGTCTTCGGCAACACCACCGCGTTCCCCGAAGGCTTCGTGATGAGCCAGCGGTTCCCCGGCCCGATCAACTCGTTCGGCGAGGTCATCTCCGAGGTCCGGTTCGACGGCACCACGGAGATGATCGAAGTCGACGGCGACATGGTCCCCGTCTCGATGCGCGGCTGGTCGCAGCTCATCACCGTCGAAAAGGTCGACCCTTTCGACTACTCAGTCGTCCTCGACAACGCCGCCAACGACACCGAGGCCGGCGGACGCGACGTCGGCGAGTACCCGCTCAGAGTCACGGTCACGGTCATCTACGACGGCGTCTGGGAAGACCACGCGCCGCCGCTGAGCGTGATCTCCTGGGTCGTGCCGCCCCGCTGATCCCGCTCCGCAGGACCGCCGGCGCCGCACCACACCCACGATCGGAAGGAAACCCCATGACCCGACGCAAACGCCAAACCGCCACGAAGAGCCTCGGTCTCCGTCGACTCGCTCGTCGAGCGCGGTCGCGCCGAGGCGTCGTCGGCATCCTCGCCATGATGTTCCTGGTCATGTTCGCTTCCCTCGCCACCACGATGGCCGTCGTCACGCAGGGCAACCTCCGCTCCTCCGTCTCCCACATGCGCGTCACCAAGTCCATGTCCGCCATCGACACCGGCCTGCAGCTCGCCGAATCACGCCTCATGGAGGCCGCATCGCGCTTCATCGTCCCCATCGGCGAGGTCTCCCCCGAGTACGCCGCCGCGCTCTGGACCGGCAGCTACGGCGGTTTCGACGCGCCGCCCCCGCCGCAGCCCGCACCCTACGGACGCCCCGAGCCCGGCACGCCAACCAGCATCCGCGAGGCCATCCAGTGGCATCACGATTCTGACGAAGCCGGCAACCTCGTCAGCTGGGACAACGCAGACAACGTGCCCGCGCCGATCACCGCCCCGACGAGCAAACCCGACTGGGTCGTCGGCCTCCCCATCGGCCTCGAACGCTCCGGCGACGGTCTCATCACGACCGCCGTCCAGATCACCTACCTGCCGCCCGCGCTTGACCCGGAAGGCCGCGTGCTCGTCGTCGTCACCGGGTACAACTGGGACTTCACGCGCGAGCGCTGGGTCACCCGCACGGCCTACCAGCACTTCTCCATTGTCAAACGCGTCGAGCACGCCGTGCTCGCGCCCTCGCGCCTCATGATCGGGCGCAACGTGCAGGTCAACGGGCCGCTCGGCATCCGATACAACTCGCAGGCCCTCGGCCTCATGGACGGCCCGCCCCTGTACATGAAGTCCGACTTCTACGGCCTCGACCCCATTCTCAACACCAAGCTCGACGACTTCCACGCCGCGCTGCTCAGCGCGGACGTCGACGGCGACAACCGCCTGCGCATCAACCACGCCATCGAACGCCTGCCCCTGGTCAACCTCAACGCCGTCGACTACTCCGGCAACGGCCTCGCGGACAGCGCGTTTCTTGATGTCACGCGAGACGGCGTCGTCGACGACTTCGACATCTTCATCAACCACTTCGACACGAACGGCGACGGACGCATCGTCCTCTCCGACGCCCTCCGCGCCGGCACGCCCAACGAGGCCCTCAGCGCAGAGTTCACACTCGACGACGCCATGGCGCTCATGATCGACTCCGCCCACCCCGACCGCAACGGCAACGGCATCTACAACGGCCAGTTCATCGACGGCGCGTGGGACTTCTCCACCTTCAACGACAACAACGACGACGGCCTCCTCGACTCGGGCGACATCGACGCCGACGACATCACGCTCGGCTACCGCGACGGCATCCTCGACTACCGCGACCGCTACGCCAAGGTCCGCGGCTCGATCTTCTTCCGCGCCAACCAGTCCGACTGGGAGAACGCCGTCGACGCGTTCGGCGTGCCCTACGGCAACTACCAGCAGTTCGTCTCCGGTGCGGTCTCGCCGAACACCAACGACCTGCCCATCGTCTTCAACGCCGACGACATCGACATCCCCGACATCACACCCGACTCGTTCGCCGCCGCGACCGAGGGGCTGATCACCATCGCCACCGACACCAACTCGCCGCTCGACGACCAGGTCGAGATCCAGCTCGGTCCCGGCTACACCCCGCCGACCACCGTCGAGGCGACCCCCTTCGGCGCGCCCGCCCCGGCCGACTGGTACGAGCGCCCCACCTACTCGAACCTCACCTTCCGTAACGTCACCATCCCCATGGGCACCAACGCCCTGTTCGAGAACTGCACCTTCATCGGCGTCACCTTCGTCGAGACCTATCAGGACAACACCCACCCCTCGTGGCCCTTCTACGGCACGCAGAAGCGCAACCGCTTCACCGGCGCGCTCGAGCAGATGTACCCGCAGGATGATGAGTCCGATATCGCCCTCGACAAATCATGGGCCGAGCCCGGCGACATCGGCTACGACGACCTGCCCGACCCGCTCATCGTCGGCGTCGACCTCGACGGCGACGGCTACGGCGGCGACCAGTGCATCGACACCAAGCGCGTCTCAAACAACCTGCGCTTCCACGACTGCCTGTTCGTCGGATCCATCGTCGGCAACCGCGCCACCGTGTTCACCAACCGACGCAACAAAGTCACCTTCACCGGCTCCACCCGCTTCACCAGCGAGCACCCGGACTACCCCGACGACCCCGACTACAACCCCACCGAATCCGAGATGGACCAGATCCGTCGCAGCTCGCTCATGCTCCCCAACTGGTCCACCGACATCGGCCTCAACAACGCCAGCCCCGATCAGGACGTGCACCTGCGCGGCGCGATCATCGCCGGCGTCATCGACATCCGAGGCAACGCCCGCATCGACGGCGTGCTCATCGCCGACTTCCAGCCCGTCTTCGGCGAGCCGCCGCTGCAGCTCTACGGCGAGCCCATCGGCAACCCCGCAGACTTCAACATCACCCTCGGCTACTTCAGCCCCGAAGACGGCGACCCCGAAGGCATCGAACTCGGCGACCTCGCCGACCTCGACGGCGACGGCACGCTCGACATCGGCTACGACTCGGCCCGCGACCCCGCCACCGGTGAACTCATCCCCATCGGCTCGCCGCTGCTCGACGGGCTCGATGTCGGAGACTACCCCGACGATTGGTTCGACGGCATCGTCGACACCGACGCCGAGTGGGAACCCGGTGACTTCGCCCGGCGCCCCGTCCCGTTCAACGGCTTCGGTCGCGTGATCATCAACTACGACCCCAACATCGTGCTCCCCGACGGCCTCGCCACGCCGATCCGGATCCAGCCCCACCGCTCGACCTACGAAGAGGGACGCTACGAGTTGCCCGACGACGAAGAGGAAGGCGTGTGATCGCATGAACCCCATCCGCACCCTCACACGCAGCACGCATCGCTCGACCAGCCGCGCCGCCCGCAGAACGGCCCGGCGCGCGTTCAGCATGATCGAGATGCTCATCGCCCTGTCGATCAGCGCCTCGATCATGACCGCCACACTCGTCGCCTTCGACGCCATGTTCAAGGTCTACGAGACCTCGACCGACTCGGCCTCGAACCACGTCGTCGCGCGCATCGCCGTCAACCGACTGCTCGGCATGATCCGCACCGGATCCGAGTTCGGCCCGTTCCCCAACGACGTGCTCGACGCCGATGCCAACCCGCTCAAGGCCGACTACTTCGAATTCGCTTCCCGCTTCAACGACGACGGCTCCATCGCCGAGGTCACGCGCGTCGAGTTCCGCTACCCGGGCGAGCCGCCCCTGCTGCGCACCTGGGGCGCGCAGGAAGACCCGCCCGAACTGCCCGACGGCATGGAAGTCGACGGCCCCGGCGAACTCTGGATAGTCCTCATCGAAGTCGCCACCGGCGTCGAGCAGGAATTCATGATGCTCTCCGAGGTCCGCTCGGCCGAGTTCACGCTCCGCTACGAGATCGGGCCCAAACTCATCAAGGGCACCGTGGACATCATCTTTGAGCCGAGCCTCGCCGTGAACGACGGCGTCTGGACCCCGGCGACGCCGGAAACCGTCCGCCTCGTCGCGAGCGCGATGCCCCGACGCTCCGCAGAGTAACGCCCAGTTCGGGGTGGCATGGTCGAAGCGAAGCGCAGGCCATGGTGAGTTTCGCAGAAAGCGCAAGAAGCAGAATGGGTGCCGGGGCCTGAGCGGCGCGCAGACGACTAGCGCCCTCGCACCATCGCCCGCATCATCGAATTAATCCGATTTCACGATCCGGCGCAGCCCCCGCGCTGGTACATATGAATGGAGAAGGCCGGTCCGAAGACCGGTCGCTGGTGTCCCCACAGGAGTCCATCGATGCCCTCCGAACGCTCCGCTCCCAACCGCCGCCTCTTGGCCCTCGCCTTCGCCGCCCTCGGCTTCTGCGCGGTCGCCCTCGCATCCTGCAGCACGGTCGAAGGCATGGGCGAAGACCTCGAGTATGTCGGCGAGAACATGTCCGAAGCCTCGCGCGACGCGCAGGACTGATCGACTCGTTGCCCCCCGCCGCGCCGAAGTGTTGCGGCGCGTCCACCAGACACGATCACCCCGAAAGGATCACGCCATGCTCCGCTGGGCCATAGCGTTCTTCATCATCGCGATCATCGCCGCCATCTTCGGCTTCGGAAACATCGCCGCCGGCGCGACCGACATCGCGAAAATCCTGTTCTTCCTCTTCCTGATCCTGT